>NZ_KV799847.1:0-159118 GCF_001810085.1 Corynebacterium sp. HMSC072A02 | reverse complement strand
GGACCATCAACGAAGCAGAAGGCCCCCTGGCACCAAAACAGAAACGGTGGGCACAAACAGTCGCCCAACACATCACCGCCACCAGAAAACGCGTGCGTGAAGAAGCCCAACACCTCAAACAAGAACTCGACGACTACGCACAACAACAAGCCAAAACCAAAGCCAACACCGAAGCCGAAACCCAGACCAACACCGACAACGGCGAGGACATCCCCTTCTAAACCCCGAGTCGTCGAATCAAACGACGACACCACTCCAAACAACCGCAAGGACAAGAAACCAAGAACACACCCACCGTCGAAAAGAACGACGACTGTATCACTCAGCCCTAGTCAGGTCTCCCCTGCTGCAGGCAGGGCCGCCGGCGTGGTTTCGTCATGCTCGTTTATATGGGGCGAATGCAGATCTACATTGCTTCAGTACCTGTCGATGACGTTGCTCGCGCGCACGACTTCTATGTCAATACGCTCGGCTTTCGAGCCAAGGACGATGTAACCCACGGAGACTTTCGATGGCTCACGGTGACCAATGCTGAAGGTCAAGGAAATACGCAGCTCCTCCTCGAGCCGAAGGCCCACCCGGTGTCCAAGGACTACGCAGCAGCGCTCAAGGCCGATAGCATTCCTGCCACCCAGTTCTTGTCCGCAGACGTGGAGAAGGAATATAGGGAGCTCACTGAAAAGGGCGTGGATTTCACTATGGAGCCCACCGACGTCGGCCCCTCTATCATCGCTGTCTTCGATGACACCGTAGGAAACCTCATCCAACTTGTACAGCTTAAGAGATAGCGAAATTGTCGCGTCCAGTTTCTTCCGCTTCCATCGTCGCAATCATCACCGCTGTATGTATCATGCCGCTGGGCGGATGCGCGGATCGCGGCGCGGATACGTTACCGGCGCCGCTGGTCAGCACGATTCCGTCGAGCACAAGCACCGCCGATGCACCGCAGCAGTCCAATGACACGCTGGCTCCTCTTCCCGGCAGGTAGCCAATGCCGCTGCTTTTAAGGAAGCGCTTTTCTCAACCTGGGAATCGAAGGCACCCCGCGGCCTTCCACGCCTGAGCTTGAAGAAAAATATATGAAGCCGGGAACTACACCTGGTGCCGGCGTGGTGAGCGAAGTCGTATACACCACCTCATTCGAGGCACAATCCCAACTGGTCATTGGCCTGAAAAAGAAGACGCCGTACTCGGTGACTTTCCTTGAGCACCCCAAGCGCTTGGTACTCGACTTCCAAGAATAGCGGCCGCGGCAACGCTAAGGGCCCTGCCTCAGCTACTTAAGCGCTGGATGGCAGGGCCCTCGTCCTAGTCGTTCCTAGGTGATCTGAGGATTAGTCCTCCTCAACCGGAACCAGGGAAATCTTGCCGCGGTTATCAATGTCCGCGATTTCAACCTGGATCTTGTCACCAACGTTGACGACGTCCTCGACCTTTTCGATGCGCTCGTCGCCGCCCAGCTTCGAGATGTGCACCAGGCCGTCACGGCCCGGGGTCAGGGAGACGAAGGCACCAAAGGCCACGGTCTTAACCACGGTGCCAAGGAAACGCTCGCCCACCTTGGGTAGCTGCGGGTTAGCGATGCCATTTACTCGCTCAATAGCTGCCTCAGCGGCTTCGCCGGTAGCGGCAGAGATATACACCGTGCCGTCTTCCTCAATGGAGACATCGGCACCGGTCTCCTCGGTGATGGCGTTGATGGTCTTGCCCTTCGGGCCAATGAGCTCACCAATCTTGTTCACCGGAATGGTCACAGAGGTAATGCGCGGAGCCAGGCCAGACATCTCATCAGGGCCTTCGATGACCTCAGCCATGGTGTCAAGGATGGCGGCACGGGCGTCGCGGGCTTGCTCGAGGGCGTCGGCAAGCACGTGCGAAGGAATGCCGTCCAACTTAGTATCCAGCTGCAGCGCAGTGATGAACTCGGAGGTGCCGGCGACCTTGAAGTCCATATCGCCGAAAGCGTCCTCAGCGCCGAGAATATCGGTGAGCGCCACGAACTTTTCCTTGCCATTGACCTCACCGGAAACAAGGCCCATGGCGATACCTGCCACCGGTGCCTTCAGCGGAACGCCCGCGTTGTAGAGGGACAGGGTGGATGCACAGACGGACCCCATGGAGGTGGAACCGTTGGAGCCGAGGGCCTCAGAAACCTGGCGGATGGCGTAAGGGAAATCCTCGCGGGACGGGATAACCGGCAGCAAGGCACGCTCAGCCAGAGCACCGTGGCCGATTTCGCGGCGCTTCGGGGAACCCACTCGGCCGGTCTCACCGGTGGAATACGGCGGGAAGTTGTAGTGGTGCATGTAGCGCTTGGACTCCACTGGGGTCAGGGAGTCGACCTGCTGTTCCATCTTGAGCATGTCCAAGGTGGTCACACCCAGAATCTGGGTCTCACCGCGCTCAAAGAGGGAGGAACCATGGGCGCGCGGAACGAGATCGACCTCAACGCCGAGGTCGCGGATATCGGTGACGCCGCGGCCATCGATGCGGAACCCTTCAGTGAGGATCTTGTTGCGGACGATGGCCTTCATCACGGCGTTGAAAGCATTGCGGATCTGCTTGGAGGCATCGGCCTCATCGAGGTCATCAAAGTCCTCGATGAGCTGTGCCTCAACCTGCTCCATGTAGTCATTGGTAGCATCGTCGCGGTCCTGCTTGCCCGGGATAGTAAGCAGCTTCTCCAGCTTCTTGGAGGCAGCCTTTTCGACAGCAGCGTAGACATCATCCCCATAGGCCGGGAAGAGCGGGAATTCCTGGGTCTCCTTGGCGGCGCGCTCGGCCAGGCCTGCCTGCGCTTCGCACAGGGTCTTAATGAAAGGCTTGGCAGCCTCAAGGCCCTCAGCCACGGTGGATTCCTGCGGAGCCGGGGCACCTTCCTTGATGCGCTCGGCCACGTTCACGCCGGCGCCCGCCTCCACCATCATGATGGCAACGTCGTCCTTGCGGCCCTTCTTCACGATGCGGCCGGCAACGACCATCTCGAAGAGAGCACGCTCGTGCTGCTCGTTGTTCGGGAAGGCCACCCACTGTCCCTTCGGGTGCTTGTCATCGGCAATCAGCGCCATGCGCACGCCACCCACCGGGCCAGAAACCGGCAGACCGGAGAGCTGAGTGGAGGCAGAAGCACCGTTGATGGCAACGACGTCGTAGTACTCCTCCGGGTCCATGGAGAGGACCGTGACAACGACCTGAACCTCGTTGCGCAAACCCTTCACGAAGGTCGGACGCAGCGGGCGGTCGATGAGGCGGCAGGCCAGGATAGCTTCGGTGGAAGGACGGCCCTCGCGGCGGAAGAAGGAGCCCGGGATCTTACCCGCGGCGTACATGCGCTCTTCCACATCCACGGTCAGCGGGAAGAAGTCGAAGCCCTCACGCGGCTGGTTGGAAGCGGTGGTCGTGGACAGCAGCATGGTGTCCTCGTCCAGGTAGGTGGTCACGGAGCCACCAGCCTGTCGAGCAAGCTGGCCCGTCTCAAAACGGATAGTACGGGTGCCGAAATCGCCGTTATCCAGGGTGGCGATGGCCTCGGTAATGCCGTAGTCCTCGTCGATTGCGAACTCGACGGAGTTGTTCGATTGATTCTTAGCGTTCTTAGCGCTCATGTATGAAACTCTCCTTGGAGCTGTCATGGCGATCTTCGGTGCCGCCTCTTCTTCGATGTTTTCTGACAACGCCCAAGGATTTTAGCAGATGGGACAAGAAAACCCCCGCACACAAGGTGCGGGGGTTGAAAAGTTCAGCGCTTAGCGGCGCAGACCCAGGCGAGAAATCAGGTCGCGGTAACGGTCAACGTCGTTAGCGGCCAGGTACTTCAGCAGGCCACGACGGCGACCAACCATGAGCAGCAGACCACGACGGGAGTGGTGATCGTGCTTGTGATCCTTGAGGTGCTCGGTCAGGTTGTTGATGCGGGAAGTCAGCAGCGCAACCTGTGCCTCCGGGGAACCGGTGTCGGTCTCGTGCAGGCCGTACTCCTTGAGGATTTCAGCCTTCTTCTCGGTGCTCAAAGCCATGGAAAAATCTCCTATTGTATTTCAGTCCACATGAAATGTTGCGCCTGAAAGGCGCTGCCCGTGACTACTGTGGACCGCAGTCAGCAAGCCGAAGTAGAAGTATAGAGGCTGCCCAGCTTCGACATCAAATCCTCGACGAAGCGCGCGTCGTCGACAGCAACGGCCACGCGGGTGGTGGGATTGTTTAGGCGCTCAGGGTCACCGATGGTGCGTCCGTTCTCCTCACACCGCAGATTGAGGTCGAGGCATGTGACCAGCGAAAGATCCGCTGCCACTGCCACCGCCAAGGGATCGTGGAGCCCACAACCGCCGAGGTGCGGAGACGTCGTTTTGTAGGCGCGGATGTAGTAGTCCACGATGTCCGCGTAGATCCGGCCCGTCCGCGTGCCTCGCCACTGCTTCGTATGCTCCCTGGTGAGCAACGTGCGCAACGTGACGTCGAGCCCCACCATCGTGAGGTTCTGTGCATGACGGAAGACATAGTCCGTGGCTTGGGGATCTTGGAAGACGTTGGCCTCGGCATAAGGAGTGACGTTTCCGGGCACGGTTAGCGCGCCGCCCATCATGACGATGCGGGCGTTGCGGGCAAAGTCCGGGTCCTCGCGCATGGCGGCTGCAATGCTTGTCGACGGCCCCGTCGGCACTATAACCAGGTCCTCGCCATGCTCGCGGACCGAACGGACAAGAAAGCCCACCGCATCCTCGTAGGCTTTGCGCCGCGGCGGAGGCAAGAGAACCTCGCCGAGGCCATTGCGTCCATGAATGAACGCCGAAATGGGAGCCACGCTAAAGCCCGGCCGCGTCGGGCCGGAAAAGACGGGGACGTCCGAGGCGTCGAGAAGCTCGAGCAACGCCAGCGAGTTGCGCACTCCCAAGGCCACCGGCACGTTGCCATAGGTGCCGGTGACCCCGATCAGCTCGAGGTCAGGGTGCGCAACGGCATAGGCGAGCGCAAGGGCGTCGTCGATTCCTGTGTCGAGGTCGAGGATGATCTTCATTTAGGCCTCACGGGCAAGAATCTCACGAACTCGGGCGACGTCGCGCTCCATGGCCGCTAGGAGCTCCTCAACGGAGTTGAATTTCTCCATGTCGCGCACGTGATCGACAAAATGCACGGTGGCCTCGTGGCCGTAGAGGTCGGCGTCGCGGTCCAGCACGAAGGACTCCACAGAGCGCTCCTCGTCGCCGAAGGTGGGGTTTGTGCCCACCGAAATGGCCGCTGGATAAGGAACACCGGGCTCCATGTCTCCTTCCAAAGGGGCGCCGGTGGGCTCGACCACGAACCAGCCCGCATAGACGCCATCGGCTGGGATAGCGACGGATTCCGGGAAGTACTGGTTGGCGGTCGGGAAACCGAGTTCCTTTCCGCCGCGTCCTGCACCGCGCACGACGGGCCCAGTCACCGTGAAATGACGTCCCAGCGCCCAATTCGCGCGTGCAATATCGCCCTTGGCAAGAGCGGCGCGGATGTTGGTGGAGCAGACGCGCTCGCCGTCGTCGTCAAGCAAGGGCACGATGTCAACGCCGAAGCCGAACTCGGCTCCGAACTCCGCCAGCGCCGCCGCCGTACCAGCCGCGCCCGCGCCAAAGGTGAAGTTCTCCCCCACCACGACGTGTTCCGCATGCAAGCGCCCCACAAGGAGGTCCGTCACGTACTCGCGCGGCTCAACGCCCCGGAGCTCCTCAGTGAAATCGATGACGAGCACGGCCTCGATGCCCATTTCTTCCGCCAGTTGCATGCGGCGCTCAAAAGTAATGACGGACAACGGCGCGCGCTCCGGAAGGAACACCGAAACTGGGTGCGGATCGAAGGTCACCATGACCGCACTATGACCGTGTTCGCGCGCGTGCTCGACGGCCTTCGTCACGAGCTGCTGGTGGCCGCGGTGTAGGCCGTCGAAGACGCCAATTGTCACCGACGTCGGACCGAGGTCAGCGGGGATGCTATCGATTCCGTACCAAATATCCACGGGCACCATGCTATCCCACAGCAGACGGTGCCCTAGACTGCAGGGCATGACTGATCCGCTCGAACGTTCTGGCCTCGTGGTCGTCGACAAGCCCGCCGGCATGACCTCGCACGATGTCGTGGGAAAACTACGGCGCTTCTTCCACACCCGCAAGGCGGGGCACGCAGGCACGCTAGATCCCATGGCCACGGGGGTGCTCATCGTGGGCATTGAGCGTGGCACCAAGTTCCTCGCCCACATGGTGGCCTCCACCAAGGCTTACGACGCCACGATTCGCCTCGGGATGGCGACCCACACCGACGACGCGGAGGGGGAACCAACGTGGGGCGAACCGGCAACCGCTGTGGAAGATTCAGCCATTGCGCAGGAAGTTGATGCCTTAACCGGCGATATTATGCAGCGTCCGGCAGCGGTGTCCGCGATCAAAATCGATGGCAAGCGTGCCCACGAACGGGTGCGTGCGGGCGAAGAGGTTGAGATTCCAGCGCGCCCCGTCACGGTCAGCCGCTTCGATATCCTCGATACGCGGCGCACCGGAGAGTTCATTGATCTGGACGTGTCGGTGGCCTGTTCTTCGGGTACTTACATCCGCTCGCTGGCGCGGGATTTGGGAGAAGCACTCGGCGTCGGCGGACATCTCACCGAGCTGCGCCGCACGGAGGTAGGGCCTTTTACGCTTGACGACGCCCTCCCCCTCGACACCCTCGAGACCTCCCCGAAGCTGTCCTTGAGCCTCGACGAGGCGCTCGCCCGTAGCTATCCGGTCTTGGAGGTCACCGATGACGAGGCTCAGGCCTTGGCCATGGGTAAGTGGCTGGAGCCGCGTGGGTTGAAAGGCACCTACGCGGCCGTCGATCCGCAGGGCCGATCCGTCGCCCTGATCAAAGAGAAAGGCAAGCGCCTGGCCACGGTTTTTGTCGCTCGCCCCTCCACTCTTTAGTTCTCAAAATTGAGCGCCGGGACGGCGGCGGCGACGATGACATAGCCGTCCCGAATGATCCAGTGGCCGGTAATAAACGGCACCGGGGTCGGTCGCGCTAGGAGGTAGGAGACTAAAGTTCCGTCGAGGCGCAAGTCAATTTCGGCCTGATCGAAATCGAGCCACCGCCGCGTCATGGGGAACCACGTCTTGTAGGTGGCTTCCTTCGCGCAAAACAACAGGCGGTCCGGGCAGGAGATGCCCGCCGCGCGGAGGCGGGACAACTGCGGCATCTCCCCTGGCCGGGCGATCATCGTCAACACGTGTTCCGGCAAGGGCTCCGCTGGCTCGGCGTCGAGTCCCATCGAGCGGACGTGTGTGGTGGGCGCTGCCACCGCCGCGCGCAACCCCTCGGTGTGCGTCATCGATCCCGTGTAGCCCTCCGGCCACAGCGGCATGCCCCGCTCACCGCGCAGAATAGGTTCGTCGCCGGTGTAATTAAGCTCCTTCAGCGCGCGGTGAGCGCACCAGCGGGCATCCCCAAATTCCGACTTGCGGACGTCCACGGCCTGCGAGACCACAGCGCGCTCCTCTGGGGATAGGTGGTGGAAATTGAGGAGATTAGTCATCGACTCATCCGTGCGCACATAGCAGTAGCGCGCAGACTCTGGGAAGAGGAAAGGCTCAAGCATGCTCGGCCCTCCCCGTCGTCTCATCGATGGTGAGCACCGGATACGGCCACTGCTGGAGGCCACCGTGTGCCTGCCATTCACGCGGATACCCTAGCGAAACCTCGATGTGGTCCACGCCGTCGATATTGGCACGGTTTGGCATGTGAAGATGTCCATAGACCACGGCTTTGGCGTTGTAGCGCCGCGGCCACGAACGCGTGTGGCGGGTACCGCACCACAAGGCCACTTCGGGCCAGCGCAAGTAGAGGGTCGGCTCCTGGACCAATGGCCAGTGATTGATGAGGACGGTCTCCCCTTCCACCCGGGACAGGCGCTTAATTGAATAGGCCAGCCGGTCCCAGCACCAAGCACGCACATCGACGAAGGGGGCGATGGCGAATTCATCGGTCATGACGATTTGCTTTTGCTTTGCGCTCGCAAGCTCTTGTTCGACCGTGGTCCCCGGCGGGCGAAAGCTGTAATCGTACAGCGTAAACAGTGGGACGACGGTCACCCCTCCGAAGACCGGATAAGGATCCTCTGGGGTGATCACGCCGATCTCACGGCAGCCTTCAACAAGCCGGTCGTATTTTGCGCGCCCCTTAAATGCATCCTGTCCCCGAGAAAAAAGCTCATGGTTGCCGGGCACCCAAATGACGGTGGCATAGCGGTTCTTCAGCCGCGCCAAGGTGTTGATCACCAGGTCAATGCGCTCGGCGACGTCCCCTGCGACAATCAACCAGTCATGGGGATTCGGCGGCACGAGTTCATCGATGCGCTCACCGTTGACACGCACCGCCGCGTGGAGATCGGAGACGGCCCACAGAGTGGTCATAATGCCTCCTTCACACGAACATTCCCTCTACTTCTACCACAGGCTTAGACCCGCGCCCACCGCATCGAGCGAAAGCGCCAGACGACGCCCACCATGCGGATGAAAATGAACGCGGCGATCCCGCCCCATACTCCACTAAGCCCGGTGCCTAGAGCAAAAGCCAACCAGACGCCGGGAAGGAAGCCTAGAAGTACCGACGCCAAGGTAAGCGTGCGAAGAAACGCTGCATCCCCAGCGCCGAGGAGAACGCCGTCCAAGGCGAAGACCACCCCGCCGATGATGACGAGGAAAGTCATAACCCACCAAGGTCCGGAGAGCACCTCGAGGACTTCCGGGCTCGTGGTGAAGATCCGCGGGATGATCCCGGAACCAAGCGCAAGAATCACAGCAAGTCCAAGGGAGAAGGACGTCGAGTAGAGCGTCACCTTAGTACCCACCGTGCGGGCATAACGCGCTGAGCCTGCACCCAGTGCCGCGCCGGTCAAGGCCTGGGCGGCAATTGCCAGGGAATCCAGCACAAGGGACAAGAAGTTCCACAACTGCATCAAGATTTGATGCGCGGCCAGTTGTGCGGTTCCGATGCGCGAAGCCACAGCTGCTGCGGATAGAAAGGCCACTTGAAAACTCAACGAGCGCACAATGAGATCGCGCCCCAGCACGAGCTGCCGGCGTACGACGCGCCAGCGAACTTCCCACGAGCCGGTATGTTCGCGGCGCAGTTCCCTGAGGAAGAATGCCGCGATGATTCCCATCCCCAACACCGTGGCTAAGGCGGACCCCTGCAGCCCCCACAAGTGCACGAAAATAGGCACTGCACTAGCGCCAGGAATCATACCGGCGAGTGTGAAGTACAAGGGCTTGCGGGTGTCTTGTACACCTCGCATCCAACCGTTACCAGCCATCGTGATGAGGGTAAAAGGAATCGCGATGGCGGCGATGCGCAGCCACTGTGCGGTTCCCTTCGCCGTTTCGGGGTTGCCGGTCAACCAGGAGGCAAAAACCCCGGCGAAGAGCCACATAAGGACCGCTAGGACCAGGCCGACGCCGACCGCAACCCACGTGGCCTGAACACCTTCGGCTACAGCTTCCTCACGTTTGCCTGCGCCGAACAAACGCGAAGCACGCGCGGTAGTGCCATAGGACAGGAAGGTCAGCTGGGTAGTGACCACCGAATGGATCGTGGCCGCAGCCCCCAGCGAGGCCAGATCCTGCGCGCCCAACCGTCCCACGACCGCGGTGTCCAAAAGCAAATACAGCGGCATGGCCGCTAAGACACCCAAAGCGGGCACGGCAAGACGGAAGACTTCCGCCGCAGAAACCTTGACGGGTTGCTCGGAAGCCATTTAAGACAACACACCTACCAGCTGCGCAATAACCTCCTCAGGCGTGCCGTGCGCGGTATAGCCGGCGGCTGGAATATGGCCTCCTCCGCCAAAGGTGAGGGCCACCTCGGCACAGTTCACTGCTGAGGAGCGCAGAGACACCGCCCACACTTCAGGGGCCTGTTCCTTGAACACAACCCCGATGTCTGTGCCTTTCAAGGCGCGGACATAGTCGACGAAGGACTCGATCGCGGAATCTGCGTGCGTACTGACTTCCTCATGCGGCACGAAGAGGACAGCGAGTCTGTGCTCTCCCGCTGCTTCGATCCTGAGGTCCGAGAGGACGCGACCGATCATCTGCAGGTCATCGGCGGTGCTGGCGTCCATAAGCTCCAACGCGATCTGCTTGGTATCAAGCCCATAGAGCATCAGGCGCGCGGCAATATCGTGCATCGCTGGGCGGCCCCACCGGAAGTTACCTGTGTCGGTCACTAGCCCGGCGTACAGACAGTGCGCGATGACGCGATCAATCTGAATGGACAGCCTATCTAAGATATCGAGCAACACCACCGTGGTGGACTCGCACACCGGATCCACAACATTGATCGCACCAAAGCCGTCGTTCGAGGCGTGGTGATCGATGCACAGGACGCGCCCAACGGCCGCCATCTCCTCAATGCCCCGTGCTACCGATCCGGTCCGGTCGATCGATCCGCAGTCCACAGTGACATAAAGGTCATAGCCCTGCGGGAGCTCATCTACCAACTCGATTTCATCCACGGTGGGAATCGAAAACAGGTTGGCGGAAATGTCTCGGCGCTGGCCAATCACGGTGCGGGTCTGCTTACCGCGCTGACGAAGCGCCAACGTGAGGGCCGCCGCTGAGCCAACAGCGTCGGCGTCGGGGCGCAAGTGGGTGATGATGCAAATGCTGCTGGCCTGTACCAGCGCATCAACTGCGGCTTCGTAGTTGGTTCGTGACACTTAGTCTTCTTCCTCATCCGAGGTCTTATATGGGTTCGCGTCCCCAGCCGGCTTCGCGCCTTCCTTCAGCTTGGCCAACTCCGCATCGCGTGCGCGTGCGCGTGCGAGCACATCCTCCATGTGAGCGGAGGCTTCAGGGACGGTATCGAGCTCAAAAGACAACGTCGGGGTAAAGCGAACGGACAGCTCATCACCCACGATCTTGCGCAATTGGCCCTTGGCCCTTGTGAGTGCTTCGGCCGCCTGGTCAAAATTCGGCTCAGAATCAATATCCGTTCCGCGCACCGTGTAATACACGGTGGCATCGTGCAGGTCACCCGTTACGCGGGCATCTGTGATGGTTACCAGTTCAAGGCGGCGATCCTTAATCTGGCGTTCAATCGCACTCGCAACGATTGTCTGAATGCGCTTAGCCATGCGTGCGGCGCGTGCGTGATCAACCATGGTGAAGCTCCTTTGCGTACGGTTACTGGCAACTAGTCTAGGATACCGATTCGACGCCGTTCGGCCGAAACGACTAAAGCCCAGCCAGAATATTTACTGGCTGGGCTTTAGTATCTGAGCTCTGTCACAAAGTGAAGAACTCAGGTGCGGCTAGTCGCGCGGGACCTCGACTTCTTCGAAGGCCTGAATAATATCGCCTACCTGGATGTCCGGGTAGGACAGAACCATACCGCACTCGTATCCGGCGTTAATCTCGTTGGCGTCATCCTTCTCGTGGCGCAGGGACTCGATCTTGGCATCGGAGGTAATGACGTTCCCGTCGCGTACGAGGCGCACCTTGCCGTTGCGCTTGACCTTGCCCTCGGTGACCATACAACCGGCAATGGTGCCGACCGCGGAGGACTTGAACAGCGCGCGGATCTCCGCTGCACCGGTGTCGCGCTCCTCGTAGATAGGCTTGAGCATGCCCTTCAGCGCTGCCTCGACCTCTTCGATAGCACGGTAAATCACCGTGTAGTAGCGGATATCAACGCCCTCAGCGTTGGCTTCCTCGGTTGCCTTACCCTCAGCGCGGACGTTGAAGGCGATGATGACGGCGTCGGAGGCAGCAGCCAAGGTGACGTTGGTCTGCGTCACCGCACCAACACCACGGTCGATGATGTTGAGCTGTACCTCGTCGTCGACCTCGATATCCAAGAGGGCGTCTTCCAGTGCCTCGACGGAACCGGCGTTGTCGCCCTTGAGGATGAGGTTGAGCGTCGAGGTTTCCTTGAGCACGGCATCCAGATCCTCGAGGGAGACGCGCTTGCGCGCCTTCGCCTGCAGAGCGGAACGCTTGCGAGCATCGCGCTGTGCGGCAATCTGGCGAGCCACGCGGTCGTCCTCAACAACCAAGAGGTTATCGCCGGCACCTGGTACGCCATTGAGACCCTGCACCTGGACCGGGCGGGACGGACCGGCTTCTTCCACATCGTTACCGAATTCATCGAGCATGCGACGCACGCGGCCGTGGGCATCGCCGACCACGATGGAATCACCGATGCGCAGCGTACCGCGCTGGATGATGACCGTAGCCACCGGGCCTCGACCGCGGTCGAGGTGAGCCTCGATGGCAGAGCCCTGCGCGTCCATGTCCGGGTTAGCGGTGAGCTCTAGGGAAGCGTCCGCGGTCAGGATGACAGCCTCGAGCAGGTCGTCGATGTTGATGTTGTTCTTCGCAGAAATGTCCACGAACATCGTGTCGCCGCCGTACTCCTCCGGAACAAGTCCGTACTCAGTGAGCTGACCACGAATCTTGTCCGGGGAAGCTTCCGGCTTATCAATCTTGTTAACCGCGACGACCACAGGGATATCCGCTGCCTTCGCGTGGTTGATTGCCTCGATGGTCTGCGGCATCACGCCGTCATCAGCAGCAACCACCAGGATGGCCAAGTCGGTGGACTTAGCACCGCGGGCACGCATGGCGGTAAACGCCTCGTGACCCGGGGTATCCAGGAAGGTGATGGTTCGCGGACCGTCTTCAACGTCCACCGTGGTTTGGTAGGCGCCGATGCCCTGCGTAATGCCGCCGGCCTCGCCCGCACCTTCGTTGGTCTTACGGATGGTATCCAGAAGGCGGGTCTTACCGTGGTCAACGTGACCCATCACGGTCACGACTGGCGGGCGCTTCTCAAGGGCTTCTTCGCCGCCCTCGTCCTCACCAAATTGCAGGTCGAAGGACTCGAGCAGCTCGCGGTCCTCATCCTCAGGGGAGACAACCTGGACCTCGTAATTGATCTCCGAGCCCAAGAGCTGCAGGGTGTCCTCAGATACGGAGGCCGTAGCGGTCACCATCTCACCGAGGTTGAAGAGCGCCTGCACCAATGCTGCGGGATCCGCACCAATCTTCTCGGCGAAGTCAGCCAGGGAAGCACCGCGGCGAAGGCGAACAACCTTACCGCCGCCGTCAGGCAAGCGTACGCCGCCTACCTCATGCTTCTGCTGCTCTTCAAACTCATGGCGCTTCTGACGCTTCGACTTCTTACCGCGACGCGGTGCGCCACCGGGACGTCCGAATGCACCAGCGGTGCCACCGCGGCGTCCGCCGCGTCCACCACGGAAACCTCCGTGGCCTGGACCGCCATGGCCTGGGCCACCACCGCGGCCGCCACGACCGCGACCGCCACCGCCGCTACCTGCGGCCTTCGACGGCATACTGGCCGGATTCGGATGCGAAGGCATCATCGCTGGCGAAGGACGACGTCCACCACCACGGTTGCCATCGCCCTGCGGGCGTGCGCCGCCCTTACCGCCGCGGTTATCTCCAGGCTTGCCGCCAGAGCGCTGACCCTTGCTTCCGCCCGGGCGCGGCCCTGGGCTGGGTCGATCGCTGGAGCTACCCGTGGAGAACGGGTTATTGGCCACGCGGCGGGTACCGCCAGGCTTCGGCATGGAACGCGGGGTAACTGCGCGTTCGCCGCCCTTGCGCTGTGCTCCGGGCTTGGGAGCGCCACCCGGCTTCGGGGCACCGCCCGGCTTGGGAGCGGCACCCGGCTTGGGGGCGCCGCTCTGTGTCGGAGCAGCACCTGGCTTCGGGGCACCACCCGGCTTGGGGCCAGGCTTTGGCGTGGCTGCTGGCTTCTTTTCCGCCGGCTTCTTCTCTGCAGTCTTCTTGGCAGCGGAAGCAGGGGTAGCTGCAGACGCGTTCTTGTCTGCGGGCTTGTCGTTGCCACCCTTTGCTTCATAGTGTGCGCGCATCTTCTTGATCACCGGCGGTTCGATGGTCGAGGATGCGGTCTTGACGAACTCGCCTTGTTCCTTCAGCGTGGCGAGCAGTTCCTTGCTGGTTACACCGAGCTGCTTTGCCAACTCGTGTACACGTAGCTTTCCGGGCACTTGTCTCCTCTTTAATCTTTCTAGGAGCCAAGGCCGCGGAACACGGCTTGACCCCTAGTTAATGGCTATGGACTTTCATCGCTGATGCTGCTTCATCGTTGTGCGCTCATCAGTGTTCGGTCTTCCTTTTTAACTCTGGGTCGCACGGGCGCTTGCCCGCCGACTGCACCTGCTGCTGAGCAGCGAGGTACTCACGTACGTGACCTGTGTCCACGTCTGTGGACAATCGGAGCGCGCGCCTGAAGGCACGGGTTCGCTCCGCCAGCTCTACTGCTTCCAGATCCGGTCTAATCCACGCTCCCCTCCCAGGAAGGCGGCGGCCTGGATCCGGAACAACACGGCGTCCTGAAGGATCGTCCCTATCGGCGACCACCCTGAGCAGTTCCGTGTCGGGATGCTTTTGACGCGTAGCAATACACGTGCGGAGCCGCTGTCCTTGAGACATCCAACTCCTTACGTCGTATCGCCACTATTCCTGCGCCACAGCATTCCTGCATGTGGGCCGTTGTCTACTCTACGCGAAAACGGGCCAAACCTTTAATCCCACCGCAGGCCCGTCGGAAAGCTAATCGCGAGCGGCATCAGAGTGAATATCAATCTTCCATCCAGTCAGGCGCGCCGCGAGGCGGGCATTCTGGCCTTCCTTACCGATTGCGAGCGAGAGCTGGTAATCCGGCACAGTCACCTTGGCCACTTGCGCCTCCGAGTCGAGGATTTCTACGCGCACGACCTTTGACGGAGCAAGAGCGTTGCCCACATAGACGGCAGGATCTTCGTTGAAATCGATGATGTCGATCTTCTCGCCACCGAGTTCACGCATCACGTTGCTAACGCGGGAGCCCTTCGGGCCGATACACGCACCCTTGGCGTTGAGGCCCTTGGCGTGGCCGCGAACGGAGATCTTGGAGCGGTGGCCAGCCTCGCGGGCAATGGCGATAATCTCAACTGCGCCGTCTGCGACTTCCGGGACCTCAAGTTCAAAGAGGCCGCGAACCAACTCTGGGTGAGTACGCGACAACGTGATCTGCACCTTGGCTCCGTTGCGGTTCACGCCTACGACATATGCCTTGACGCGGTCGCCGTGCTCGAGCTTCTCCCCCGGCAGCTGCTCAGCAGGCAGCAGGAAAGCATCCTGCGAGTCGTGTTCGGTACCCAGCTGCACCACGACGACGCCGCGCTTGTTCGCGTGAATATCGCGCTGGACGACGCCCGACACAACCGTTCCGGTGAGCTCCGAATAGGAATCGTAGGTTCGTTCCGCCTCATTCTCGCGCAGCTTACGCAAGATGGCATCGCGGACCGCCTGCGCGCCGATGCGCCCAAAGTTGTCGGGAGTGTCGTCGTATTCACTGATGACCTCTCCAGTCTCCGGATCACTCTCGGTCACGACGACGGTGACAGCACCGCTATCGGCGTCGATGTCGACGCGAGACTTCGTACCTTCCGCCTTGGTCTCGGCTGACTCGGCACGGTGATCCAGGTAGGAATACAAAAGGGCACCCGCAATCGCTTCGAGCAGGTCCTTTACCGGGACGCCGCGCTCGCGCTGAATCGTGCGAAGTGCCTCTAGGTCAATATTCACTTGTTAGTCCTCTCGGGTTGCCGAGTTCTGCTCGGCGAAGTCGAACGTCTGCTGTGCCGCCTCCAGCTCCATAGCTGAAGGTTGGGCAAATTCAATTTCTACCACTGCGCGGCTTAGATTTTCCAATCGCTCAACCTGATAGCGCACCTCCTTTTTCACGGTGGTGATGAGCGCCACGGATTCTTCATCCTTGGACAGCGCTCCGATACGGGCGACGCGGGTCGTGCCAGGTTCCTCGGTGAGTGCGTAGCCCACGAGCCTTCCTTGGTTGCGGCGCCAGTGGCGCGGGGCGCTCAGCGGAAAGTCCACCCCCGGCGTCGACACCTCCAGGGTGTAACCCGCGCCAAAGTTGAGGGTGCCCGCTTCTTCCTGGGCATCAAAGAGCGCCGAAATCTCCTGCGAGAGCTCCTCAATGAGATCAGAGCTTGGGCGTTCGTCACCGTCAACACGGATGATGACCTGAGATTTCTTTCCTGCACGAGTGGTCTTCACGTCTTCGATGTCGAGGCCGCGCGCGGCGGCGACAGGCTGCAGGATTTCGGTTAGTTGCGCGGGTGTTGGGAATGCCATGCGCTCTAGACTAGGACACCCGGGTAGGGTCTATCGCGTGAACCGCCGAGTAGTTGTGCCCGCCCTCTTAGTCTGCGCCGCCCCCTGGCTGGGTGGCTGCCAAGCCACCGACGCGATCGTGGATTATTTTGGCCCCCATGCAGACCCTACGTTGACCTCTCTGGCTCACGATGCCAGCGCCGACGCCCACGCACTGCAGAAACTCGATCCCGATGCCGCGTCCCTGCGCGCGCAGCACGCAGACGAGCTTTACTCCGAAATTGAGCGCCTCTGCGGCCGCGACGAGGAAGGACACGTTCCGCGCTCCTGCGAAGTGAATCGTGAGGGTGAAGCACACGAGGCCACTGATGCGGCTGCCGTGCTTGCCGCAGCTTCTTCATCGACTGAAGAGCAGCTTGACGCGGTCTCCCCGGAATCTCGGCCCTTGCTCGTCGCCCAAGCCATCGCAATGGAGGCCCGCTCCACCGATGAACCGGGCGCTGTGCCGGAGCTGACGGAGGATGACGCTGACCTCGCCACCGAACTCTTGGACTGGGAATACCAGCAGGTGTATGCCTTGGACTTTGCTCGTTCCTATGTCACACCTGACGTCGAAGAGCTGGTTGATGAGCGCCTCGCTCTGCACGAGAACCGCGTCCTCGCGCTCCAAGAAGCAGTAGCCAAAATCGGACCAGTGCCACAGCCCGCAGCGGCCTACACCTCGTCCTCCGGTGAGCTGCCCGTAGACGCCGCCTCAGCGCGCGCGTTCCTTGACTACGTCGCGCATAGTGACACGGTGACATGGGCCTCCGCCGCCTCACAGGAGGTGCCCGACCAAGCGGCACCCAATGCTGAATGGCGAAGCTGGCTTATTTCTGTAGCCGCCCAATCTCACCGCATCAGTGCAGCTTGATTCCTTCCTCGCGGGCTCGATTTTCCTGCGCTACCGACGTTTGGCGTTCTTTTCGGCGTACAGCGACCAGGCATAGCGCATGACCGGAATCTGCAACGGCAGACGCACCGCATGGTAGATCTTCTTGCCGGTTGATGCCTTGCCGCTTTCTAAGTCCCTGTAGGCCTGGTAGAAGTTCGCCGGCCACACGGCGGCGAGCAAAGCTAGGGCTGAAAGGCCGCCTGCAGGCCGCGTCGATGGGTTCGCCAGGAGTGCACCGGTCACCACTTCCCAGGCGCCAGAGGTGAAGTTGTAGAAGCGAGCCGACCCTGGAAGCTGTGGCGGGATGATGGACTCGAAGGGCTTCGGCTTAGCAAAATGCAGCACTCCCATGGCAGAGAGTGCTGCAGCCATTGAATATGTCAGTGCGGGGTTGTGAGTACTCATACCCGCGAGCCTACGCGCTTAACGTACCTAGCCGCGGATGAGCTCCGTTAAGGTGTCCACGATGGAGTCTGCGGGAACCTCGCGGGTCTCGCCGCCGCGGATGCGTAGCTCAATGATGCCCTCAGCGAAAGCGCGGCCCAGGATGGCGACGAACGGCATGCCCAGAAGCTCCGCATCCTTGAACTTCACCCCCGGGGAAACCTTGGGGCGGTCGTCGAAAAGCACCTCGATGCCCGCGCGGTCCAAGTCCTGCACAAGCTTCTGGCCGGCCTCAAGGGCAGCGGCGTCCTTGTTGGCCACGGCGACATGCACCTGGTAGGGCGCCACGGCCACTGGCCAGTTGAGGCCCTTCTCATCGTGACGCTGCTCCGCCAGCACGGCGAGCATGCGCGTGACACCAATGCCATAGGAGCCCATGGTCGGCACGGCGCGCTTGCCGTTCTCATCCAGAATCTGGACGTCGAATGCTTCGGTGTACTTGCGGCCCAGCTGGAAGATGTGGCCCAACTCAATGCCGCGCTCCAGGGTCAGAGTGCCCTGACCGTTCGGCGCCGGGTCACCCTCCTTGACCTCCGCGACCTCGATGAACTCATCCACGGTGAAATCACGGCCGGCCACCAAACCGACGACGTGACGCTGCGGGGCATCCGCGCCGGTAATCCAGGACGACCCGGAAACAACGCGCGGGTCGGCATAAACCTTCACGTCGTGAGCGTTGAGGGCACGCGGGCCAACGTAGCCCTTGACCAAGAAGGGGTTCTTCTTGAAGTCGCCCTCGCCGGCGAGCTCAAACTCGACCGGCTCCAGCGAAGCTTCGAGGCGCTTTTCATCCAGTTCGCGGTCGCCCGGAATGAGAACGGCGGCCAGCTCCCATTCCTTTTCTTCCTCAGCGGCTGCGGGCGCAGCCACCTTGATCATCATGCACTTGAGGGTGTCCGCTGCGGTGACCTCGCGGCCGTCGACAGTAATGCCAGCACCCTTGGCCCACTCCACCAGGGACTCAATGGTCTCGGCGTCCGGGGTCTCGTGTTCCTGTGCCTCCGGCAGACCGTCGAAGGGAATCTCTTCCGGCGCCTGGGTCACTACTGCTTCCACGTTGGCTGCGTAATCGCCCTCAGTGGCGCGGACGAAGGTATCTTCACCCACCTCGGACACGGCAAGGAACTCCTCGGAGGCCGAGCCACCCATCGCACCGGAGGTGGCCTTGCAGATCGCGTAATCGATCTCTAGGCGGTCGAAGATGTTCTGGTAGGCCTTGCGATGGCGGGCATAGGACTCCTCGAGCCCCTCATCCGTCATGTCGAAGGAGTAGGAGTCCTTCATGGTGAACTCGCGGCCGCGCAGCACGCCAGCGCGCGGGCGCTCCTCATCGCGGTACTTCGTCTGAATCTGGTACAGCGTGACCGGGAAGTCCTTGTAGGAGGAATACATATCCTTCACCGCGGTGGCGAACATCTCCTCATGGGTCGGGCCCAGCAGCATGTCCGCGCCCTTGCGATCCTTAAGCCTGAACAAGTTATCGCCGTATTCCGTCCAGCGGTTCGACTGCTCATAAGGATCGCGCGGCAGCAGCGCCGGGAAGAGCATTTCCTGACCACCGATGGCGTTCATTTCCTGGCGAATAACGTCTTCAATCTTGCGCATGGCGCGCAGTCCCAATGGCAACCAGGTGTACACACCCGGCGCGACGCGGCGCACATAGCCTGCGCGGACGAGAAGCTTGTGGCTGGGGACTTCGGCATCAGCCGGATCCTCACGAAGAGTGCGGAGGAAAAGCTCAGAAAGACGTGTAATCATGGTTGCTCAGTCTACATCGCTAGCATGTAGCCATGCTGATCATCCTCCCTCCTTCTGAGACCAAAGCACACGGCGGCAGCGGCGCGCCCCTCAACTGGGAAGAGCTCTCTTTCCCCGCGCTGAATCCGATACGCCAAGAAATCGCTGCTGAATTGTCTTCTTTGGACCTCGACGAGGCGCAAAAGGTGCTCAAGCTCTCGGAGAAGCTGCGCGGGGAAGCCGAGTCCAACCGCGAGTTGGCGTCCTCCCCCACCATGCCCGCCCTTGAGCGATTTACGGGCGTGCTGTACGACGCCCTCGATTCCCCCTCCCTTCCCCCAGCCGCACGTCAACACCTCGCTGTGGGTGATGCTCTCTTCGGGTTGCTGCGCGCCGATGATCTCATCCCCCACTACCGGCTTTCAGGTGGCACCAAGTTGGGCGGGAAGACTCTCAAGTCTCGCTGGGGTACGGCCATCACCGATGAGCTGCGCGCGCTTATCGACGCAGGCGAGTTCCTCATCGACATGCGCTCGGGCACCTACCAACAGCTGGGCAAGCTCAAAGAAGCCTCCACGGTGCGCGTGGAGTCAGTGCAGGAGGATGGCTCCCGAAAGGTGGTCTCCCACTTCAACAAGCACTACAAGGGGGAACTCGCTCGCGTACTCGCCCTCCAGGGCGAGAATGTCTCCTCCCTCGAGGATGCCGCCCGCGTAGCCCAGGAGGCGGGCATGAGCACCGAACTGCGCGGCACCGAGCTGGTGCTCGTGGTCTGATTTATCTATTTATCAATTTATCTACGCCCGCCGATTTATCTATTTATCAATTTATCTATTTATCAATTTATCTGGTTGCTATATACTTCCAGCATGACTGGAAACCCTTTTCGCCCAACCTTTGGTGCCAGCCCACTTAAGTGGGCTGGCCGCAGTGCGGTCCTCAATGACTTCACGGTTGGGCTCGACGGCGGAGTTGGCAACCCTAATCGCGCAATGCTTATTAGCGGTCATCGTGGGATGGGCAAAACGGTCCTGTTGACTGAGCTCGAGGACATCGCAGCCCAACAAGGATGGGCTGTTATTCGAGTCAGTGGTCGAAGCAATTCAGTCACTCAGCTCATCGACTCCATCATCCCAGAAAAGATCAACCAGCTGGCTTCTCCATCAACCCGTCGAATCAAAGACATACGTATAGCGGGCCTCGGTGGCATTGGTACTGAAGAGATTGGTACGCCACCAGTGCCAACATTAGAATCGCGCTTGCGCGAACTCTCCGCTCATCTCCGAGACAGCGGAATTCTACTTACTATCGATGAGATTCAGGACGCCGATCCTCATGACCTTGAGATAATCGCAGTCGCATTCCAGCATCTTGTTCGCGATGAACTCGACGTTTCCATCGTGATGGCAGGGCTTACTGCCGGTGTTGACAAGCTTCTACACCTGCCGGGAACAACGTTTCTGCGCCGTGCCCGCAGATTTCACCTAGGACCTGTTAACCCGCAAGCTACGACCAGCGCTTTCAAAGATACGGCAGCTTTGACTTCGATTGCTTTCAACGACGAAGCCGCCGACCGCGCTACTGAAGCGAGCCACGGTTATCCCTTCCTCATCCAGCTCATCGGGTACTTGGCCTGGAACGCTGCATCCCAAGCCAGTGAGACGACCATTTCCTCAACAACCGTCGACGCAGTTCTTGGTGAGGCAATCACGACAATGGGAACCCAAGTGCACGATCCTGCGGTACGTGCGCTCAGCCAACGACAACTTGAGTACCTTCACGCGCTGGCTGATATCGCAGATGAGGCGGGGACGGCCACATCTGGCGCTATCGCTCACGAGCTGAAGACAACGACGACGTCTCTCAGTGAAGTGCGCGCGCGTTTGCTAGAGCAGGGGCTTATCGATGCCCCACGGCACGGCACGGTTGCTCTCGCCCTGCCGTACCTCCGCGATTATCTTCACGCAGGCGGCGAACAAACCTACGTGGACTAAACGTTACTGATTACACCAGCGGGTTATAACGCAAACTATTGCGTTTGAGCTCGCACTCAGTGGCGATAGAGATGCCGGAGGCAATCTTTCCGCGCTCACGAAGGCGGAACATGGCGTCCACGACGCGATCACGCAAGCCCCATGGATCGATGGTGTTGATGTAGACCTTCGTGCCGCCTTCAAAGCCGGCCAAGGTCGATACCCTGAGCTTGATCATCACGCGCCACGGCTGCGGCAGATCCACGCTGGGTGGGCGGTGGTGCCACTCTTCATTGCATGCCACATCCGGCCCCACTGCGGCGTGTGCAGCATGGATCAGATCCGACATTCCACGGACTTCGCCAGGTGTTTGTTCCCACGGTTCACAGCGGGGCGACTTGGAGAAGATCTCCAGCGTGGGATAGCGGTGGCCAAAGCCGGCGAAGAGGACCGCATAGTCATTCTCTGCGATAACAAGGTTGCGCTTTGCCGCATACCCAACTGCCCAATCGTTGTACATGTTGGGGTGTGCACGTAGAATCGCATTTTCTTGCTGGGCTGCCATGCCCAGAGCATCAATCGCGACGAGCTGCTTGTGCAGGTGGTCGAAGGACGCGCCCGCCGGTGCCAGCCAGTTCTGGAACACGGCGACATAAGAGGCATAGCGGTTTCGCTGGTAGAGCTCGCGCGTTGATTCCGCGGTGAAGGTTGTGAGCAGAAAGTGCTCATCGGGGCTCAGCGTGCCGGAGGAAGCCAGCTGGCTGTCGTCGACCGCCCCCTCCACGAAGTGGCGCGAAGAAATGATGACATCGTGCCCGCCACCGAAGAAGCCATCGGCGAGGGCGAGGAGAGAGTCGTCGCCCAGCGCGGCGTCTTTGCCCGCGGCCTTGAGTTTGGTGCGCACCACGTTGAGTACGTGCAGGCGCCCGGCCTCATCGGCTTCATATTTCTCCTTGTGCTGAGCTAGGTCTGGGTCCATGGTGAAGCCATAGTTCTCATGCCAGTAGTCATAAGACACGATCTCAAAAAGGTTAGGAACCCGGCGAAACACCGGCTGGGTTGTGTCCAGCTCGTGTGGAAGGAGCCCGCGCTGGATCTCCCCCGAAGCCAGGATGCGGGACTTTTCCGGCGGGGTGTCTAACATGCGCCCGGAGCAAAAAGCACAGCTGTGCGTCATGGCATCGGCCGTCAGGGGCTGCGGATCCTTCGCAGGACGCGAGAGCGGACGGTTTCCACGTCCCGGCACCGTCCACACCTCCGTTCCGGAGAAGGGGTTGACCTGTTTGACGGTCCCATCCGCCATGGTCTGGATAGGTTCGACGCGGCTAAAGAGTGCTTCGCTCATGCAGCCCAGCGTAGACCTCCCTGCTCACCGGTGCGACTAGACTTAAGCCTCATGCAGCACCGATTCTTTGAAGTAGATGTCTTTGCCACTGGGCCGTTTACGGGAAATCCCCTTGCTGTGGTGGCGGATGCCGACGGCTTGAGCACCGAAGAGATGCAGCGCATCGCACACTGGACAAACTTTTCGGAGACAACCTTCCTGTGCTCGCCTACGGATCCACGTGCAGACTACCGAGTGAGGATTTTTACCCCGTACGAGGAGTTTCCTTTCGCCGGCCACCCGACGCTGGGCAGCGCACGCGTGGCGGCGGAACTACTCGGAAAGAACGGCACCCTGATTCAGGAATGCGGAGTTGGGTTGGTCACCGTGCGCCAGGAAGAGGGCCGCTTCGCCTTCGCTACCCCGCCCTTGGTGCGTGAAGGGGCGCTAAGTGATGAGGAGCGGGCTGAGGCAGCCGCCGCCCTTGGGATCGACGAGGACAGCATCCTTGACTCCGGCTGGGTAGACAACGGGCCCGGCTGGCGCCTAGTCCAGCTCGAGTCTGCCGAGGCCGTGCAAAATCTTCGCCCCACGCCCACCCCGCGCGTCAAAGTGGGCGTAGTCGGGCTCACCGGTAATGATCACCCCGCTTATGTAGTCCGCGCCATCACCGGGCAATTCGAGGATCCCGTCACCGGTTCCTTCAACGGCGGCGCTGCCCAATTCCTGCGCGCCAAGGGTGCTGTTCCTGCCCGCTATACCGCGGCACAGGGCGGCCAGGTAGGGCGCGATGGCCGCGTCTATATCAACGACGATGGTCATGACATCTGGGTCGGCGGCAACGCCCACGTTCGCGTGCGCGGAACCCTGGAGTCACGCGATGTCTGATGCCTCCCTCCCCTTCGAGCTACGCAGCGAATTCGCCCAACGCCTTCCCCACATGGTCACGGCGAGCCGAGGCGAGGAACAGCCAACGGCGCGATTGGTGGCGCTCAACGAAGAGCTAGCCGCCGAACTGGGCCTCGACCTGGACTGGCTGCGCAGCGAAGACGGCCTAGAGTTTCTCCTCGGCCGCGGTCCAGTTACTCCCCACGCAATGGCCTACGCCGGCTTTCAGTTCGGCCAATACAACCCGACAATGGGTGATGGCCGTGCCCTCCTCTTGGGTGAAGTCACCGGCCCCACCGCTGCGCACAACCCCACGGGCCTCTGGGATCTGCATGCCAAAGGGACAGGACTAACCCCCTATTCGCGCTATGGCTCTGATGGGCGCGGCACGCTGCGCTCGATGCTGCGTGAATATCTCTTCTCCGAGTCGATGCACGCCCTCGGTGTACCCACCACAAGGTCGCTGGCGGTCATCGGGACCGGCCGTCCCATTCAGCGCCAGATGGTGGAGGAAGCAGGCGTTCTCGTGCGCGTTGCCGCGAGCCACATCCGTGTTGGTTCCTTCCACTTCGCCGCGCACTCGCAGGTACCCGGGTTGCTCCAGCGGCTCGCCGATTACACCATTGAACGCCACTACCCTGGCGCCGACTACCGGGAGCTGTTTACCCGCGTCATGGACGCACAGGCAGCGACAGTTGCCGGGTGGATGCAGGTGGGTTTCATCCACGGCGTGATGAACACCGATAACACCACGCTATCGGGTGAGACGATTGACTACGGGCCGTGCGCGTTCATGGAAAACTATGACCTCAATACCTGGTTTAGCTCCATCGATACGCAGGGCCGCTACCGCTTTGGGCGCCAGCCCGACATGCTGGGCTGGAACCTTGCGCGGTTGGCGGAATCACTGCTGCCGCTTTTCGACGTCTCCCCCGACGCTTCCCTTACCTGGGCCCAGGAGGCCATCAATTCCTTTGGCGAGCGCTATGAAAAGGCGCGCCGCCGCGAAGCCGCGAGCCGTTTGCAGATTCCCGACGAGCTCTTCCAGGACTATAGTGCGGCCCTTGCACAGTCCGCTCCGGATCTCACGCAGGCCCACCGCAGTCTCGTCAGCGCAGCGGCGGGTGAACCGGCAGACGCCTATGAGATGTTTGGTGACGCTCGATTTGTTGATGCCTACTGTGCTAGTGGCCCCAACGTCGAGTCTCTCAAGCAAACCGTGCCCCGCGTGATTCCCCGCCCGCGTCTGGTCGAGGCCGCACTGAGTGATGCTGAAGAATTCCCCCGCTTGCTTCACGCCACCACGCGTCCCTTTACTGCCGCGCCAGAATACGAGCAACCGGGTGGCACGGAAGGCTACCTCACCTACTGCGGAACGTAAGAGAAGAAAAGGAAAACACACCGCCGCCCCGAGGCCTCCGTAGGAAAGGAAACGGAGTCTCGGGGCGGCGGTGCGTCTCTATCTTTCACTGCCGCGCTCCCGGTCGGTTTCTCAGGCCGACCGCCCCGCGCGGCTGGGGTTCTCTCTATCTCTCTCGCATGCGCTCTCTCAAACGCACACCATTATTATGGGGCGCTCTCCTTGGTGGAGCGTTCCGGTGCACTGGACGCTCCCTGCCAGTTACTGAGAATTACCTGCGAGGCAAGCACCTACGAGCCGAAAGGAGAAATTACTTGGACTCAAGCTGCAGTGTCTTCTGCGTGTACTCCCACATCTCGTTGTAGAGCTTCTTGTCCTTGGAGAGCTTGGTGCCGTAGGAAGGAATCATTTCCTGAATCTTATCGCCCCACTGGATCATGTGCTCACCGAAGCAGCGCTCCAGCAGCTCCACCATGATGGCCGGGGTGATGGACGCTCCCGGGGAAGCGCCGAGCAGGCCGGCGATGTTGCCCTCAGGGTTATTGATGAGGGTGGTACCGAACTCCAAGGAACCGAACTGCGGTGCACCCGCCGGCTTAATCACCTGAACGCGCTGGCCAGCGATGACGGTCTCCCAATCTGCCGGGTCTGCGCTCGGGACGTACTCCTTCAGGGTCTCGACGCGCTTGTCGAAGTCCTTGAGGACCTCAGTAACCAGGTACTTGGTCAGGCCGAACTCCTGTGCCGCAACGCCCAGGTAAGAGGTGATGTTATCCGGACGAATGGACTTAAACAGGTCCAGGTAGGAGCCCTTCTTGAGGAACTTCGGGGACCAGCCGCCGTACGGGCCAAACAGCAGGCCTTGCTCGCCATCAATGACGCGGGTATCCAGGTGCGGCACGGACATCGGCGGAGCGCCCACAGCAGCCTTGCCATAAACCTTGGCGTGGTGCTGCTTAATCAGATCCGGGTTCTTAGAACGCAGCCACAGACCGGAAACCGGGAAGCCTGCGAAACCAGAAACCTCGCGGACCCCAGCCTTGCGCAGCAGGTCGAGCGCGTAGCCGCCTGCACCCACGAAGACGAACTTGGCGTGGACGGCCTCGTAGTCACCGGTGTGCAGGTTCTTTGCCACCACGCGCCACTTGGAACCATCGCGCTTGATATCGACGACCTCGTGGCCGTAGCGGATCTCGGTACCCGCTGCCTTAGCCGCGGTGAAGAACTGCTTCGCCAGGGCACCAAAGTTGACGTCGGTACCAACTTCGGTCCAGGAAATAGCGACCTTCTGGGCGTTGAAGTCACGGCCTTCCGACATCAGAGGAAGCTTTTCCTGGAAGGTAGCGTCATCATCGCTGAACTGCATGTTCGGGAACATGTGGTTGTCCTTCAGCGCATCGAAGCGGCGCTTCAGGTAGTCAACCTGGATGGAACCCTGTGCAAAGGACACATGCGGGACTGGATTGATGAAGGCCTTCGGGTCCGTCAGAATGCCGTTGTTGAGCTGGTGGGACCAGAACTGGCGCGAAACCTGGAACTTCTCATTAATGTTCATGGCCTTGGAAACATCAATGCGGCCGTTCTTCTCCGGGGTGTAGTTCAACTCGCACAACGCGGAGTGGCCAGTACCAGCGTTATTCCACGGGGAGGAGGACTCAAGCGCAGGGCCGTCCAGGCGCTCGAAGACCATCTGGGTCCAGCTGGGCTCGAGCTCACGCAGCATGGCGCCGAGGGTGGCGCTCATAATACCTGCACCAATGAGTGCGACCTCAACCTCGTCTACTACTTGTGTTGTCTTCTTATCGGAGGACACTGTACTTATTACCTCTTTAAGTCGATGTATTCGATGTGGTCAAATGCCCCGCACATGTGGGTGCACAGGGCGCGGTGAGAAAGCGCTCGACGATGCTAGGGTCCAAGCTGGCATACAGACCACCCCTGCGGAAGGTCCGTCAAGCATTAATTCCACTTTACGCCCCTTATTGCGAAATAGGCATTCCTGAAAAAATAAATGCCCGAATTCGAATTTGTTACCCCATTTGTGGTGCAGGGTGTTTCCCGTCAGCGCTCCGCTCTGCCGGACGCATCTGGCCGCGCAACCTATCATGAATCCCATGACGCATAACGAACTCGAATGGTCAGAAGACATCCTCGGCCCCGACTTCCAGGCCGCTCCACTCGAACTCGGCACCGACCCTGACGGCGAAGACACTGTCTGCGCGACGCTCGTGCGCTACTGCCCCGGCGGCGACGCCCATGATGATCGCCCCGCCTTACTGTGGGTCCACGGGATGACAGACTATTTCTTCCATGACCACGTGGCACGGTACTTTTATGAGCTCGGCTATGCCTTCTACGCCCTCGATCTGCGCAAGTGCGGACGCTCTCGACGGGACGGTCAGACCTGGCACTACATCAGCGACTTGCAGTACTACGACGCTGATCTCAATGCAGCTCTCGATGCCATCCCCAACCAGCGTGTCATCATCATGGGCCACTCCACCGCCGGCACCATCACCGCGCTCTGGCTCGATCGCCTTCGCCGCCATGATCGCGAGCGATTCGCACGCATCGCTGGTGTCGTGTTCAACAGCCCCTGGCTTGCCATGATGGGAATACCGAATAGTGCCTTTGAGGCACTCAAGCACGTTATCTATGCCGGCGCTGCCATCGCCCCACGACTCGAAATACCCGCCGGTGACCTCACAACCTATGGGGAGTCGGTCCATTCCGGGGAACAGGGCGACTGGGACTTCGATCTTCGCCTGAAGCCGCTGGGCGGACACCCCAAGTTCCTGGGTTGGGTTGCAGCAGTCTTCCGCGGCTTCGACGCAATCCACTCCGGCCGCATCAACATTGGGCTCCCGCTGCTCACTATGACCTCTGGACGCTCCGAGCTCAACCGGCCATACAGCGAGTCCTCCAATACCGCCGATACTGTCGTTGATGTACGGCAAAGCCAGCGCTGGGCCAAGGAACTCAGTGCTCGCTACACGCTTCACGTTGTCAACAATGGGCGCCACGATCTCTTTCTCTCGCGTCCCGAGCCGCTCCAAGACGCTCTCTCCGCCACGGCGGAATGGTTGAGCACAGTAGCACCACTTGAGACGGATTAGCCTCCCGCGCCTCGCGCTCCTAAAAGCCTCCACGGTTTGCGGCTAGTCAACCTTTAGAATGATCGGCATGACTTCCGCACAGCACTTTGACCTCGTCATCATCGGCACCGGCTCGGGAAATTCAATACCCTCTCCCGAGTTTGACGATAAATCCATCGCCATCATTGAGAAGGGAACGTTCGGCGGCACGTGCCTCAACGTAGGCTGCATCCCCACGAAGATGTACGTCTACGCCGCCGACGTTGCGCTCGCCGCGCGCGAGGCCACGCGCCTTGGGCTCAGCACCCACGTGGATGCTGTGGATTGGGAGGGCATCGTCAAGCGCGTGTTCCACAACCGAATTGATCAGATTGCCCAGGGCGGCGAAGAGTACCGCCGTGGCGAGGAAACGCCCAATATTACAGTCTTTGATCAGCACGCACGGTTCATCGGACCGAAGACCCTGCAGGCGGGTGAGGACATCATCACCGGTGACAATATTGTCATCGCTACCGGTTCACGCCCCGTGCTACCCGAGCCATATGCCAGCACCACTGCCCCGGTTCACACCAATGAAGACATCATGCGGCTTGAGAAGCAGCCGCGCAGCCTCATAGTGGTAGGTGGCGGTTACATCGCCATGGAGTTTGCTCACGTCTTCGACGGCCTGGGGACCGACGTCACCGTGGTCAACCGCTCGGAGAAATTCCTCCGTTTCCTCGATGAGGACCTAAGCTCCCGCTTCAACGACCTCGCACGAAAGCGCTTCGACGTCCGCATCGGCACCGCCACTACGCTCGATGAAACCGAAGACGGCGTACGCCTTACCTTGGACAGCGGGGACGTCGTGGAGGCAGATGCCATCCTCGTTGCCACCGGCCGCCAGCCCAACGGCGACCAGATGGATCTTTCTGCCAGCGGCATTGAAATGCATGAGGACGGTCGAATCAAGGTCGACGAGTTTGGCCGTACAACCTGCGAGGGCGTGTGGGCGCTCGGGGATGTTTCATCTCCGTACATGCTCAAGCACGTGGCCAATGCGGAGCAACGAGCAGTGCAGCACAATCTGCTGCACCCGGACGATCTCCAGCCCATGCCCCACGAGCACGTGCCCTCTGCCATCTTTACGCACCCACAGATTGCGACGGTCGGCCTCACTGAGGAACAAGCCCGCGAGGAGGGCTATGACGTCACTGTAAAGGTGCAAAATTTTGGCGACGTTGCCTATGGCTGGGCCATGGAGGACTCGACGGGCATCTGCAAGCTGGTAGCGGACCGGACCACGGGCAAGCTCCTCGGCGCCCACATCATGGGCCCACAGGCCTCCACGCTTATCCAACAATTGATCACCGCGATGAGCTACGACCTCGACATGCGCGAGTTCGCCCGTTCACAGTATTGGATCCACCCGGCACTGCCAGAAGTAGTGGAGAACGCCGTTTTGGGACTAGAGTGGCTAGAGTGAAAGTTACATCGAATCATGTAACGTTTTTCACATTGGCGTTAAACTAATTTCGCCATTCCCACTGAAAGCCACTACAAGCACGTCTTAACACCAACAACATCTGCCAGCAACCTTTAAGAAAATCACCCATTTCGGGGGTGATTGCTGGCAGTGCATAAAAGAACGCTCCAACTGACGTGCATTTTGCCTGACCGTTGGCTAGGTTAATTACGGACACCGGAACGAGCCGATACTCTCTACCGGCTCAGTGTGTTTTGGGGATACCAAACTAATCCCTATCCCTGTAAATCAAGACCTCTCAACCGGAGGCCTTGCACGTACGACACTAAGGACTTTTGATATGCGTATCCGCAATGCAGCCCTCGCCGGCGCTACTGCTCTCGCTGTTACCTTCGGCGGCTCCACCGTCGCTTTCGCACAGGACGCTGCTCCGCAGGACGAGAACGCCTCCTCCACCTCCCAGGAGAACGGCTCCTCCGCTTCCGAGGAAGGCACCAAGGGCGAGGCTTCCCTGTCCTCCAAGATTGGTGACTGGTTCTACGTTGATGAGAACGACAACAAGGGCACTGAGGCTGACGGCCGCGCCATCTTCGGCTCCTCCAAGCACGAGCACTGCGACGCTGACGAGACCGACCAGGACTGCACCTCCCTCGGCGATCAGCCGACCTGGGCCAAGACCTTCTACGGCCTGGGCATCGCTAGCGCCGTCGCTTCCGTGGCTGGCCTGATCGGCGTTGTTTACAACTTCTTCGTCCACGGCCCGTCCTTCTAAGACGTCTCCCCCACACACTTTTCCGAAAGGCTTAAATTTCATGCGTAACTTCCGCACCGCCGCTGTTGCTGCTGCAACCGCTGTTTCCGTTGCTTTCGCTGGTACCTCCGTTGCTTTCGCTGCAGAGGCCGATACCGAGACCAACACCACCTCCTCCGAGCTGTCCTCCGCTGGCGACAAGGTCAAGGAGAACGACTCCGACGCTACCCTGTCCTCCAAGTGGGGCGACGCTACCGAGGGTGACAAGAAGGTCTCCGGCGAGGATCTCTTCGGCAAGGAGAAGGCTGAAGACAACCCGCTGTGGGCTGAGATCTGGCGCGATGGCACCTTCGCTGCTTTCGGCACCGCTATCGCTGGCGCTCTGATCGCTGCTTACAACTTCGCTGTGTACAACAACATCGTTCCGCAGCACGTGCTCGATCCGATCTTCCGCCGCTAATTAAGCTGCGGGTACGCTGACTAGCTCAGCGCGCTTTTTCTAGCGCCCATCCTCTTTTCTTGAGGATGGGCGCTTTTGCATGCCCGATTTTCTAATGATTCGGGACAATCTTGATGCTGGCTTGATCATTTCTTAGCGGTTTAATGTGGCTGTGAACGTAGCTAAGTAACTAGAGCTCTCTAAGAGGGAAATGGGAAAGTTAGTGGTGAAGATTCCGTGAATCCCTCCAATGTTTACGCTAGAATCGCTCAAGTGACTTGGGACACCCTAGTTACTCCAGTTCCTACGAGGTTTAAAAGGATTCACACTATGCGCATTCGCAAGGCCACCATTGCTGGTGCTACCGCTCTCGCTGTTGCATTCGGCGGCGCCACCGTTGCTTCCGCCGCAGAGGGCAGCAGCAACGATTCCGCCACCAACTCTTCCGCATCTGCTGGCGAGCAGCAGGGCAACCAGAAGGCAGGCGGCTCCTCCGAGCTGGGCAAGGCACTCGACGCCCAGAAGGAAGCAAACGGCCAGAACATCTTCGGCCAGAAGTCTTCTATCTCCGGTGAGCCGAAGTGGGCACAGGCCCTCGCCGGCATCGGTATCGTCGCCACCATCATCACCATCGCCGGTGGTCTGGTTGGCCCGGCACTGAACTACCTCAAGTACGGCATGTAGTTCTCCCCTTCCCCTTCTAACCCACTTTCTGAAAGGCTTTACTCAAGATGCGTAAATTCCGCACCGCCGCCGTTGCTGCTGCAACCGCCGCTACCATCGCCTTCGCTGGCACCACCGTTGCTTCCGCCGCTGAGGCTGTTGAGGGCTCCGGCCTGACCGAGCAGCAGGTTCAGGAGGAGCTCCAGAAGGACGCTACCTCTTCCGAGATGTCTTCCGCACTCTCTTCTGAGGGCGAAGGCTCCCTCTCCTCCAAGCTGGGTGGCGTGACCGACGGCAACATCACCGGCAACGGCGCCGACGCTTTCGGCTCCACCAAGAACGAGTCCCAGGTTCCGCAGTGGCTGGACCTCTGGCGTGGTGGCACCATCGCTATGGTCGCCGCTGCCGCTGTCTCCACCGCAGTCGCCGGCTACAACTACGCCGTGTTCTCCGGCATGATTCCGGACTACGTTGGCCAGGCTTTGAAGAACGTTTCCTTCTAGTTAGCGCTCTTTACTGGCAGCACAAAGCCCTCCACCCCACCGTGTATTGCACGGGGAAGGTGGAGGGCTTGTTTTGTTTCGGCTATGTTTAAACGCTCGACGTTTAAACGCTCGGCGCTTAAACGCTAGGCCTCATCCGGCAGGGTGAGGATCTCGTTGCCGTCATCGGTGATGACGATGGTGTGCTCGAACTGGGCGGTGAACTTGCCATCGGTGTTCTGGACGGTCCAGCCGTTATCCCAGATCTCATAATCCAGGGAACCCAGGTTGATCATCGGCTCGATGGTCAAGGTCATTCCGGGCTCGAGGATGTCGCGGTAGGTCATGGAATCGTAGTGCAGCACAACCAACCCGTTGTGGAAGGTAGGGCCTACGCCGTGCCCGGTAAAGTCAGTGACCACGTTGTAGCCAAAGCGGTGTGCATAAGACTCGATGACGCGTCCGATAACGTTAATCTCACGGCCCGGTTTTGCGGCCTTAATGCCGCGCATCATCGCTTCCTTGGTGCGCTCGACCAACAGCTTGTGTTCTTCGGTGACGTTGCCTGCGAGGAACGTAGCGTTCGTATCGCCGTGGACACCATTCTTGAACGCAGTGACGTCGATATTGACGATGTCACCATCCTCAATCACCGTCGTGTCCGGAATGCCGTGGCAGACAATCTCATTGAGGGAGACACAGCAGGACTTCGTGAACCCCAGGTAGCCCAAAGTCGACGGGTAAGCACCGTGGTCACACATGTACTCGTGCGCCACGCGGTCGATCTCATCCGTGGTCACGCCAGGCGCCACTGCTTTTCCGGCCTCCTGGAGAGCATTGGCGGCGATTCGGGAGGCCTCACGCATGGCCTCAATAACCTCTGGGGTCTGCACGAATGGCTCGCCCTGGGCTTCCTGAACCGAGTCCTTCCACACGTACTCCGGGCGCTCAATGTCCTTCGGTACCTTGCGGATTGGAGTATCTTTTTCTTGCTTCAGCATCGCGCGCTTAGTCATAACTACTCATGGTAGCCCTCTTCCCCAGCGCCCGACAAAGGACACCACAGGCGCGCTGACTACGACGCGCTACTGCTCTTGTGCGGGGGCCACCTCGCCGTGGCCTTCCGCGCGGAGGGCGTCGAGGCGCTGCAGGAAATTGTCCGTGATGTTGACCGAAATCGTCGAGCCACCGCCCAGAACAACCAGAGTTGCGAAAGCGATATCGTCGTCGCGGTAGCCGGTGAACCAGGCATGCGAGCCACCATTGATCTCCGCCTCACCGGTCTTGCCGTAGACGGTGCCCTGTGCCTGCATCCCCGAGGCGGTACCGCTTGCCACCACCTGGCGCATCATGTCCCGCACCTGAGTCAAGGTCTCCTCGCTGGGCGCGGGGACCTTTTCGGACACCTTGGTCTCACGTGACTCAATAAGCGTCGGCGTCGGGGTCTTGCCCGCCGCAACCGTCGAAGAGACAAGCGCCATGCCGAAGGGAGAAACAAGGTCGAGGCCCTGTCCATAGCCGGATTCCGTGCGCTCGAGGGGCGTCTCGCCCTCTGGGATGGAGCCGGTGAGCGTCGATAAGCCCGGCACCTCATAATCGATACCCAGCCCGTATTGTTTGCCCACATCGCGCAGTTCACCCTTCGGCAGATCCGTAGAGATCTGCGCAAAAGTGGTGTTACAGGATTGTGCAAAGGCTTGGCGCAGCGGCACCGAGCCAAGGGAGAACCCGTTGTAGTTGGTGACGGTGCGCCCATACAGCTCCATGGTGCCGGGGCACGGAACGATAGAGTCTGGGGAAAGGCCTTGCTTGTCGACGCCCGCCGAGGCCGTAATGATCTTAAACACCGAACCCGGTGGGAACTGGCCTTGGAGGGCGATATCGCCCTTCTTATCTGCCTCCGGGGTTTGGGCCACGGCTAGAATCTCGCCGGTCGAAGGACGCATGGCCACGAGCATGGCCTCGTATTCAGCACGCTGATTGACGGCTTCTTGCGCGGCACGCTGGACGTCATAGTCCAGCGATACCTTGATGGACGGAGCTGCCTCGGGTTCGTGGTGCTCGACGTCGGAAAGCGCGGCTCCGTGTTCGTTGACAACAGAAACGGACCATCCATTTGTTCCGTCGACCTCCTCGGAGACCATCGACCGCACCCGGGCGAGGATGTCCGGGGCCAAGCCAGTATCGCGCGTGATAAGCGCGGGTTCCTCGTTGAAGCGGATCCCTTTCTGGTTCTCCAGAACCGGGCGCAGCCGCGCTGCCTGAGCCTCATTGAGCATGGTGACTGAGTAGGAACCATCGACCTCCTCGAGATTCTTGGCTAGCTCACCAGAGTCAATCTCCGGGATGGAATCATCCTCTTGATGAGCTTGGCTCAGCGCGCCGGATACTTTCGCGGCGACGGGGCGTGGGTCGTCTACGGCGTCGGTATCGACAACGAGGCGGTATTGCAAGCCCGGAGACATGAGTTCCACTCCATCGGAGGAGACCACGCCGGCGCGTTTTGGAGCTATTGAGCGCAATTCGAGGTGTTGGTGCGCGCCGAGATCGGGATGGATAATGCTGGGCTGCCAGCGCACCGTCCAGTCTTTCTCCTTGCGCGTTAAGGCCATCGAGGTGTCATAGCGCAGGGAACGATTGCGAGGCAGGGTCCACGTCACCGAATAGTGCGCGGTGGCTTGGGCCTCTTGTTGATCAACCCCGGTCAATTCGACGTCGAGCCCCTCCGCTTGCAGGCCCGCGAAGGTTGCGTCAAGCGTGTTCGTAGCTGTGCTGCCATCATCGACAAGCTGCGCCAAGTCCTCATTATTGCGGGTTTCCATGTCTTCCAGGAATTGCTCAGCGACTGGACGTGCGGACACCGGCTTGGGGGTGCATCCCACCAATGACGACGCCGCGATACCTGCCGCACCGAGCAGCGCCACGAACCTCTTCATGCTTGGGCAGCGTAGCAGCCTGGGGCGGCTAGACGGCCGCCCCACACCGCAGGTGAGTTACTTGGTAACGCGGACCTCAGCCTTGGCACCCTCTACGGCTTCCAGGCCTTGTTCTTCAGCTAGGCGCATTGCCTCTTCGATGAGCGTTTCCACGATCTTGGACTCGGGAACGGTCTTGATGACCTCACCCTTGACAAAGATCTGGCCCTTGCCGTTACCGGAGGCCACGCCGAGGTCGGCATCACGGGCCTCGCCCGGACCGTTGACCACGCAGCCCATGACAGCCACGCGCAGCGGGAACTCCATGCCGTCGAGGCCTTCGGTGACCTCGTTGGCGAGCTTGTAGACGTCCACCTGTGCGCGACCACAGGAAGGGCAGGAAACAATCTCGAGCTTGCGCGGGCGCAGGTTGAGGGACTGCAGGATCTGGTCACCGACCTTGATCTCCTCGACCGGATCCGCTGACAAGGACACGCGGATGGTGTCACCGATGCCCTCGGCGAGCAGGGCGCCGAAAGCGACGGAAGACTTGATGGTGCCCTGGAATGCCGGGCCAGCCTCGGTGACACCGAGGTGCAGCGGGTAGTCACACTGAGCGGCGAGCTGGCGGTAGGCCTCCACCATGACGACGGGGTCGTTGTGCTTGACGGAAATGGCGATATCGCCGTAGCCGTGCTCCTCGAAGAGGCCGGCCTCCCACAACGCAGACTCGACGAGAGCCTCCGGGGTGGCCTTGCCGTACTTCTCCATGATGCGCTTATCCAGGGAGCCCGCGTTGACGCCGATGCGAATCGGGATACCGGCATCGCCGGCGGCCTTCGCCACCTCTTTAACGCGGCCATCAAATTCCTTGATGTTGCCCGGGTTGACGCGCACCGCAGCGCAGCCAGCATCGATGGCAGCAAAGATGTACTTGGGCTGGAAGTGGATATCTGCGATCACCGGGATCGGGGACTTCTGCGCAATCGCTGGCAAAGCCTCCGCATCAACCGTCTTCGGGCAGGCAACGCGAACGATGTCGCAGCCGCTGGCGGTCAGCTGAGCAATCTGCTGAAGGGTGGCGTTGACGTCGTGCGTCTTCGTCGTGGTCATCGACTGCACTGAAATCGGGTGATCAGAGCCCACGCCCACCTGGCCAACCATGAGCTGACGCGTCTTGCGGCGCGGCGCCAGGGTGGGAGGCGGGCCGTCGGGGATTCCAAGACCAATAGGGGTCGACATGTGTGCTCCTTGCTAATTGGGTTTTAACGCCCCTACTCTAGCACCGCGCACCGCAGGTGGATCACTAGCCAAACAGCCGAATTGGGTTAACCACGTCCGCGATCATGATGAGAGCACCCACCGCCATGAGGAGGAAAGCCAGCACATAGGTCACCGGCATGAGCTTGGTGTAATCCGCGGGCCCTTTCGGGTCCTTGCCCATGAGGCGGCGCAGGGCGTCACGGATCTTCTCATAAATGATGACGGCGATATGGCCGCCATCGAACGGCGGGAGTGGGATGAGGTTAAACAGCGCGAGGAAGAAATTGAGGGTGGCCAGCATCATGAAGAAGGATGACCACAGGCTTCGCTCGACCAACTCGCCGCCCACCCGGGAGGCTCCCACCACGGACATTGGTCCGTTAACGTCGCGCTCCTGCCCAAAGATGGAGGCCACCACGCCCGGGATCTTCGCTGGGAATTGCGCGATTCCTTGGACCGTGGCGTTGAGCGCATAGCCCGAGTAGCGGGCGGTCGCCGGGAAGGCATCGACGAAGGAGTAGGTCTCCCTGATATCGATAATCTGGTTGCTCATACCGATGGCACCGACCTTCACCAATTGCCCCTCGGCATTGAGCCGAGTCACTGTAGCAAGCGTGATGTCGAAGTCACGCGGCTCGCCATCGCGTTCGACTTTGAGGGTGACAGTGTCGCCGGGATAGTTCATGACGGTATCGCGAAGCTGCGCAAAGGAGTCCATGGTCTCGCCGTTCAGCGCGAGAACGATGTCCCCAGGTTCCACGCCCGCCTCACCAGCAGGGCCTACTCCCTGGCACGGTTCGAGTTCGCCATCGGCCTTCTGATTCGCCGCGCAGGACACCTCGCCAACGCGCGGGCGCACATCCGCGTCTGGGTTGGGCAAGCCCGTCGTCATGGCGATGAGCAGCAGGATAATAAATCCTAAAAGCAGGTTGACGGTGATGCCGCCGGCCAGCACGATGATGCGCTGCCACGCCGGCTTCGTGTACATGGCATAGGGCTTTTCCTCTTCCGTGAGGAACTCATCCTGCGCCGTCATGCCTGCGATATCGCAGAAACCACCCACCGGGAAGGCAGCGAGGCCATACTCGGTGTGGCCACGGGTAAAGGACGCAACGCGCGGACCGAAGCCGATGAAATAGCGGCGCACACGCATGCCGAAGGCACGAGCGCTAAACATGTGACCGGCCTCGTGCAGGGCAACGGTGATGCCGATCCCCAAGGCGAAGAGAACTATGCCGAGGACATTTGCCATAGATCGTAGGGCTTTCTAACGAGCGAGCGAATCCACCATCGCGTTGGCGCGACGGCGGGCCTCGCCTTCCACGGCGAGGACATCATCGACGCTAGAGGGTACACCAGCGAACTGCGCGGCCTGATCCACGACGTGGCTGACAACGTCAACAATTTCCGGGAAGTGAATGCGCCCCGCCAAGAAGGCCGCGGCCGCCTCCTCGTTGGCAGCGTTGTACACGGCAGCGTGGGTACCTCCGGCGGCGGCAACCTCGCGCGCCAAGCGAACGGCCGGGAAGGACTCATCATCCAGCGGCTCGAAATGCCAGTCATGCGCGGTGGAAAAATCCAATGCCGGCTGGGCACCCGGTACGCGGCGCGGCCAATCCAATGCGAGGGAGATCGGCAGCTTCATCGACGGTGGCGAGCACTGCGCGATGGTGCAGCCGTCAGTGAACGTTGCCATCGAGTGAACGATGGACTGGGGGTGGACGGTGACCTCGATGCGCTCTGGGGAGACGTCGAAAAGCAGCGTGGCCTCAATGAGCTCCAGGCCCTTGTTGACCAGCGTGGCGGAATTCAGGGTGTTCATCTGCCCCATCGACCACGTTGGGTGCTGGGCAGCCTGCTGCGGGGTGACATCCCACATCTCCTCGCGGGTCCAGCCTCGGAAGGGACCACCGGAGGCGGTGAGGACGAGGTGATCAAGCTCCGCATCACTGCCCGCGCGCAAGCATTGCGCCATAGCAGAATGCTCGGAATCCACCGGAATAATCTGGCCCTCCCCCGCCAGGCGGGTCACGATGGAGCCACCGGCGACGAGGGATTCCTTATTCGCTAGCGCTAGAAGCTCGCCTTTTTCCAAAGTCGCAACCGTGGAGGCTAGGCCCATTGAACCGACGAGCGCGTTGAGGACCTTATCCGCATCGATGGCCCGGACCAGCTGCTCTGCGGAATCTGGGCCGGAGAGCACGGTGCCGCCGAGGGCCTCGGAGACGGTCCGTGCCGCATCGGGCTTGGCGACGGCCACGTGGTCAAACGAAAGGTTGAGGGCACGAGCCTGCTCGATAATGAGCTGCGGGTTGGAGCCGCCGGCGGCAATGCCTACGACTGTGAACTTATCCGGGTTATCCGCGATAACGTCCAGAGCCTGGGTGCCGATCGAGCCAGTAGAGCCGAGAATAAGAATGCGTTGGGTACTCACCCTCTCAACCCTAGCCGGTCAACCCTAGTCGGAGTCCTGTGCGCTCCGATAGCGATAAGCGGGGGTGTTTAATCGCGGTTGCCGGCAGGATCATTTAAACTACTACACAGAATAACTGGCATTTTCGTGCGCTCGCCTCACGCAACTAGTTCTAACCAGGGCGGGCCGCATGTACACGCAAAGGAGAGCAAGTGTCTTCCCACAAGCCGGCATCGCAGGTTTTCGACGGCGTATCCACCGATGACGTCCCGTCCGCAGGTTTCGGTTGGTCCCGCATCAGCCGCTCGGGCGTACAGATCGCCGGCTGGACGTCCGTCGCGTTCCTGCTTGCTTATAACTTTGGTAACCACAAGGGCCACGTAGAGACGGTCTGGCTTATCGCCTTGGCAGTCCTCATCGCCCTCGGCTTGGTCATTTACGCTCTACAGCCGAAGCTCTCCCAGGTACGCACCTTGACTGCCCGCAACAAGCCGGTGGGCCACGAGGAGCCGGACTGGGCATACGAGCAGAAAACCGTTGGCAACGTCTACGCTTCCCTGACCGATGACGAGCTGCGTGCCCTCAACATTGAGCCCTCCCGCGTCGCTCACCTCCGCGGCGTGTCCGACGGCCGCCACGCTGCCAAGCCGGTGGCTAACTAAAGCTTCTTCGCTGTAAACAAAAGCTCCCTTCCCGCAGTTCATTCATGAACTGCGGGAAGGGAGCTTTTGTACTATCTGCTCAACCCCTAGCTCACGTAACGGTTTACCGTGGCGTAAATCTCCGGGGTTCGCTCCTGCGCCCTCTTTCCGGCGAAGCGCCAGACAGCGGCGTAGACAAGTGACGGAACCAGCAGAGAAACTATCACAGCGGCATACAGCAGCCAGCCGCCGCGCTCATAGCTGAGGGCAGAAACCACGATGCCGGGAAGCGCGGGCACCCACACCAGCATCATGCCGACGAACGCCGTGAAGAAAGCGCCAGCGGAATAGCCGGATTTGTCATTCCACCGGTTCTGTCCCGGGGCTGACAAGGGATAAGGGTTGAGCACGGTCAGTCCCAAGCCCACCGCCGCCGTGGAAATGAACACGCCTAGAGCCACAGCTGTGCACAACATGCCCAAGGTGAAGTTGTCGCTAAAGACAAGAACCACTACAGCAAGCAGCACAAACCCGATCAAGGGAATAGTGACGTGTGCGAGGTGGCGCGCATGAAGGATGGTACGCGGAGCAACCGGCGCCACCATGTGGACCCAATTCGACGGCCCATCGAAGCCATAATCATTAGCCAAGAGCGAAGAGAGCACGATCGCGCTGAAGCACAGCATGAAATATGCGGTGAAATCATCGCCCTTCCACAACTGATATAGGGTCAGCACGCCAAACAAAGGCATCGTGTAGAGCATGCCGGTTTGCCGCTTATCGCGGGTGAGATAACGCAGTGCGCGAGAGTATTCCATCGCCGCCGGGCTGGAATAAGACCAAGCGCCCAACTCCAACTTGGACACACCCTTGCCCGTCACTTCGCTGGCTGCGTCACCGCCTGTTCCGGGGTTGCGCATGAGGCCGCCTATCTGACGGGACCATGCCCATACCAGCAGGACAAGGCTGCCCACCGCGATCAGTAGTTGGGATAGGGCGGTGATGAGGTGGCCGTCGGCAAGCGCGAGCGCCCACCCCACCCCGGCACCCAACGGGGTCCAGGCCATGATGGTGCCCACCGAATCGAGCGGAGGCAAGGACTCGAGGACGCTCTGTGCCTGCAGCATGCCAAAGACCAGCAGGCCCATAACCACCATCGCCGCAATTTGGGTGCGCGACTTTTGGGAATCCGCGATAGCGGAAGCCACTTGGCCAAGACATTCGCCAACGATGATGGTCGTCGCGCACGACAGCACCATGCCCACGACGAAGGGCACCGCAGCCCACCCGGTTCCTGTCAGGATGAGGAAAATGCTGCCGATGATCGCATACACCAGGGAAAAGACGACCGACATGATGGCGCGGGTGGTCAGCAGACCGGAGAAGAACAAGCCCGGAAGGACCTCACGGGGAGTCAGAGGAAGGGCTCCCAGAGTTGTCGGGCTCAATTGATTCTCCCCCGCCGGCATAAAGAGAGCGAGGAGTACGTAGATGAGCATGCCGCCCGCCACGCCGACGGTCAGTGCTTGGTAGCCGTGTCCGGGCGTGGTGATATCTGCATACACCATGGCTGCGATGGAAAAGAGGCCGATTGCTCCGTAGATCAGCATCATGAGCCCCATCATGAGCGTCGCCGGGTTGGAGGAAACGCTTCGCCACCACAGAGTGCGATGGAGGCTGAACAGAGTGGATGTCATTCAGCGTCACCTGCCGCTGGCGAGCGCAGCCACCCAAACTTCGAGGCATCCAGGTCCCGCCCGCCGACGGCCGCGATAAAGAGATCGCTCAGGCTTTGGCCCTGGCGGACATCGTCGACGTGACCCGCGGTGATGACTTGGCCGCCGTTGATGATGGCGACGTGGTCGCACAGCCCCTCGACGAGCTCCATGACGTGCGAGGACAAAATAACCGTGCCGCCGCGGGAGGCATAGGCGCGCAGCATCTGCTGGATGAGGCGCCCGGAGACCGGATCCACGGCTTCCAGAGGCTCGTCAAGGATAAGCACCTCCGGGTTGTGCAGGACGGCCCCGGCCAGGAGAATCTTTTTGGTCATGCCGGCGGAATAGTCCGCGATGCGTTTATCGGCGGCCTCGGAGAGGGAGAGGGCGTCGAGAAGCTCCTGCGCACGGCGCAGCGACTCGGAGCGCTCCAACTTGTGAAGGGCGCCGAGGTAGTGAAGGTATTCAGCGCCAGTGAGACGGTCAAAGACCGGCGCCCCATCCATGAGCAGCCCCATGGCCTGTTTGGCGGGGATGGGCTCTTCCCACACGTTGTGGCCGGCGATGAAGCTGTGGCCGGCATCAGGGCGCTGGAGGCCACACGCCATGGTCAGCATCGTGGTCTTGCCCGCGCCATTCGGCCCCACTATCCCGTAGATGGATCCGCGCGGTACATCCAGGTTGAGGCTGTTGACGGCAATCTGAGAACCAAAAGACTTGCGCAGATCGCGCACCGCTAAAGCTTGGGTGCGTGGATCTGCCGCTAAGTCCTCGCGATAAGGATGAGTCATAAGCATTAACGGTATCAAGAACCATTAATGCTTTCTCCTCCGGCGAAACTATTGTTAGGAAACTGTAAGCAGAGCTCTTAAGCGCTCTCGCGCTCGTCGGCAGCGAGCTGGCCACAGGCGGCAGCGATTTCATCGCCCTTGGTATCGCGCACGGTGCACGGCACGCCCTGCGCGATGACGCGGCGAACGAACTCGTCCTGGCGCGCCTTCGGGGCAGCATCCCACTCCGAGCCCGGCGTGGGGTTCAGCGGGATCACATTGACGTGAACCTTGGAGCCCAGAGCCGCATGCAGCTTCCGGCCCAACATGTCAGCGCGGAAATCCTGATCATTCTTATCGCGGATCAGCGCGTACTCGATGGAAACGCGGCGGCCCGACTTATCGGCGTAGTACTTAGCGGCATCAAGTACCTCCTCAACCGGCCAGCGGTTGTTGACTGGCACGAGGGTATCGCGCAGCTCATCGTCCGGGGTGTGCAAGGAGACGGCGAGGGTGCAGGACAAGTCCTCATCCGCGAGCTTGCGGATGGCCGGTGCCAAGCCGACCGTCGACACCGTGACATTGCGCTGGGAAAGGCCGAAACCGGTGAGGTCAGCGCCGGTAATCTGGCGCACCGCGTGAACCACGCGCTTGTAGTTAGCCAGCGGCTCACCCATGCCCATGAAAACAACGTTGCTTAGGCGCCCGCCTTCCTCTTCCATGAGGCGAGCAGCGTGCCTAAACTGCTCCACGATTTCCGCGGTGGACAGGTTGCGGTCCAACCCGCCCTGGCCGGTGGCGCAGAACGGGCAGGCCATGCCGCAGCCAGCCTGGGAGGAGATACACAGTGTTGCGCGCCCTGGGTAGCGCATGAGCACGGATTCCAGCAAAGTGCCGTCGTGCAAACGCCACAGGGACTTGGTGGTTTCCCCATCATCGGTAGAGGTCTGACGAATGGGCTCCATGAGCGTGGGGAACAAACGCTCCTGCACCGCCTCGCGGGAGGCGGCCGGGATATCCGTCATCTCAGAGACATCGGCGGTGTGGTGGACGTAGTAGTGCTTGGCCAGCTGCTTTGCCCGGAACTTGGGCAGGCCAAGTTCCGCGAGCGCCTCAATGCGCTCGGCCTCGGTCAGGTCCGCGAAGTGCTTCGGGGGTAGCCCGCGCCGCGGAGCGGAGAAATTCAGTTTCAGTGGTTCAGCCATGGTAGAGCCCATTTTCCACGTTTTCGGCCACATTATCCAATCTAAGTTCTGCTGGAGTGGCGAAAGTGACATCTCAACCTATTTAATAGATGCATGACGAATCCAGAAAACTCCCCCGAGGAATTCCGCCCCTCCACCACTCCGGCCGAGGAGCCGCTGAATGATTACACCGCGGAAGCCCCCGCGACCGAAGGGCCAGTAGAGCCGGTTCCGACAACTTCGGACTATGCGGAGAAAAATGATGGCAAGGTGAAGGGCTCCTTCGCAGCCAGCACGTGGATCGCCCTGATCGTGGGCTTCCTACTGCTCATCGTCCTCATCATTTTCATCCTGCAGAACCAGCACCAGGTACCGCTCAACTTCCTTAACTGGACCGTCCAGTTCCCTGCCGGCGTCACCTACCTCATCTGCGCCATCTCCGGTGCGCTCATCATGGCCCTAGTAGGCGGCTGGCGCATGTTCGAGCTACGCCGCCAGGTGCGCAAGCAAGCTCGCCGCTAAGCCTTAAGGTGCGAGGGTGGTAAGGAAGCTCATTGCCACCCACGTCACCATCGCGGACGGCAGCATGCCGTCCAAGCGGTCCATGATGCCGCCGTGTCCCGGCAACAAGGCAGACATGTCCTTGATGCCTAGCTCGCGCTTGAACTGGGATTCCACCAAGTCACCGAGGGTGGCGCAAAAGACAAGACCCAATCCCATCAGTGCGCCCACCCACGGCTTGTGGTGAAGCAGGAATGCGAAAGAAAGCGCGCCGGTAAGGGTTCCGAAAACAACCGAACCGGCAAAACCTTCCCACGATTTTTTGGGGCTGACCGCCGGGGCCATGGGGTGCGAGCCAAACATCACGCCGGCGATAAAGCCACCGGTGTCTGAGGCGACCACGCAGAGCATAAACACGACAATCGACGCCGCCCCCGAAGCAAACGGCGTCTCCACCCGCGAAAGCATCGCGGCAAACGTGCCAAAGAGGGGTATCCAGGTCAGCACGAAGATGCCCATCGACATATCACGGAGATAGTTAATTGGCGGACGGTGCCTGCCGTTGTGGAAGAGGCGCCCGAACATGAGCGCCAGAACCGCAACCACATACACCGCAACGAGGCCCGGGGCGTTGAGGAACCACGAGACCCACACCATGGCTTGGCCAAGAACGATCAGCAGGGTGCGCGGGACATAGTAGGAGTGCTCCCGCAACCGGGTGAGAACCTCCCACATGCCCAAGCCCACTGCGGTGGCGACGACGAGATACCACACCAAAGGCCCGGCCCACACCGCAAAAACGACGAGCGCGCCCAAGCCGACGCCGACGGCAATCGCCGCAGGCATGTCTCGGCCCGCGGAATTCTTGGGTTTCGGCATCCGGCTCGGGTGCTCAGTGCTCACGCATGCTCCTCAGGTAGTCGTGGGTGCTTAAGCTCTACACAGAAAAGACCGCCGTGCTGGTCGGTGCCTGGCGCGGCGGCAAGTCAAAGCTCGTGTGTGGAGGCTACACCTCCATGAGCTCCTCTTCCTTATTGGCGACGAGCTTGTCCACCTGCTCGATGTAGCCGGAAGTAATCTTTTCCATTTCCTTCTCTGCAGCGATGACCTCGTCCTCGCCAGCATCGCCGTCCTTCTGCAGCTTCTTCAGCTGCTCCATGGCACGGCGGCGAATGTTACGGATAGCAATCTTGCCGTCCTCACCCTTGCTCTTAGCCAGCTTGACCATCTCACGGCGGCGTTCCTCAGTCAGCTGCGGAATAGTAACGCGCAGCACCTGACCATCATTGGTCGGGTTCACACCGAGATCCGAGTTGCGGATTGCGTTCTCAATCTCATTCATCACGGACTGCTCATAAGGCTTGATGAGCAGCATGCGCGGCTCAGGAACCGAGATGGTTGCCATCTGGGTAATCGGGGTCGGCACACCGTAGTACTCAGCGACCAAGCCGTTAAACATGGCTGGGTTGGCGCGGCCGGTGCGGATGGTGATCAGCTGCTCGCGGGCGTGCTCCACCGAGGCGGTCATGTGCTCTTCAGCTTCGAGCTGAATCTCGTCGATCATGAGGGTTACAACTCCCTTGAAATAGTCAAAAGTACTGGGAAAGAATGTAGCAGGTCGCGGCCCGTTTGTACTAAGACTGGACCAGCGTGCCGATCTTCTCGCCGTTCACGGCGCGCTTGATATTGCCCTCGGTGAGGAGGTTGAAGACCAGAATCGGCATATTATTATCCATGCACAAGCTGAACGCCGTAGCATCAGCCACCTTGAGGTTCTTCTCGATGACCTCACGCGGGGTGATCTCGGAGTAGAGCTCCGCGTCCGGATTCGTGCGCGGGTCAGCGGAATAGACGCCGTCGACAGCCTTGGCCAAGAAGAGGACTTCTGCACCAATCTCCAGCGCGCGCTGCGCTGCGGTGGTGTCGGTGGAGAAGTACGGCATGCCCATGCCGGCGCCAAAGATAACCACGCGCCCCTTTTCTAGGTGGCGGTCGGCGCGCAGCGGCAGATACGGCTCCGCAATCTGTGCCATGTTGATGGACGTCTGCACACGGCAGTCGATGCCCTGCTGCTTGAGGAAGTCCTGCAGCGCCAGGGAGTTCATGACTGTACCCAGCATGCCCATGTAGTCGGAGCGAGCGCGGTCCATACCGCGCTGGGACAGCTCCGCTCCGCGGAAGAAGTTACCGCCACCGATAACGACGGCAATCTCAGTTCCTTGTTCGGCCACCTCGGCGATTTGGCGGGCGACGTTTTCTACGACATCAGGATCGATGCCGACCTTGCCACCGCCGAACATCTCACCGCCCAGCTTCAGCATGACTCGCTTGTATCCGGTTCGCTTCGGTTCAGGGTTAGTCACGGTCTTCATCGTCTCCTTCACGCATGGCGACGCTTCAGTTAAGCGCACGAATAATTCCGTTCCATCTTAACCATAGGAAGCCGCTCTTATATATTCAGCTGCGCACAACCCCCACCCTAAGGGGCGGCAGAAAACAGCAAATTCCCTCCCCCGCTTCTTCCCCACCGGCCAGGCGGCCACAGGGATGAAGAGGAGGAGGGAGAAACCGCAGCTACGGAGCAATACTCCCTAGCTACGAAAGCTCTAGTAAAGCTTAAGCGCCAACCTCGTAGCGGATGAAACCGGTGATGGTGGTGCCGGCCTCGTCTGCGACCTGCTTGACGGTCTTCTTGGAGTCAGACAGAGCTGCCTGCTCAAGCAGAACCACAGACTTGTAGAAGCCATTGAGACGGCCTTCCACGATCTTCGGCAGGGCTGCCTCCGGCTTGCCCTCCTCGCGGGTGGTAGCCTCAGCGATCTCGCGCTCCTTCTCAACGACCTCAGCCGGAACGTCCTCGCGGGTGAGGTACTCGGCGTTCATAGCCGCAATCTGCAGTGCCACTGCGTGAGCGCCTTCTGCGTTGCCCTCGTAGGAGACCAGGACACCCACTGCCGGCGGCAGGTCAGCGGAACGCTGGTGCAGGTAGACAGCAACGTTGTCGCCCTCGATGGTGACTGCGCGGCGGGCCTGCAGCTTCTCGCCGGTCTTTGCGGACTCTTCGTCAACGATCTCAGAGACCTTCTTGCCGTCGATCTCCAGGTTGTTGAGCTCCTCACCGGAGTTGACCTTGGCCTCACCGGCAGCCTCAGCGATCTTGGTGGCAAAAGCCTTGAAAGCCTCGTTCTTAGCCACGAAGTCGGTCTCACAGTTGATCTCGACCATCGTGTTGCCGGAAACGGCGATCAGGCCCTCGGTGGCCTCACGCTCGGCGCGCTTGGACACGTTCTTTGCGCCCTTGATGCGCAGGTACTCAACGGCCTTGTCGTAGTCACCCTGGGACTCTTCGAGAGCCTTCTTGCAATCGAGCATGCCGGAGCCGGTGGCCTCACGCAATGCCTTTACGTCTGCAGCAGTGTAATTCGCCATAGTTGGAGCGATCCTCCTTGGAATTGAACGGTATTCGTTGAAACAGCGTAGCGGAATCACTACCACCACGTCGCGTTGAGGGGGTGCTAGTTTTTCGCCAGCTCCCCCAGCGAAGAATCTGAAGACCTTCAGCGTGGTGTTTTCAACCCTTTAATGTGCCACGCGTCTTAGCACGCTAAGAAAACACGTGAGAAAAAGCCCCCATCGCCGCGGACACTGTGGGCCGTGCGGTACGGGGGCTTAAGGTGTGCAGATTACTCTGCGGACTTCTCAGCGTCCTCAGACTTCTCTGCGGAAGCCGGATCAGACGCAGCGGCGGCCTCAGCGGCGTCGCGGGCGTCCTTCTCAGCGCTGTCGCCGGCGGCCTCCTTGGCCTGAGCCAGCTGGCGCTCCTCGCGAGCCTTCTTGCCCTCTTCCACAGCGGTGGCGATGATGCCGGAGAGCAGCTTGGTAGCGCGGATGGCGTCGTCGTTACCCGGAATCGGGAAGTCAACCTCATCCGGATCACAGTTGGTGTCCAGGATGGCGACGACCGGGATGTTAAGCTTCTGAGCTTCCTTGACCGCGATGTGCTCCTTGTTGGTGTCAACGATCCACAGTGCGGACGGAGCCTTGGTCATATCGGAGATACCACCCAGGACGCGCTCCAGCTTGGTGCGCTCACGGGTCAGCATCAGAACTTCCTTCTTGGTGCGGCCCTTGTAGCCGTCCTCAGCCGCATCCATAGCCTGCAGCTCCTTCATGCGCTTCAGGCGCTTGGAGACAGTCTGGAAGTTGGTGAGCATACCGCCGAGCCAGCGGTGGTTAACGTAGGGCATTCCCACGCGGGTTGCCTCTTCAGCAACGGCTTCCTGAGCCTGCTTCTTGGTACCAACGAAGAGGATGGTGCCGCCGTGTGCGACGGTTTCCTTAACGAACTCGAAGGCCTCATCGATGTAGGTCAGCGTCTGCTGCAGGTCGATGATGTAGATGCCGTTACGGTCGGTGAAGATGAAGCGCTTCATCTTCGGGTTCCAGCGACGGGTCTGGTGACCGAAGTGGACGCCAGCGTCGAGGAGCTCGCGCATGGTTACGACTGCCATGTTTCGCTCGCTTTCTATATGTTGTTTCGGTTTTGCAAAAATTGTGCGGTGTTTTATTCCGCACCCTAGCAACGAAGGCCCTGGTCAACACCCCACTATTGCGGGGACCACGTCAACCACAGGCTGCCTCTTCCTTAACCCAGGAAGCGACTGCTTCGCCGCGCGTAGTCAATCCATGCGCCAGCATTTTAGGCTTGAGCACAGACTGCTATGGGCTAGCTTAGTACTGCACACATGGTGATTCCAAACGACGGGCCTGATTTATCTCAGCAGGATTGTTGATGACTCTACGGTCTTCTCCCCTGCTGCAACAGTGGCCTCTTCTTTAACAGGTTATCCACAACAGTGGCTGCACCTCTTCTCTGAAGAGGCGTCCGAGCGCAGGCTTGGAGGCATGCGTCACCGTCTTCTTTATGTATCCGTCTTGCTGTGTACTTGGGCCGCGCTTGTCGACGTCCCCCTAGCCGCCGCCTACGTCGACCCCACCACCGGGGAACCTGTCGTTTCGCGTGTTTTGCGCGGCTTCGAGCCTCCCGAAAAGCGCTGGATGGCGGGCCACCGCGGTGTCGATCTAGACCTGCCTGTCGGCGGGGTGGTCCTCGCGGCCGGCGATGGCGTCGTATACTTCGCCGGTTCGATCGCGGGCAAACCGGCCCTATCAATTGCTCATGGAAACGGCCTGCGCACGACCTATCAACCAGTGTTTGCGAGAGTCAAGAAAGGTGACCGGGTACAGGAAGGAGACGTGATTGGCACCCTCGCTCCGTCCGTGGACGGCTATCCGGGACTGCATTGGGGCGCGATTGAAGGACGCGAGGATTACATCAATCCGCTGGATTTGCTTGGGGAACCTGTCATTCGCCTCAAGCCCGTGGGTGGGCGCGGGCGTAGACGTCCTTAAGCCGCTGGGCGGAGACGTGCGTGTAGACCTGCGTGGTCTGTAATGAAGAGTGCCCGAGCAGCTCCTGGACAATACGCAAATCCGCTCCGCCCTCGAGCAGATGCGTTGCCGCCGAGTGACGCAATCCGTGCGGGGTCAAACCCGGCGTTCCCGTCACTTGCGCGGCGCGCTCGACAACACGGCGGACTTGGCGGGGGTCGATACGCCCGCCGCGGGTCCCCACGAACACCGCGTCCGTATCACCCGCAAGCTGGGGACGGCCCGTTTCCAACCAGGCACAAAGCGCATCGTGAGCTGCATCCCCGAACGGGACGACGCGCTGTTTATTGCCCTTACCTGTGACGCGGGCAGTACGCCGGGACACATCGATATCCCCGATGTTGAGACCGACGAGCTCAGCCACGCGCGCACCGGTGGCGTAGAGGAATTCGAGCATGGCACTATCACGCAGGAAATGGATCTCATCGGCGGAGACGGCATTGCCCATCAGCTCCCCCGCCGCTGAAGGCGACATCACCGTCGGCAAGTGTTTGCCCACCTTTGGCGTGGCCAAACGCTGCGCCACATCAGTTTTTAAATAGCCTTCACGCGCAGCCCATGTGGAAAAAGCACGCACCGCGGCGGTGCGGCGCGCCAGTGTGGAGCGGGACTTGCCCTCGGAAACGGCGTGGGCCAACCATTCGCGCAGGGAATTCAGTGTGAACGCTGAGAAGTCCGGAACCTCCGTCGCCAGCAAGCGCAGGTCGGAGCAATAGCCGCGAACGGTCGCATCGGAACGGCCGCGGACGATGCGCTGGAATTCCGCGAAGTCTTCGATCGCCTCGTCCAGCTGTCCGCCCACGTGCCGCTCACCGTTACCACTTGCACCACTCATGTCTCATGAGTGTACTCAGGTGCGCTGCCACATCGCCCCCGAGCGAGTAATCACCCCCATCTTCTGCATCGCCACGAGAAGGTGAATGGTCAACGCCACCCGCATTCCCGCGGCCGCCGCGATGTCCTCAGCGCTCGCGCCTTCCTCCGCGCTTTCCGGTGGAGTGGAGTCATACACCCGAAGCTCATTGCGGGACAGGCGCTGCACAGCAGTCGGCTGAAACTCGAGCTCATACTGTCCCACCACATCTACCTCTCCTGCTTTGCCGACCAACCCCCGAACTTCATCCGCAGACGCCACCAATTGGGCCCGCCCATCCTGAATTCGTTGATGACACCCCAAGGAACCAGATGTCGTAATAGGCCCCGGTACGGCCATGGCAACCCTGCCCAGCGCTTCCGCCCAATTCAGCGTGTTAAGAGCACCAGAGCGGAACCCCGCTTCAACCACCACAGTGCCACTCGTCATCGCCGCCACGAGACGGTTGCGGGATAAGAAGCGGAATCGCTGTGGCCGCGTGCCCGGCGCGAATTCAGACACGATGCATCCTTTCTCGGCGATTCTGTCAAAGAGTTTCGCATTTCGCGCTGGGTAAGAAATATCGATGCCGCAGGCCGCCACAGCGACGGTCAGTCCGCCCGCATCGAGGGCTGCTTCATGGACCGCCGTATCAACGCCTACCGCTCCGCCGGACACCGCTGTCCATTGATGAGCCGCAAGGCCACCCGCTAAGAGTGACGCAGCCTCCCAGCCATACCTGCTCACCGCGCGCGTGCCCACGAGGGCCACAGATTGAGATACCGCTTCGCGCAGGTTTCCACCGCGTACCCACAGACTGTGCGGTGGAACTGCTTGGTCATCAAACGTTGCCGGGGCATCAACCACCCCTTGATGATAGAAACCGAAGGCACGGGAGAACTCTTCCCCGGGCCACTCAGCGTCCGCGGGCGTAATAAGCCGAGCGCCTTCCGCATCTGCTACAGCCAGGTCTTCGTCTTGCCGCAGCCACTCACGCCGCGAAGCCGTGGCTTGCCTCAGGGGCCCAATCCAATCCTCTCCTTTGTAGATTCCCCGAGCAATCTCCTCAGCCGAGTATTGGGTCAACAGCCCGTGAAGAGTTGGTGAAGGACCCTCCACCACGCGATTGAGATAGGCCCACGTATGCCGGCTACTCGATAGATTGAGCTCACTCATGCCGCCAGCCTTTCGATCGTCCCAGCCCCGCGGAGATCCAGCGCCCGGCTGACGTGCTCGAGCTCAGGGCGAGATGAGCCGTCGAGGTCTGCCAGCGTCCAGGCTAGGCGCAGAACACGGTCGACCCCGCGCTGGCTCAGCTCCCCTTCCGCCAGGTAGGCGGCGAGCATGATCATCGCAGACTCCGCTGCTGGGCGGTGGCGCCGCAAATATGAAGCCGGAACTGCTCCATTGACCACGCTTCCCAACCCGTCGCCCTCCCAGCGCGCCTTCATGCGTTCCCGGGCTGCGGCCACGCGCTGAGCGATGACCTCAGAGGTCTCTTCACCTTCCGCTTGGAGCACCGCTGATTGCCCCGACAGGGACACGATGATGTCGAGGCGGTCCCGCAGCGGCCCCGACAGATTGGATAAGTAATTCATCCTGTCTGATACTCGGCACTCGCAACGCGCCGGTTCTTCGGCTCCACACCGGCAGGGATTTGCAGCCAGCACTAGTTGGAATTGGGCGGGGAAGATAACCTCCCGGCTCGCCCGCGTCAGGCGCACCTGTCCTTCTTCCAAGGGGGCGCGCAAACTATCGAGTACCTGCGCAGGCACCTCACTGACCTCGTCGAGGAAGAGCACGCCATGGTGCGCCAAGCTCACTGCTCCTGGCCGTGGGCGCCCTGAGCCGCCACCGATCAGCGCGGCCCTCGTTACCGAAGCGTGCGGCGCAATGAACGGAGCCCGTGAGATGGCGGTGCCGACGGCTCCCGCCACCGAGTGGATGGCCGTGGCTTCCACTGCTTGCTCTGTGCTCAGGCGCGGCAGAATCCCCGGCAAACGCGAGGCAATCATCGACTTACCGGAGCCGGGTGGACCCACCATCATCACGTGGTGGCCGCCGGCAGCGGCAACTTCCGCCGCCCACTTGGCTTCCTTCTGGCCTGCCACCTCGCTGAAATCGGCGACTTGCTCACACGCAGGCGCTGCCGCATGCGCAATGAGGTGCGCGTCCGGCAGGCAATCACTCCCGCACGCCCACGCAAAAGCATCCCACAGCGTTTCAGCCACGAGTACCGTGATGCCGGACACCAATGCTGCTTCCGCAGCGTTTCCCACCGGAATGATCAGGGTGTCATAGCCCTGTGAACGCGCAGCCAGAATGGCCGGGATGATGCCGGAGACCGGGCGTACCTGCCCGTCCAACCCCAGCTCACCAAGAACCAGCGCCCCGCTAAGGCGACTCTTCTCCGCCTGGCCTGCTCCTAGAATTGCCAAGGCCATCGGGAGATCAAAGTGCGCCCCTGCTTTAGGCAGCGAGGCCGGTGACATGGACACCACCACCTTCGTCTTGGGCCACGGCAAGTGCGAATTGCTTACCGCAGTACGGATGCGATCCCGCGACTCTGAGATTGCGGCATCCCCCAGCCCCACCACGTGAACCCCCGGCAGCCCGGGGCCAACGTTGGCCTCCACCGTGACCACCCGGGCCAGGACCCCATCCAGCGCTATCGTGTCGCACCTACCGAGAGCCATGATCGACTCCCTGGAAGTAGTCCACCTCGAACGCCTCCCCCGACTTCGCCCCGGTGGCTACCAGCCCGAGTACGTCGAAACGGACCTTGCTCAACGCCTGCCCTTCGCTCCGTGCGGCGCTCAGCCATTGCGCGGCCGCCTTGCGCAAGCGCGCTAACTTGCGTGGGGTTACTGCTTCCGCGACGCCGAAAATGCGGTTTGCCCGAGTCTTTACTTCGCAAAAGACAATGGTCCCATCGGGTTCACGCACGACGAGATCGAGCTCGCCCACACGGTAGTGGACGTTCGCAGCGATGACCTGCGCCCCGCGCGCACGATAAAAGTCAGCGGCGAATTTCTCCCCCGCTTTTCCCAGTGCATCCGCCGGGCGGATGGTCTGGCCCACTGTCGGTGAATGCAAAGTGGTTGCTAGATTTCTTGTCACTATGGTGCTCCTTGGAATTGAACGTGTACACAACACGCCGCAAGCACGACACAAGACAATTCCCGTGCCGCACACCCCCTTACGGCACTTCCAGAACACCCCATTAGCTGCGTTGTGGCGAGGACTTAATGCCTCGCCACCGCAAATCTGTGGATAACTAGTCCGGGGTCACCAACGTGGCGTTCCCCACCCACTTATATCTAGATCACTTACCTAGAGCTCTATTCCGGTAGGACAAAACCCGGCTTATCCAACTCCTCAATATTGACGTCCTTGTAGGTGATTACACGGACGTAGCGCACAAAACGCGCCGAGCGGTACATATCCCAGACCCAAGCATCAGACATGCGGACCTCGTAGTAGACGTCCGGACCCGACGTATGCGGGATAAGCTCCACAGCGTTGGCCAGATAAAACCTACGTTCAGTCTCCACTACATAGGAGAATTGGCTGACCACATCGCGGTATTCGCGGTACAGCGACAGCTCGACTTCAGCCTCGTAGTTATCGAGTTCCTCAGCGCTCACGGTGTGCTTCTCCTTCGCTCACAATTACCCGGATTCACGGTGTCACAGAATCAGCACCAGCTTAGTTCCCGCGTCCTGAACAAGGCTTCAGGCGCGCGCGAGGAATCGCGCATGTGCGTCAGCTACATTGCGATAGCTCATGCGGTGCTCAGGAGTCGCCCCCAGCCGGGCGATAGCTTCCTGATGTATTGCCGTGCCATAACCCTTATGGCTTTCCAGGGCATATCCCGGGTACTGCTTGGCCAACTCCATCATCAGGTGATCACGGGACACCTTGGCTAGGACACTTGCCGCCGCAATGCATCGTGCGGCGGCATCACCACCGATGATCGGCAGCTGCGGGGCGGGCAGACCGGGGACGAAGAGGGCGTCGCTTAGCACGTAACCCGGGCGGACCCCCAGTCGTGCCACCGCCCGGCGCATCCCTGAGACATTCGCGTGTTGGATGCCAAAGGTATCGATGTCCTTCGCGCCCACGTGCACCACCGACCACGCTAGCGCGCGGCGTTTAATCAGCGGCTCCAGCTTTTCCCGGGCCGCCGGCGTGAGTTTCTTCGAATCATCAAGCCGTTCCAAGCCGGGCAGGATGCGCTCCGGCAAGATGCACGCGGCGATGGTCACTGGCCCGCAGCATGCCCCGCGCCCAGCTTCATCCACCCCTGCAACTGGACCGAGCCCTGCCTTGGAGAGCGCGACCTCATAGGTTCTCTTCTGTTTCAGTCGGCGCATAGCGTTTATAACGGCATGTCATCGATAGTTTGCGCACGGCTAACCGGAACCACCACGGCGGCGACCTTTCCGCGCACGTTCTCAACAGGAACTGTGCCCTGCAGGTTATCCCCGAGGTGCGCGCGCGAATCCAAGGAGTTCGTGCGGTTATCTCCCATCACCCACAGATGGCCTTCCGGGACGGTAACGGGGCCGAAGTAGGCGCCGCCACAAGCTTGTGATCCCACGCGTTCATCAATCGGAATCTCCGGCGGATCCAGAACGAAGTCCTGGTTAGTGGGTTTGCCGTCCACCATGACGGCCGGATCCCCTTCTTGGCACGACACGGTCTGGCCGCCTGTAGCGATGACGCGTTTAACCAGGATGTTGTCGCCATTAGGCACCAGCCCCACAACGGCGCCAATGTTTTGCAGTCCGCGCAGCACTACATTGCGGGACCGCTTGACCTCAAAAGACGTGTTCCACGAGTCAGGACCGGCAAAGACAACAACCTCGCCGGGGCGCGGATCGCTGAAGTAATAGCTCACCTTCTGCACGGCGATGCGGTCATTCGTGCACCCCGGGCAGCCGTGCAGGGTGGGTTCCATGGAGGAAGACGGGATGAGATACATCCGCCCCACTAAAGCCTGAATTAGCGCCAGCACCACGAAGGTGAGTGCTAGCGCCGTGAGGACATCGCGCCCTCTAGGACTGGATGTCCGGGTCATCGACTCCACCAATGCGGTTGAAGGGGAAGAAGATGAACATGACCTTGCCGCGGACGTTCTCCAGCGGGATCGTTCCTTGGAACTCATCCTGCATGTGATAGCGCGAATCCGCGGAAGCCGTGCGGTTATCTCCCATCACCCAGATATTGCCCTCTGGCACGGTCACGGGGCCAAAATACGCGCCGCCACAGGCGTAAGAACCGGTGGTCTCATCAACGCGATACGTCGGCGGGTCCTGCACATAGTCCTGTTCGATGGGCTTGCCATCCACCATGACCGCCGGATCACCCTCCTGGCAGGACACAGTCTGGCCACCGGTAGCAACAACACGCTTGACCAAGGTGTTCTCATCTGGCGGGGTGAGCGAAACGTAGCTCAGCGCGTCCTGAATGCGGTGGATGACCGGGTTGTCGGAACGCGGCGATACCCAATTCCTGTCCCAGTCCGGCGTTCCCTTGAACACCACGACATCACCGGGCTCTGGGTCCTTGTCGCCATAGTACGAGACCTTTTCGGTAAAAATCCGGTCGTTATTGCAGCCTTCACAGCCATGCAAGGTCGGCTCCATCGACCCTGATGGAATGACGTACTGCCGGCCCACAAAGTTTTGGAAAACACCAACGACCGCAAGCACGGAAACCACCACCAGTGCGGTCTCCAGCAACCAAGGCATCTGCTTCTTTTCCTCAGCTGGGGGTGCTGCGCTTTCCGACGCCTCTTTCCCCACGCCCTGGGAACCTTCAGTAATGTCGTTTTCTTTTTCCACGGGCTAAATCCTAGCAATGCGCGCCGACATCCCGGTATGCGGCTCGGCCGGAGGCTGCTGAAAGCACAAAGCCCTCCGCCTTACCCACAAGAATCGGTGGGAAGCGGAGGGCTGAGGGCTACAGAGCAGCTAGAACTAGCGGCGCTCCTTGATGCGGGCCTTCTTGCCGCGCAGGTCGCGCAGGTAGTACAGCTTGGCGCGGCGAACGCGGCCGCGGCGGACTACCTCGATGGAGGCAATGTTCGGGGAGTGAACCGGGAAGGTACGCTCAACGCCGATGCCGAAGGAAACCTTACGCACGGTGAAGGTCTCGCGGATGCCAGCGCCCTGACGGCGGATGCAGACACCCTTGAAGAGCTGGGTACGCTCGGTGGAGCCCTCGATCACCTTGACGTTGACGTCAAGGGTATCGCCCGGGCGGAAGGACGGGATATCGTCGCGCAGCGAAGCTGCATCAACCTTGTCAATGAGGTTTGCCATTGGTGTTTTCCTTTTCAGTTTAAGACAGAGGACCCTGGCGCCACCTCGCGGCGGCTGACCGGTTCGTGCCTATTACACAGAACATCGCTATCTTTCCACACCCCACCCCCGCAGAACAAATTGTGCCAAACGCCTGACATCTCCTCGTTGCGGGCTCTAAGGTGGGTGGCGCACTGATACCCCACGGGTGCCCACGGGAAGTGGGCTGAGAGTGGCGCTGATACCGCGCCTGCACCGTTTGAACCTGTCTGGTTAGCACCAGCGAAGGAAGAGAGGAGCAGCCATGACGGCTACCCATACCCCCATTCACAATTCTGACTCCGGCGAGATTCACCCCAAGCACTCCTACTCCCCCATCCGGGAGCACGGCCTCGAGGTACCCGAGACCGAGATTCAGTTGGATGATTCCCCTTCCGGCCCGAATGAACCTTTCCGCGTCTACCGCACCCGCGGCCCGGAGTGCGAGCCAGAGGTAGGTCTGCCGGCGCTACGCGCGGAGTGGATTGCGGAGCGCGGGGACGTCGACGAGTATGAGGGCCGCGCCCGCAACCTCGCCGATGATGGCCGCTCCGCCGAGCGCCGCGGTGCCGCTTCCCAGGAATGGAAGGGGGAGCGTCGCCAGCCGCTGCGCGCGAAGGAGGGCAAGCGCGTCACCCAGATGCATTACGCGCGCCAGGGCATCATCACCAAGGAGATGGAGTTCGTGGCCCTGCGCGAGCACTGCGATCCGGAGTTTGTGCGCTCCGAAATCGCGCGCGGCCGCGCCATCCTGCCCAATAACGTGAATCACCCGGAGTCGGAGCCGATGATCATCGGGCGGAAGTTTCTCACCAAGATCAACGCCAATATCGGCAACTCAGCGGTGACCTCCTCCATTGCGGAAGAGGTGTCGAAGCTGCGCTGGGCCACGCGCTGGGGCGCGGATACCGTCATGGATCTCTCCACCGGCGATGACATCCACACCACGCGCGAGTGGATCCTGCGCAACTCGCCTGTGCCCATCGGCACCGTGCCCATCTATCAGGCGCTGGAGAAGGTCAATGGCGTGGCTGAGGACCTGACGTGGGAGATTTTCCGCGACACCGTCATCGAGCAGTGCGAGCAGGGCGTGGACTACATGACCATCCACGCCGGCGTCCTGCTTCCGTATATCCCGCTGACCACGGACCGCGTCACCGGCATTGTTTCCCGCGGCGGCTCCATCATGGCGGGCTGGTGCCTGGCACACCACAAGGAGTCCTTCCTCTACGAGAACTTCGATGAGCTGTGTGAGATCTTCGCGCGCTACGACGTCGCCTTCTCCCTGGGCGATGGCCTGCGCCCCGGCTCGCTGGCGGATGCCAACGACACCGCCCAATTCGCTGAGCTCAAGACCATCGGTGAGCTCACCCGGCGCGCCTGGGAGTATGACGTCCAGGTCATGGTGGAGGGCCCGGGCCACGTCCCGCTCAACATGGTTCAGGAAAACAATGAGCTGGAGCAGGACTGGGCTTCGGACGCTCCCTTCTACACGCTAGGCCCACTGGTCACCGATATTGCGCCGGGCTATGACCACATCACCTCCGCCATTGGCGCGGCGCACATCGCCATGGGAGGAACGGCCATGCTGTGCTACGTCACCCCGAAGGAGCACTTGGGGCTGCCCAACCGCGATGATGTCAAGACCGGCGTGATCACCTATAAGCTGGCCGCCCATGCGGCCGATGTGGCCAAGGGCCACCCAGGGGCGCGCGCCTGGGATGATGCGATGAGCAAGGCCCGCTTCGAGTTCCGCTGGCACGATCAGTTCGCGCTTTCCCTCGACCCGGACACCGCGCAGGCCTACCACGATGAGACCCTGCCCGCGGAGCCGGCGAAGACCGCACATTTCTGTTCCATGTGCGGGCCGAAGTTCTGTTCCATGCGCATCAGCCAGGACATCCGGGATACCTTCTCCGATTCGCTAGGGATGCCAAGCTTCCCGGGTAAGGGAGCCATCGATCCGGAGGTCGTGGCAGCTGCCCGCGCGGGCGAGAAGCAGATGTCGGAGGAGTTCAAGGCCCAGGGCTCACAGCTCTATCAGGAAGAAGAGACCGCACATGCCTGATCTTCGCTGCTACTTCGTCACGGGCGCGGGCTCGCATGAGGACGTCGTGCGCATCGCTGCCGCAGCGGCGCGCGGCGGCGCCGGGGTGGTACAGGTGCGCTCCAAGCCGATTACGGCCCGCGATCTCTACTACTTGGGCCGCGACGTAGCCCGCGCGGTGGCGCAGACCAACCCAGAAACGCGCGTGCTTATCGACGACCGCGTGGACGTCGCCGCCGCTCTCCGCCACGCTGGCGAGCCGGTGCACGGCGTGCATATCGGCCAGGACGATCTGCCTGTGGCCGCCGCCCGCGCGTTGTTGGGGCCGGACGCGATTATTGGGCTGACCACCGGCACGCGCGAGTTGGTCGAGGCCGCAAATGAGGTAGCAGACCTGATTGATTACATCGGCTGCGGCCCGTTCCGCGCCACACCGACGAAGGACTCCGAGCGCACCCCGTTGGGGCTTGATGCCTACCCGGATTTGGTGAAGCTCTCCCGCGTACCGCTCGTGGCCATCGGGGATGTTACCGCCGAGGATGCTGCCGATCTTGCGGCAACCGGCATGGCCGGCCTAGCTGTCGTGCGTGGCATCATGCATGCCGATGACCCGGAAGCCTATTGCCGCAAGCTGCTGTCCGGCTTCGATGAAGGTGCGCGATGAGTACTAGCTCTGATTCATCCGTCATCATCATCGGCGCGGGCGTCATCGGCCTGGCCACCGCGGTGGAACTGGCCGCGCGGGGCCACGAGGTCACGGTGCTGGATCCGGCACCAGCCTCCGGGGCTACCCACTTCGCCGGCGGCATGCTCGCCCCCGCCGCCGAGGTGGTCTACCAGCAGGATCCGCTCTTCCCGCTCATGCGCGCCTCCGGCGCGTGGTACCCGGAGCTCATCGATCTGGTCGCCGCACACACAGAGGTGCCCACCGGCTACCGTGCCGAGGGAACGCTCGTCGTCGCCGCCGATCGCGCGGATGCCCAGCACCTCACCGAGCTGGCCGAGTATCAATCCCTCCACGGCATGGAGGTCGAGCGCATCACCGTGCGTGAAGCCCGGCGCGCGGAACCATTGCTGTCCCCGCGTCTGGCCGGTGCCGTCAGCATCCCGGGCGACACGCAGGTCTTCCCCCGCCAATGGGCGGCTGCACTGCTGAGCGCGGCCCAAGGACTCGGCGTACGTTTCTTCCGTACGGCAGCCCAATCGATTGATGCTGCAACGGGCGTGGTCACCACGGCCGTCGGCGACTTCGAAGCAGAACAGGTTGTGCTCGCAGCCGGACTAGGCGCGCGTGAGATCGAGTGGGCTGACTCAGCTGGGCTTGAACAGTCCCCGCTGCACCTGCGCCCGGTGTACGGCGATATCCTGCGCCTGCGGGTTCCGGATCACCTGCAGCCGCTGCTGACCCGAGTGGTGCGCGGCTTCGTGGAGGACCGCCCCATCTACCTCATCCCGCGCGGCGATGGCACCCTCGCCGTCGGCGCTACGACCCGCGAGGATTCCCTGTCCTCAGCGCAGGCCGGAGGCGTCTACGCGCTGCTTCGCGACGCCATCCGCGTCCTCCCCGCCGTCGAAGAATGCGAGTTCCTCGAGGCCAGCGCGGGGGCTCGCCCCGGCACCCCGGATGACCTTCCTTATCTTGGCCGCGTCAGCGAGCGGCTCGTCATCTCTACCGGCTATTTCCGCCATGGCATCCTGCTCACGGCACTGGCCGCGCGCTGTGCCCGCGAGCTCATCGAAGGAACCGATCCCAGCATCGATCTCGCGGCCTGTAACCCATTGCGACACCTCAAGGAGCAACAATGATCCTCATCCTCAACGGCCAGCCCTATGACACGGCGGCCGATACCGTCGCCCAGCTGCTCAAGGAAAAGGACATCGCTCCTGACGGCACTGCGGTGGCCGTGGCCGAACAGGTCATCCCCCGCTCGCAATGGGAAACCACCCCACTCAACGAAGGCGCGGCCGTGGAAATCCTCACCGCAGTCCAAGGAGGCTAAATGCTCACCATCGCCGATACCACCTTTTCTTCCCACCTCATCATGGGCACCGGTGGCACCACGAGCCACGAAGCCTTGGAACGCGCGCTCGTCGCCTCCGGGACCGAGCTGACCACCGTGGCCATGCGCCGCCACGCTGGCACCCGTGACGGTGAGAGCATCTTCGATCTGCTGCGCCGCCTGGACATCGCTCCACTGCCCAACACCGCCGGCTGCCGCACGGCCCGCGAGGCCGTCCTCACCGCCCGCATGGCCCGCGAGGCACTGGGCACCACGTGGGTCAAGGTCGAGGTCATCGCCGACGAACACACGCTACTGCCCGATGTCGTGGAAACCCTCGACGCCACCGAGCTGCTTGCCGCCGAGGGGTTTACCGTGCTGGCCTATACCAGCGACGATCCCGTGTCTGCCCAACGCCTCGAGGATGCTGGCGCCGCGGCCGTCATGCCGCTCGGCGCCCCCATCGGCACCGGTCTGGGCATCCTCAACCCGCACAACCTCGAGCTCATTTGTTCGCGCGCCTCAGTGCCCGTGCTTGTCGACGCCGGCATCGGCACCGCCTCCGACGCCGCCCTCGCCATGGAGCTCGGCTGCTCCGGCGTGCTGCTCGCCAGCGCGGTCAACCGCTGCCAGAACCCGGAAGCGATGGCCACCGCCATGCGCCACGCCGTCGAAGCCGGCAGACTTGCCCGAAGTGCAGGGCGCATCCCACAGCGCGAACATGCCCAGGCTTCCTCCACCTTCGAAGGCCTGGCCAGCTGGGCGGACCAGGTCCTGTAGCCCACTGCTTAAAAGGACAGACATCATGCTCAGCGAAACCGAACGCGCCCGGACCGCGCGCCAACGCCTCCTGCCCGGCTTCGGCGATGCGGCCCAGGAGCGGCTTCATGCCGCACACGTGCTCGTCGTCGGCGCCGGCGGGCTGGGCTGCCCGGCTATCCAACAGCTCGCCGCAGGAGGCATCGGGCGCATCACTCTTATTGATTCCGATAGCATCGATATCAGCAACCTGCACAGGCAGGTGCTGTTTGGTGCGGGGGACGTCGGCAAGCCCAAGGCGGAAGTAGCCGCCGCGCGCGCCCGCGAGATTTCCCCCGAGCTCACCATCACCGCGTTTAAGGAACGCCTCGATTCCTCCAACGTTCTTGACCTGTGTTCCGAGGCTGACCTCGTCCTCGACGGCTCCGATACCTTCGACACGAAATACCTCGTCGCCGATGCCTGCGAGCTCACCTCTACCCCGCTGGCCTGGGGTACCGTGCTGCGCTACGGCGGGCAAGCCGCGCTGTGGCACTCTGGGAGAGACTGCGCAGATGGGCGCGGGGTGGGCCTGCGCGACCTCTTCCCCGCCCCGCCCAGCGGCGAGGCGCTCGAGTGCTCGACAGCCGGGGTGCTGGGCGCGACGACATCGGTGATCGCAGGGCTCATGGCCACCGCGGCGGTCGCCATGCTCGGCGCACTCCCAGATCATCGGGACATGGTAGGGCGCGTAACCTCCTACGACGCGCTCCCCGGTAGCTTCCGCACACTACGGGTGGGCGCCGATCCCGACCGCCCCCTCGTTACTGCTCTACCGGCCCGGCACACCCTGCCGCCGGAACTTATTACCGGCCGCGCTGCCCTCCTCGATATCTCCGAGGACCCGAACTTTCCTCGTGCCACGGTGTCGCTGCCCTGGCACACCGTCACCGATGACGATTCCGTGCGCCGAGCGCTATCAGCCTGCGGCTCCGAATTGGTCTACGTGGCCTGCCCCTCCGGCGGGCGCAGCGCGGGCTTTGTCCTGCGCTACGCCGATCTCGCCGCGGACATGGGCATCGAGCTGCGCAACCTGCCCGGCGGGCTCGCAGCACACGATTTCTAGGCGCCGGCCACCGCCGGCCTGCGGAAGAGGTGCTCGTCGAGGATGCGCGCGGTGCCATGGTGGCGGGCCCGGAAAATAACGCAGGAGGCCACCAACGCCAGGGCGGTCACGATGAACAGCACCGCGATTCCCGCCCAGAAGGTGCCATCGTGGATGCCGTCGGTAGCGCGGGTAAAGGCATTCTTTGCATAGGACATCGGATGGAAAGGATGCAGCAAACTCAGCGGCCGCGGAATAGCTGCCACCGGCCACACGCCGCCGAAGACCATGACGCCTAAGGCAAAAGCACCGACTGCGAAGACAGCACCAATCTTGCGACCAAAGGTTACGAGGAAGAACTGGTAGGTCGCCGCACCGACGGCGGCAATCGCTGCGATGACGAGCAGCATCATCGGCCAGCTGGCGGGGCTCCAGCCCATCGTGGAGGACATCAGCCCCATGAACGCCAAGACCAGGAAGTTCAGGCCCGCCACCACGCCGAAGGCCGCGAGGATGCCGCGCACCGGGCTCGTAACTGCCTCGCCGCGGCGGCCCAGGTAATACGGCAGCGTCATCGCCAGGAGCAGCATGACGAGGAAACCGAAGACCAGCACGAAGAGCAAAGAGGCGCCGCCCGTGATGTTCTTCTCGGTCGGGTCAACCGGGCTGACCACCGTCTGTACTGGGTGGAGGTTAGAGGAGGTGAAGTTGATGGGCACGGCCATGTTCTGCGCCGACGTATCCGGCTGGGTGATGGAGGGGGCTTTGGCGGCACCGTCGGCAAGCTTGGTGGCCAATTCATTGGAGCCGGCCTTGAGCTGGTCCATGCCGTCCTTGAGCTCCGTGCCGCCGGCAGCCAGCTGGCCCGTGCCGTCCTTCAACGTGCCGGTTCCCTCATGCAGGCGGGATGCTCCGTCCTGCAGCTGGACGGCACCGTTGCTCAGCTCTCCGACGCCTGCCCGCAACTGTTGCGATCCATCGGACAAGCGGTGCGCGCCGTCATTGAGCGCCATCATGCCGCCCAGGTACTCCGAATTGGGATCGGACAGGTTGTAGTAGAGCTGGCCGGTGCCGGCGGAGAGCTTCTCCAGTTGCGCCACCATGTTTCCGCTGGCTGCTGGGTCCAACTTGGAGACCAAGGAATAGAGTTGATCGGCTTGTTGGTGCATGCCGAGACCGCGGAGGACGTCGACAAGCTGCAGCAACGCCGGGGCCACAGCTTGCGCCTGTTTGAGCAGCGGGATGAGCATCCCGGTGAGCTGGTTGACGCCCCCATCGATTTGGCCCGCGCCATCCGCCAGGCGGCCGGTGCCGGCGAGCAGTTTGTCGGAGCCGTCGGCAAGCTGGGCGGCGCCATCATCCAGCTGCGCGGCACCGCCGCTCAAGCGCCCCACGCCCTCGTTGAGACGGGTCGTGCCGTCGAGCAGCTGACCAGTACCGTTGTTGAGATCGCCCGCGCCGGCGTCCAGCTTGGCAATTCCCTCGACCGCGCGCCCGCCGCCTTCCTGCAGCTTGCCCGCGCCCTCGTCGAGCCGGCCCGCGCCCTTAGCCGCGGTTCCCAGGCCATCGCTGAGTTTATTCAGCCCCTCGATGACCTGATCGGCATATTTCTTGGAAATCGCGTTCTCCACGCTGGTCTGCACCTGCGGGATGAGGCTGGAGGAAATCACCGAGCCATTCGTGCCGTAGTAATCATTGGTGGCGAAGTGAATCTCCGGCTTGACCGGTTTATCGCTGATGATGGTAACGGCCTGCTCGGAGAAATTCTTCGGGATGGTCACGACCATGAGGTACTTGCCCTTGAGCAGGCCCTCATCACCGTCCGCCTTGTTGACCTCGGCAAAGTTCAGGTACTGCGTCTCCATCAGGCCTTCCACGACCTGATCACCGTAGTTGGTGTAGGTGCCCTGCTTCTCGACGCCCGCATCCTCATTCACCACCGCCAAGTCAATGTTGCGCATGTACTTGGAAGGGTCCCACATGGCCCACATCATGGTGCCGGCGATAACGATGGGTGCGACGAGGAGAAAGACGATGAGCACGCGCGACAAGGTACTGGTGGGGCGCCAATCGAGGACGCGGTGCCACCCCATGGCCTCGCTGTCGTGGCCTGCCGCGTTTTGAGTAGCCACGCTCCCCTCACTCACCGGGCCGGGCGAAGCGCTATTCGCGCGTACTTCCCAGTTGGATTCAGCCTCACGGCTCATGTCCGCCTCCTTAGCGTGATGGTTGAGGTCCGCTTTTATTCGTTTATCCAGCCTTTTAAGCTAGGCACGCAAACGTGAGCGAGGCCACTAGGTCATTTGTTTCAACAAACATACCACCGAATAAGTTGGCATTGTGAACTTATAACCATTCGTCATGTTGTGCCGCGCTGCGCACCACCTGAATTACATCACCCCGCACTCCCTTGTGACGGGCGAGCGAGTGCATTCGAATCGGGCTTTCACCCGGCAAGCCCCTGTCCTTTACTGTCTGTAGGCAGGGCGTTTCCTTCTCCGGTTGCGGGATGGGCTAACCCGCTTTATTCTCTGTGCACATGGGGGATATTGAAACCTACATCCGCCTTCGCAACTCGGGGATTGCGCTGGTGGAAGCAGCAACCAGCACGCCCGAAAGCTTGCGCGCGCTGGGCGCCTCACACGGCGATGCGGCGGAGCTGGCGTCGCTTCATGCCATCTATTTCGGCGATACCCGCTTCACAGGTAGGCAGCGCACAGCCCGCCAGGCGGCTCAACGCCAAGGCCACGACCTGGCCACGCTGAGCCTGATTGAGTCTTACACCGCGAAGCTGAAGAAGCAGGTTGACGTCTGGAATTTACGCGTTGCGCTCGCATCCACGCCTTCAGAGCGGGTTTCTTCAGTGGCGGCGCAGCGTTTGAAGGAACTCAAACCGAAACGCGTGCCGTCGCCAGGTGTGCGGCTGACTTACCGCAAGAATGGTCCATACTCGCTTACGGTTACTGATTCCGCGCTCAACATCTCCACCATGCGCAGCACCCTGGAATCCATTAACCCTACCGACCTCCTAGACGCCACCCGCCAGGTCTTCTTCAAGGAGGGCGTTGGCTCCCGTCCGGCGGTGGGAACAAACGTCGTGATAACACTCGACGAGCTTGACAAAATCATCCACCACGACGGCGACGACATCGAGCTCGAACTCACCAACGGCGGGCGCATGAGCGGCGCAGAGTTTTTAACCTACAAATTCGCCGAGACTGGCTACGCCACTCTGGTCCACCCCACCATCGGCCCGGTGTGGCTGCACCGGCTTTCGCGCTTTGCCAGCCTCGAGCAGCGCATCATGGCCAGCGCGGAGCACCCCACCTGCGCGATCGAAGACTGCAACAAGCCAGCCGATTACTGCCAAGTCCACCACATCGTCCCCTGGCAAGCGGGCGGGGAAACCAATCCGCCCAACCTCACCATGCTGTGCGCTTACCACAACGGCATTAACGACGATGACCCCACCAGCCCGACCGGCAGAGGCTATGTCTTTCGGCTGAAGGGACCGGTTGATTACATCCCGCCCTGGGGAACGCCGATTACCGCGCAGCCGGCCTACCAAGAGGCCTTGAACCGACAGGCCACGAGCCCGACGGGCGCTCCCCCAAGCCAACCACCTGACCCGCCGGACATACACCCATCGCCACCCAGCATTGCGCCGCCGCCCGGATAATCTTCGCGGCAGCTTAGCCGTGCACGTCCACACGCCGGACTCAGCTCGGCGCCACGCGGAAACCTCAACGTTCATGAGGCCTTCCGCGCCTTCGGCGATCGCTTCATCCCACAGACTTGTCCAATGCACCGTCCGCGCAGAACAGTCCGCCGAAAAACTCACAAACCCCCAACCGTTTGAACGGTTAGAAGCCGGCCTTCTTGAGGGCATCGGCCATCGAACCACCGCCGCCGCGGTCCGAGCGGCCACGCCCACCGTCGCGGCGGGAGTTGCGACGGTCGGAGCGGCCGCCGCGACCCTCGGAACGCCCACCGCCGTTGCGGCGCTTGGGAGCGGGCTGGCCGGGTTCATCGTCAAGCCGCAGCGACAAGCCAATGCGCTGACGCTCCACGTCGACTTCCATAACCTTCACCTTCACCACCTGGCCCGAGCGGACCACATCGTGCGGGTCGGAGACGAACTTGTGGCTCATCGCGGACACATGCACAAGCCCGTCTTGGTGCACGCCAACGTCGATGAAGGCACCAAAGGCCGCAACATTGGTCACGGTGCCCTCCAGAATCATCCCCGGCTTCAAGTCCGAGACCTTGTCCACACCTTCCTTGAAGGTAGCCGTCTTGAACTCCGGACGCGGGTCGCGGCCCGGCTTATCCAGCTCCGCGATGATATCCGTCACCGTCGGCACACCGAAGGTATCGTCAGCAAAGTCCGCCGGCGACAGCTTCGACAACACGCGCGAATTACCAATGAGCGCTGAGACCTCGAGGCCGGTCTTCTCCGCAATGCGCGCCACCACCGGGTAGGCCTCCGGGTGCACTGCCGAAGCATCGAGCGGATCCTTGCCACCATTGATGCGCAAGAAGCCCGCGGACTGCTCAAAAGCCTTCGGCCCCAAGCGCGGCACCTTCTTCAGCTCCTTGCGCGAGGCAAACGTGCCGTTCTCATCGCGATATGCCACGATGTTGGCCGCAATCGTGGAGTTCACTCCGGCCACGCGCTCCAGCAGCGGGGCGGACGCCGTGTTCAGGTCCACGCCGACGCCGTTGACGGCATCTTCCACCACGCCATCGAGGGTGCGGGCGAGCGCGACCTGGTTGACGTCGTGCTGGTACTGCCCCACGCCAATCGCCTTCGGGTCAATCTTCACCAGCTCCGCCAGCGGGTCCTGGAGGCGGCGCGCGATCGAGACCGCACCACGTAGGGAAACGTCCATGTCGGGGAATTCATCGGCCGCCAACTGGGAGGCCGAATACACCGACGCGCCAGCCTCGGAGACCACCACCGGCGTGGGGCGAGCACCGCCGGCCTGCGCGATGAGGTCGGCGACCTCCCCCGCCAGCTTCTCCGTCTCACGCGATGCGGTTCCGTTGCCAATCGCCATGAGGTCGACCGAATGGGCAGCGCTTAGCGACGCCAACTCCCTCACCGCCTCAGCCCACTTCTGCTGCGGCTGGTGCGGGTAGACAATCGTGGTGGCCAGCACCTTGCCCGTCGGGTCAACGACCGCGCACTTGACGCCATTGCGGTAGCCCGGGTCCAGGCCCAGCGTCGCGCGCTGGCCGGCCGGGGCGGCCAGAAGAACGTCGCGCAGGTTTGTCGCGAAGACCTTGAGCGCGCCTTCCTCCGCCTTCTCTTTCAGGCGCATGCGCACGTCCAGACCGGAAGAGATGGAAAGCTTGGTGCGCCAGCCCCAGTGGACGGCGTCGGCAAGCCAGCGGGAGGTAGACACGTCCAGGTCGAAGCGGTCTGCGATCATGCCCTCGTACATGGCGTCATCGCCTGCGTCGAGGTTGAGGTGCAGCACGCCCTCGCTTTCGCCGCGCAGCAGCGCCAAAATGCGGTGCGAGGGGAGCTTCTCGAAAGGCTCAGAGAACTCGAAGTAGTCCTTGAACTTCGCGCCCTCGGTTTCCTTACCCTCGACCACGCCGGCGTTCATGGAACCGCTGGTGTACATGCGCTCGCGCACCTCGCCCACCAGATCCGCATCCAGTGCGAAGCGGTCCACCAGAATGGCGCGGGCGCCATCGAGGGCCTTCTTCGTTTCCTCGAAACCTTCGGTGAGATACTCCCCCGCCAGCTCGGCCGGGTCCGCCGAGGGGTCCTCGATGAGCTTGTCCGTCAGCGGCTCCAGTCCTGCCTCGCGCGCGATATCCGCCTTGGTCTTGCGGCGCTTCTTGTATGGCAGGTACAGATCCTCCAGGCGCGCCTTGGTCTCGCAACCCTGGATCAGTGCGCGCAGCTCATCGGTGAGCTTGCCCTGTTCCTCAATCGCGGCGAGCACCGTTTCCTTGCGCTCTTCCAGCTCGCGCAGGTACGTCGAGCGTTCCTCGATGGTACGCAGCTGGGAGTCATCCAGCCCGCCGGTGGCTTCCTTGCGGTAACGGGCAATAAACGGGACGGTATTGCCCTCCGCCATGAGTTTCAGGGCGGCGTCAACGTGTGCTTCTTTAACACCCAGCTCTCCGGCGATGGTGGCTGCGATATTCACAAAACCTCTTTTTGGTCGGGGACTAAAAGACCTCCCTACCCTATACCCCGCCCTGCCACGCGCAGGAAGTACCCAACCCAAACTCGGTGTGGCCGATTTCGGAGGTGCCGTACCACAGCGTGTGCGGCGGCAAGCAGTCCGCGACGGCCGCGGTGACTTTGGTCAACGGCAGCTCAGAGGAGCCGTTGACGATGACCCTCCACACGTGCTCACCCACCGGCGGCTGGCCGTGTTTATCCATGTACTCGTTGACCAGGATGTTGTCGGGCTCGCAGGTAAAGGAGATGATCTCTGCGTTGATATCGAGCGGCTCGACGCCGCCTTCGCGCAAACGCTGCGGCATATCTTTGAGAACCTTGTCCCATTCGGCTTCGGTCATAAGTATTGACAAGTCAGTACTGATGTCCATCTCATTCCTCCTTCAAGGATTCCACGTACGCGCGGTCGGCATCGCTCAGGTCCGCCGCGTCCAGCAGCTCCGGGCGGCGCTTCCACGTCCGGGCCAGCGACTGCTCGCGGCGCCACCGGTCCACCTTGGCATGATCCCCGGAAGTCAGTACATCCGGAACTGCCAGGCCGCGCCACTCTCGCGGTTTGGTGTAGCTAGGACCTTCCAGCAAGCCATCGGAGAAAGAGTCCTCCTCGTGCGAGCGCCGGTTCCCCAACACGCCTGGGATGAGGCGCACCACCGCTTCAGCAATGACCAGCACGGCGACCTCTCCGCCGATGAGCACGTAATCGCCGATGGACACCTCGCGCACGCGGTAGCGCTGCGCGGCATCCTCGACGACGCGCTGATCGATGCCCTCGTAGCGCCCACACGCAAAGACAATGTGTTCCTCGTTAGACCAGGCTTGCGCGTCGGCCTGAGTAAAGGGCGTTCCGGCAGGTGTCGGCACGATGAGCAGCGGCTTATCCGAACCCTCGCTTTCACCATAGGAGCGCGCCTCGACGCCATGGATATCGTCGTGGCGCGGCTTGCTCAGGTGCGGCAGCGCGCTTTGGAGGTCCTGGGTGGAGGCGGTGCCGGAGGAGACGTCGTCAAGCGCCGGCCCCCACACCTCAGGCTTCATGACCATTCCTGGGCCGCCCCCGTAGGGTGAGTCATCGACGGATTTGTGCACGTCGGTGGCCCACTGGCGCAGATCATGCACCCCCACCGCGAGCTTTCCCTGCTCGATGGCCTTGCCCAGCAGCGCGTGGCGCAGCGGGTCGAGGTACTCCGGAAAAATGGTGAGAACGTCTATCCTCATAGGTCGAGCAACCCCTCCGGCGGGGTGATGGTGCAGGTCCCGGCCTCCAGATCGACTTCGGGCACGATCTGCTCAACGAAGGGGACCAACGCCTCTTTGCCATCGGTGAGCGTGACTTCCAGAAGGGACTGCGTAGGACCGTGCGTCACGCCGGTCACCTCGCCTACCTCTTTGCCATCGAGGAGAACGCGCAGACCTTCCAGTTCGTGGTCATAGAAGCCGTCATCCTCGGGATCATCCAAAGGTTCGGCGAAGAACTGGGTGCCGCGCAGGGAATCTGCGGCCGTGCGGTCCGGGATTTCCTTGAAGGTGATGAGCAGGCGCCCCTTATGAGCGCGCACCGCCGTGATGGTGAGCTCGTGTTCCTTCTTGCCTTGTTTGCCGTGGAGAACCTCGCCGACGGCGAAACGGGTCTCGGGGGAATCGGTGGTCACCTCGACGGAGACCTCGCCTTTAATGCCGTGGGATTTCACCACGCGACCAATGAGTAGTTCCATGACTGCTAGCTTAACGGGCTACGCTGGAGTGGCATGACTGAGCTTCCCATCAATGATGCAACCACCTTTGGCGACGCCTCCCACAACAGTGCCGCCCTCACAACGCTGAATCTGCTCGATGAGGCCCCTAAGCCGAACCCATCGCGCCCGAGACCAGCCGTTAAGCGAGCCCTCAGTGCCGACGGAGCGAACCTCATCCTCTTTTCATTCTTGCCCGGGCAGGTCCTGCCCGATCACAAAGCCGCGCACCCCATCACCGTCCAGGTGCTACAGGGCGCGGTGACTTTTAGTTGCGGAGATGAAGAGCACGTGCTCGTTCCCGGGCGCATCGTACACCTTCCAGCGTATGTCCCACATGCGGTGTCCTGCAGCGATCAACCTGCGCTAATGCTGCTCACAATGTTGACGCCAAACACTGGCGTGAATGTCTAGACTTTTAGTATTATTTTTAGATTGTGAGTAGTTCAAAGCCGTATCACCATGGAAATTTGCATGAAGAGATCCTCCAGGAGGCCATCAAGCTCGGCCGGGAGGGTGGACCAGAGGCAGTAACGATTCGCGCGGCGACGCGCGCGGTCGGCGTCTCCCCCACCGCCGCCTACCGCCACTTCAAGGATCAGGCCGCGCTTCTCGACGCCGTCGCAGACGTCGCCACCTTCGAACTCATCACCAAGCTCAGCGCTGCCTTCCAGGACACGGAGGGAAGCATTGTCGACAAGATGATGGCGGCTGGCTTTGCCTACTACCACTATGCCTTGGAGGAGCAAAGCTTCTTTGAGTGCATGATGGCCACGAGCGGCTTTGACATCCCTGGTGCGCTGGCTGCGGCCGCCGAGGGGCCGGGAGAGGATCCGCGGGTCCAGGCCACGTTCAACTTCTATGACTACATGGAGCAGTACGCACGCTACATTGGGCAGGAGCCTAACCGGCAATTCATGATGCAAAATTGTCTTGCTGGCTGGTCCACGGTACACGGCTTTACGGTGTTGTGTTTGAGCGGCCACTTGGCATCAGTATCGGAAGAATCGATGGAAAGGATTGCGCAGTCGGTCATCGCTTCTGCTATCCGCGGTTTGGATTTCGAGAACCCCTTAGAAGCACGCCCCGCCGCCCCGCAAAACTAGAAAACTCCCCGCACCAGCGGGGAGTTTCTGTTAGGCGAGTAGTTTACTCTGCGGACTCCTCAGCGGAGTCAGCCTCAGCAGCCTCTTCCTCTGCCTTTGCAGCCTCAGCGGCAGCGGCTTCCTCAGCAGCCTTCTCAGCGGCAGCCTTTGCCTCAGCCTCTTCCTTGGCCTTGCGCTTCTTCTCGGTGATGGCCTCGATAGTCGGACCATTGTTGGCCTCAGCCAGAGCGGCGTTGAAGAGATCCAGCTTGGACGGCTTCGGCTCAGCAACCTTCAGGGTGCCCTCTGCGCCCGGCAGGCCCTTGAACTTCTGCCAGTCACCGGTCACCTTGAGCAGTGCGAGAACCGGCTCGGTCGGCTGCGCGCCGACACCCAGCCAGTACTGAGCGCGCTCGGAATCGATCTGGATCAGGGACGGCTCCTGCTTCGGCTGGTAGATACCGATGTTCTCGATAGCCTTGCCGGAGCGGCGGGTGCGTGCATCAGCAACAATGATGCGGTACTCAGCGTTGCGGATCTTACCCATACGCTGCAGCTTGATCTTAACGGCCATGATTGGCTCCTTTTCTAGTCACCGGGCAGTTCAGACACGCGCCGCTTGGTGGCGCGCCGGTTCAACCCTTGGATTTATCCTGCGCGTGACATGCCGGCCGTCCGTGGGCGGTACCGGCGTTACGCAGAAATGAAGTTTTAGGTGTCCTCCATGCTGCACATGGACAACCCCAATGATTTTAGCGGTACGCACGCAAAATAGGAAATCCCCCCTACCGCTTGCATGGTTAGGCCTTACCCCGCGAAAGGGGTAGCCTGTAATGCGGTTATTTCGCTGCCACACAAACCTCTTTTTATGAATAAACAAGCCCCATCTACATTCCGCTACCGCTACGACCTCGATGGCCTCCGCGGCATCGCGATCGCTTTGGTTGTTTTATACCACGTCTTCGTCGGTCGTGTTTCCGGTGGCGTCGATGTCTTCCTCCTCCTGTCCGGGTACTTCTTCCTGGGCTCGCAGCTGCGCTATGCCGCGCGGCCGAACGCCTCCCTGAACCCGTGGTGGCCCATCTGGCGCACGCTGCGCAGGTTGGCACCTGCCCTCGTGCTCGTCATCGGTGTGAGCTATGTGCTTGTTCGGATATTTACCCCGAAGCTCATGAACACCGAGCTCACCAAGCAGATCACGGCGACAGTCTTTTACTACCAAAACTGGGAGCTAGCACGGCAAAACGCCGACTACGCTGCTGCCTCTGCAACCACGTCGCCGCTGCAGCACATGTGGTCCATGGCGGTCCAGGGGCAGTTCTATCTCATGGGCATCTTTTTTGCCCTGGGCCTGGCCGCTTTTATGCGGTTGCGCCCGAAGAAGTCGGGGCTTAAGGCGCAGCGCTTCCCCTCCGTAAATTCTATCGCCGGCCCGATCCTCCTCGTGATCACCGTCGCCTCTTTTGCCTACGCCTCGCGCGACGGTCTCTACGGGACCCCTGAGAATTACTACTCCACGTGGTCTCGCGCGTGGGAGCTAACCTTGGGCGCGGTCCTCGTCATCTACGGCTCGCGCCTAAAGATGCCGCAACATTTGTCCAACGTCGCCACCGCCCTCGGCCTAGCCGCCCTGGCTGGCACCGGCATGCTCATCTCCGACAGCTTGGCTTTCCCGGGCCCGCTGTCGCTTCTGCCCATCGGCGGCGCGGTGCTCATCATTATTGGTTCCGGTGGTTCCCTCTCGCGGGTGCTGACGGTTCGTCCCTCCCGTTGGCTCGGTGATATCGCCTACCCGCTCTACCTGTGGCACTGGCCGCTCCTCATCATCTCCACCGCCGCCCTCGGCTATGAAACCCCTCCATGGTGGCTCGGAGCCATCATCATCGCGGTGTCGCTGGGCTTGGCGGATGTGACGCACAGATTCGTCGAGAAGCCCCTGCGCCAGCACCGCAAACGCCCGCTTGCCGACGACCTCCCCGTCCACCGCGGCCTCGCCGACCTCCGCACCCGGACTGGTGCCCTCCGCGGCGTCGGTGGAGTTGTCGTCGCGGCGTGCACCGTTGCGCTCGTGGCCGTTCAGCCGCTGTGGCAGCGCAGCCTCCAGGAGGCAAACCAAGAGATTCTTGATCCGCAGCTCTACCCTGGGGCAACGACCTTCGTGGAGAACATCACCCCGCCTGAGAACGTGGAGATTAAGCCAGATCCGATTCTCGCGCGCGGCATCCAGCCACCGGTTGCCGATAACTGGTGCTTCATTCCAGAGCAGGAGCCGTCGGACTATTTCATCGAGACGCAAAAGGACGGCGTAACGCCGTGTGTCTTCGGCGACGTCAACTCCGACGTTGAGGTCTACTTGGTGGGCGGTTCGCACGCGGAGCAGTATTCCTCAGCCCTGGATCACTTGGGCCGCGAGATGGGATTCAAGCTGGTGCCGCTCACCCGCGTGGGTTGCCCCATCGAGTTGGGCGATGAGCTCAGCGTCAAGCCATCCTGCGCCGAGTGGAGCAAGGAAGTGGTCAAGCGCATCATCGACGCGGACCCAGCCCTCGTGGTGTCGAATTCGACGCGCCCCGGGCAGGCCTTGGGCCACGGCCCGGACGCCGTCCCGCCGGGATATCAGGCTTTCTGGGACGAGCTGGCCAAGCACGATATTCCTTTCCTCGGCTTCCGCGATAACCCGTGGGGATTCGACGAGCACGGCAATGGCCGCCAGTTTGATGAGTGTTACGTGGCCACCCAGGATTCCCTCGGGTGCGGTATGCGTTTCGAGGAGGTTTATGCGCCCTACGATCCGGGCGCAGAGGTCCTCTCCCAGTACAAGAACATGCTGGCCGTAGACACCTCGAAGTGGTTCTGCGATGCCAACGGCGATTGCCCGGTCATCATCGGCAATATCATGGTGTATCGCGATATGCACCACTTCACCACGGCATTCGCGGATTCGGCCATCCCGCTCATCCGTGAAGCGATCACCCCGTTCCTCAATGGCGAGACCGTCCAACAGCAGCCCCCGGAAACCGCCACGTCTACCTCCACGACGAAGGCGGGCCCAGCACCGTCCACCCCGGCGGCGCCGACTCCCGCCAACCCGGTCCCCTACCCTGCCTTCCCTGCGGGCGAGGCCATCTAGTAGCCGCCGCTAGCGCAGGGCTTCGGGCACGTAGGCGCAGGTGGGGTCCGACGCGAGCGGGTCGCCCGTCATGGCAAAAGCCGTGGACCGCGAGCCGCCACACACAGAAGCAAACTCACACACGGAGCACTTGCCGCTCCACGCATTGGGATCCCTAAGCTTCTTAAACACTGGCGAGTTGGCGTAGATGTCCGGCAGTAGGTGACTCTTGACGTTGCCGCAGTGCAGCGGCAGGAAGCCGTTTGGGTAGACGTCCCCCACGTGGTCGATGAAGACGAAGCCGGAACCCGCGTTGATGGCCATCGGCGGCCGCGGGCGGCGCGTATGGGGATCGGGGCCCAAAATCCGCTCGGTCTCCGCGGTAAGGAAGCGGTACAGTTCGCCGCCCTCGTACTTCTCTCCCCGCTGGGCTTGCAGGACGATGCGCCGATATTGCGGCCCCTCCGTGGTCTTAATGGCAATCCGCGTGGACACGCTGTGCAGCCACTGCATCGCGTCCTCGCGCTCCTGCGGGGTCAGCGCCTCCAAGCCCGTACCGCGGCCGGTGGGTACGAGGAAGAACACGCTCCAGAGCTTGGCACCCATCTCGATAACCCGCGCCAACAGCTGCGGGGCCTCATGGACGTTGTTCTTCGTGATGGTGGAGTTGATTTGGAGGCGGAAGCCCACGTCGGTGACCACGCTGGCCATCTCAATCGTGCGGTCGAAGATGCCGGAGAAGCCGCGGAAGTAGTCGTGGGTTGCAGCGCTCGCGCCGTCGAGAGACAGCGACAGCGCGGACCCTCCCGCCGCGCGCAGGCCCTCGAGGCGCTCGCGCGTCAAACGGGGCGTGACCGACGGCGAAAGCGACACGTTGAGTCCCAGGGACGTGCCGTAGGCGGTGAGCTCTTCCAGATCGCCGCGCTCAAACGGATCCCCTCCCGTGAGCACCACGAGCGGGCGTGGCTTGTCGTAGCTGGCCAGGGAATCCAGCAGCGCCTTGCCTTCGGCGGTAGTGAGCTGGCCCGGTGCGGGGTCGTGCTGGGCGTCGGCCCGGCAGTGCTGGCACACCAGCTGGCAGGCACGGGTGACCTCCCAGATGGCGATGAACGGTTTGGTAGTGATGTCGTGGCGCATCTGGCGCACCACAGGGCTGGCCTTCACAGTGAGGACCTTTCCACGCGAGAACAGTTTTATCCAACTTTAGTCGGACAAAATGTCGCGTGGGTAATCGCCTACTTCTTCTTGCCTTGGCCAAAGTCCAGGTTGTTGAGGTCGATATTCTCCATGCCCTTCGGCATCTTGATATCGCCTAGCCCGGGCATGCCGCCGCCGAGCTGCTCCTGCATCTTCTGCAGCTCCTGCATCGACGGCATACCGCCGCCCATGCCTGGCATGCCGCCGCCACCGCGACGCTTCGGCGGCTTGCGCTTGCCGTTCTTGCCCTTGCGGCCCTTCGGCTTTTTCTTGGTAGCCGAGCGCCCGCCGCCCATGCCCGGCATGCCGAAACGGCCGGCCATCTGGGACATCATCTTCTTGGCTTCGGTAAAACGCTCGATGAGCTGGTTGACGTCAGAGACAGCTACACCAGAGCCCAGCGCAATACGCTTGCGGCGCGAAGCGTTGAGAATCTTCGGGTTCTCGCGCTCCTCCGGGGTCATACCGCGGATGATGGCCTGGATGCGGTCGAGCTGCTTCTCGTCGACCATGTCGGCGATCTGGTTCATCTTGTTACCGCCCGGCATCATCTTGAGCAGGTTGCCCATCGGCCCCAGGTTGCGGACCATGAGCATCATGTCCAAGAAGTCATTGAGCGTCATCTCGCCGGAGCCCATCTTCTTGGCGGCTTCCTCCGCCTTGGACTGATCCAGCTTGGACTCCGCCTGCTCGATAAGCGTCAGCAGGTCACCCATGCCCAGGATGCGCGAGGACATGCGCTCCGGGTGGAAGACATCGAAGTCATCGAGCTTCTCACCGGTGGAGGCGAACATGATGGGCTTGCCGGTCACCTCACGGATGGACAGGGCTGCACCACCGCGGGCGTCGCCGTCCAGCTTGGTCAGAACGACGCCGGTGAAGTCGACGCCGTCGCGGAAGGCCTCGGCAGTCTGCACGGCATCCTGGCCGATCATGGAGTCAATGACGAAGAGGACTTCGTCCGGGTTGACGGCGTCGCGGATATTGCGGGCCTGCGTCATCAGGGTTTCGTCGATGCCGAGGCGGCCGGCGGTATCGATGATGACGATGTCGTGCTGGGTGCGCTTGGCTTCCTCAATGCCGCGCTTGGAGACGTCCACCGGATCCCCGTGCGAGGTACCCATCTCATGCTCGTGGGAATCCAGGGAGGTGCCCGGATCCGGAGCGTAGACATCGACCCCGGCGCGCTCGCCGACGATCTGCAGCTGCTGCACCGCACCCGGGCGCTGGAGGTCACAGGCCACCAGCATCGGGGTGTGCCCCTTGGAAGCCAGGTGCTTGGACAGCTTGCCCGCCAAGGTGGTCTTACCAGCACCTTGGAGGCCGGCGAGCATGATGACCGTCGGCGGATTCTTGGCTAGGTTCAGGCGGCGGGTCTCGCCGCCGAGGATCTCGATGAGTTCCTCGTTGACGATCTTGACTACCTGCTGCGCCGGGTTCAGTGCCTCAGAAACTTCGGCGCCGGCGGCGCGCTCCTTGATGCGCTTGATGAAGCCGCGCACGACGTTGAGCGAGACGTCCGCCTCCAGCAACGCAAGGCGGATTTCGCGCGCTGTGGCGTTGATGTCCGCCTCGGTCAGCTTGCCCTTGCCGCGCAGGCCGGACAGGGCTGATTGCAAGCGGTCAGACAAAGACTCAAACACGTTAGAGTGCTCCCTCAACTATCGTGGATAAATTTATAACTTCCCCAGCTTAGCCGTTGACCAGTGCTTGGGTCACATTCCGGACGAGGGTGGCACGGGGGACGTCGCCAAGCGGCACGGCGTGAAGCACCATCGTGGCGCCCGGTGTGGTGGTGGATAGCCACTCGCACTCCGGAAGCAGCGCGAGCACGTGTCCAAGGGTACCCGGGTAGTCATCGATTCTGAGCTCGAAGACGCCTCTGGTCCACATGGCGGTTGCAGGTCCCGGTACGAAATCGGGCAGCACGGTATAGGTTCCGGACTTATAAGACTGCACCAAGCGCTCCTCCACCGTCGCGAGATCGATGGCGCCGTGGAGCGCGCGGATATCGAACTCGCCGGCGTAGCCCTCCTCCGTGCGCACCAAGCGCGAGGACAGGATGTTCCATCCCAAGGCAGCGATAAGCGCTAGTGGACGCACAGCCTCCCGCTGGTAGCCGCCGCGCCACAGGACGGTGAAGCTATCATCCTCCGGGTTGTGGCGCAGGCCGATGTCGCGGTCAACGGCCACCAGCGGCCGCACCGGACTCAGGGCCTCCAGCTGCGCAAAAGCGCGGGCGCTGACCGCCTCGATTCCATTCTCGAGCCTGCGGTTCCACACGCCTGGGCCGGTGGATTCGGCATCGGTGCGGGCGAGCACGACGAGGAGCGCCAGGGTCAGGTAGTCATAACGCACGGCTTCGAGAAGCTCATCGCGGGCTTCGTCGGAGTAAGGGTCCGTGCGGGAGACGATGCGCGCCAGAGTCGTGTGCTCGGCCACCACGGTTTGCACGCGGGAGCGATCCGCCAGGTCGAGGCCGAGCTTGGCGGCAGCGCGCGCCACCATCTCCGCCCCCACCAGCTCGTGCGGGCGTCCGTAACCTTTGCCAATGTCGTGGTAGAGCCCCACCAAGAGCAGCAGATCGGGCCTCGCTACGGAGGTGCGGGCTTCGGCGCACCGAGCGACGGTAAGGATGGAGTGATAGTCCACGGTATGAGAGTGCGTGCGCTCCCGAGGCAGCATTCCGCGGATGTGCTCCCACTCCGGAACAACTCGCTCCCACAAACCATGGGCGTCCATCTCTTGGATAAGGCGCGGGGTATTGAGCGGCGAGGACAACAGGCTGAAGAAGGCATCCGTTGCTCCCGCGGGCCAGCGCTGCGGGAGGTCTGGCAGCTCGCGTAGTTGTTCCCAAACGTGGGCGGGCACGCTCCTGCCGGAACGGGCCGCAGCGGCGGCGACGCGCAGGAGCAGCCACGGCTCGTCGAGGTCTGCGGTGCGGGCGAGCCGGATTTCGCCGCCCACATCCACGACACCGATGTCGAGTGGCTTGCGGGTGCGGTTGTGGCTGCGCTTGGCCACCACTCCCCTAGCCGTCGCGAGCGCCCTCTCGACGGCCCTATCCACCGCCGCGGCGGCGGTGACGACGGCCGCTGATAATTCATAACGGTCGGCAAAGCCCAGTTCGTGTGCGATCTCCGCGGCGAATTCTGGGTCGAGGATGTCGCGGTGGCGGCGGGCGGTGACGTGGAGGAGCGTGCGGACGTCGAGAAGCAGGGCCTGCTCCTCCTCGAGCGCTGGGGCGTCCGCGAGGTTTCCTAGGGCGAGGGCCCGGAGGAATTGGATATCGCGCAGACCACCGCGCCCATTCTTGATATCCGGGTGGGTCATCGTGGCCAAGGTGCCGGAACGGCGCCAGCGCGCAATGGCGAGATCAACGAAGGCATCGAAATTGCTCTGCAACAGGCGGCGCCACGAGGCATAGACCTGGGCGCGGGTGGAATCCACCAGCTGCTTGTCTCCGGCAACGAAGGCCAGATCCAGTTGCGCGAAGCCGGCGGCGGGATCGGAACCGGCGATGGCGCCGAATTCGCGCGGGGTGCGCACCGCATAATCGAGCCGATACTTGGCGTCCCAGATGGGATACCAGACCTCGGAAACGACCTCCTCGGGCAGCTCCGTGTCATCCGGGTGAAGGAGGATGAGGTCGAGATCGGAAAATGGGGTCATCGCGCGGCGCGCGAAGGAACCGGTGGCTGCAAGCGCGCAGCCGGGCGGGAGCTGCAGGGACTGCGTGAGGTGCATCGCCGCAGCATAAGCGTCCTCACGCAGTTGAGCGGCCGTAGTCACGTGTTACAGGGCCGCCTCGCCGCGCTCGCCGGTGCGCACGCGGATGACGTCCTCAACAGGAGTGATCCAGATCTTGCCGTCACCGATTTTGCCGGTGTAGGCGGCGTCGACGATGGTGGATACGATGTCCTCCACCTGTTCGTCAGAGGTCACCACCTCGAGCTTGACCTTGGGAACGAAATCGGTGGCGTACTCGGCGCCACGGTAGACCTCACTGTGGCCGCGCTGCTGACCGAATCCTTGGGTCTCGGTCACCGTCAGGCCATGCACGTCGTGCTGTTCGAGGGCCTCGCGAATATCCGGCAGCGTGAACGGTTTGACGATGGCAGTGATGAGCTTCATCTGTTACTCCTTAGCTCCGGCGGTGTCGACCCGCGGCTGGACGGTTGGTGCAGGACTAATCCTAGCGTCGTGGGCGTGGCGGCGGTGCGACGCCACGGATTCGCGGAAATCATATGCGGTCTCGCGGTGCTCGCCCAGGTCGATGCCCTGCGCTTCATCCTCGATTCGCCAGCCCATGGTGGCGCGGATGAGGAGCGCCGCAAGCAAGGTGACGAGCCCCGACACCAGCATCGCCACAACCGCAATCAGCGTTTGAACGACGAGCAGCTTGAGCCCTTCAGTGAAGTGACCGGTGAGGATGCCGTTATCCGTAGCGAAGAAGGCTAGGCCAATCGTGCCCCACAGTCCTGCGCACAGGTGCACGCCGACGACGTCCAAGGAATCATCGAAGCCCCAGCGGTACTTCAGGCTGATGCACAGGCAGGCGATAATCCCGCCGAGGAAGCCGAGGGCGATGGAACCGAGCGGATTCAGTGTTCCTGCCGCCGGGGTGATGGCGACGAGGCCTGCGATAGCTCCGGATGCAGCGCCGAGTGAAGTGGCGGCACGGTCACGGATTCGCTCCACCAACATCCAGCCGAGCATCGCGGCGGCCGCAGCAACGGTGGTATTCAACCACGCCACACCTGCAAGGCCATCCGCAGCGAAGGCAGAACCGCCATTGAAACCGAACCAGCCGAACCACAGCAACGCGGCGCCGAGCATCACCATCGGGAGGTTGTGCGGCCTATCGACGTGCTTCGGGAAGCCCGCGCGCGGGCCCACGACGATGGCCAGAACTAGGGCAGCTGCGCCGGCAGAAATGTGCACGACGGTACCGCCCGCGAAGTCGATGGGAGCGATGAGCGCCTCACCTTTCGAGACACCGAAGAGCCACGCCGCGAGCGAGCGCGGGGCGTGGGAGAGAATTCCCCCGCCCCACACCATGTGGGCGAGCGGGAAGTAGGCGAAGGTTACCCAGATACCCACGAAGGTTAACCAGGCCGAAAACTTCACGCGGCCGGCGATGGCACCGGAGATAATAGCCGTCGAAATAATGGCGAAGGTGGCTTGGAAGCCGATATCGATGACGGCGGGGTAACCAGAACTACCAAGGAGATACTCGTTGGAAGGTCCTGCAATCTGGCCACGCAAGCCCCACGCTTCAAACGGGTTGCCCACGATACCTGCAAAAGAGCTTCCGCATAGGACATGGACCAGCCCCACAAGACATAGAGCACAGGCACAAGCGCGAGCGCGCCGAAGGACATCATCATCATGTTAAGGACATGGCGATTGCCCGCCATTCCACCATAAAACAACGCCAATCCCGGGGTCATGAGCAACACCAATGATGCGCTGACCAGCAGCCACGCTGCATCACCGGAAGAGAATGCATCAGGAGTCATACTTCAACTAACCTCTTTTCTATAGATTGATAGATACAGTTCTCAAAATACCTGTAGGCCTATAGATTTAGGAAGAAGGATGAGTCCTAGATCACATTTGGGATCCAAAAAAGCGGCGAGAACATTGTTGCCCTCGCCGCTCACTTCAACGTGCGCCCTAGATTTCCTCCTCGGACGCTTCCACGGTCTGCGCTTGCTGGCGCATACGTTTGGCGTACTTCACATCCGTGACGGTCACGCCGTAGATGGAACGGCCCATGTAAAAAGAGCCCACCGAACCGATGATCCACACGCCGAAACAAGCAATGAGGACACGGACCAGCGACCACAGCGAGAACCCGTTCTCGGCAAAGTCAACGACCAGCTTCGCCACGAGCAGAAGAGGAACGGCCAACCCGACCGTCGGCCCCAGTAGGTTGACTCGAGTCAGAGCATCGGGCGCGCGCCACAAAGCGATGGCCGTCGCGATAACCAGGACCGTGGCCACAACCAGCAAAACCGAAGCAATAATCTCCGCGATAGTCATGGTTTTACCTCCTGCCCTTCGAGATGATGCGCGCCATCGACAACGTCGGCAGCACGCCGGCCGCGATGCCCGCGAGCATCGCGATGTCGTAGACGATGGACGCGTGATTGGTCATGGCCCATGCAAAGTACATGCACATCATGCCGTAGAAGACCATGTCACTCATCACGGTGCGGGTGAGCTCATCGCGGGAGCGCAACGCCAGCACCAACGCTGAGCACACCGATGCGCCAATGAGGAACACACAGACAAAGACAACCCATTGAAAGGCGCTCATCGAGGAAAAATCAATCACTTCTTATCATCCTTTCGGGCGTCCTTGCCCGGCACGACCTGACGCAGCGGCCACACGGAATACTTCTCCACGTCGTTCGCCGCCAACGGGGTATCGTCCGCCTTCGCGATATCGGGGGCGCGCATATGACGGCCCAGCGTATCCAGCGGATACTCGTAGAACGTTGGGGCGAGCTCCTCCGTCGGTCCCTGGCCAGGCACGCCATAATCGATGCCCTTCACTCGTGGTGCGAGGCGCTCCTCCATGTCCGCGAGGTCCGCCATGACGCTGGCCGGGTCATCGCCCATCACGGCTTGAACCAGCACGATGCGCGGAAGGCCTTCGGCAACCGGCTCGCGCAAACCCAACGACAAGGTGCCCGGCGTTGCGGTAATGGACGAGGTGAACCAGAAGATCTCCCAGGCGCTCGTCACACGCAAGGGGTACCGAAGCACCACTGGGCGATAGTTGTTATGCGGCTTGAAGGATTCCATGGCGAGCGAAAAGCCCGCGACGAAGATCTCTTTAATGAGCCACAGCGCGTAGACAACTGCATGCACAGCACTCTTCATTTAACGGCCCTCCTGAAGGGAGTCGATATCGGGTAGGGCTACGGGGTCGTCGCCAAGCACTGCGTGTGCGTAGGCCTCCGTGTCCAACAAATCCTCCGATGCCTCCATGGTGACACTGATGACCGGCCCGGACAGGATGAACATGGTCAGCGAGCCCAAGATCAACGCCGCCGAGGGAGCCATCAGCTTCTTGCGAATCACAAGTTCATCGGGCACCTTCTCCTTGGGCAGGTCCTTGCCCCAGAAGACGCGGCGCCACACGCGCAACATGGCCAGGAACGCTGCGAAGGAGGCGATGATAATCACCGCGATAACGGTCCAGGCCCATCCCCCGCCGGTACGGGCGATTTCCGCGACGATGAGGACCTTGCCCCACATACCGGAGAAAGGCGGGAAGCCCACGACGGAGAAGGCACCGGCGGCGAAGATCCACGCGATAATCGGATCACGGCGCGCCAAGCCAGAAAGCTTGTTGAGCCTGCCCGTACCGTACGTCTCCTCGATGGCACCGGAGGCCAGGATGAGGGAGCCCACCGTGAGCATGTGGTGAATCGTGTAGAGAATACCGGCAGCCAACGCGCGCTGCGCATCGTGGGTAGTGAAGGCCATCATCACGAGGATGAAGGGCATACCGTTGAGCATCTGGTATCCCAGCACGCGGCGGATGGAGTTTTCAGCCAAGCCGCCGAAAGCACCAACCAGCATGGAGATGATCATGATGACGATGATGAGTGTCCCCCACCGCTGGTCCATATCAAAGAGCTGCACCCACAGGCGGTAGAGCATGTACACCGCGACCTTGGTGTGCAGGCCAGAGAACAGGCCCATGACGGCAGCCGACGTACCCGGGTAGGTGCGCGGCAGCCACGACTGCACGGGGAACACACCGGCCTTCGCGGCGATGGCGATAACGATGATGCCGGAGGCCACCGTCACCGGACCGTTGCCGGCGGCAGCACCCGTCAGCGCTGCCAAGTTGACCACGCCCGTAACCGAATAGATATAGCCCACGCCGACCACAAGCAGCGTGGAGGCGAACAGGTTAACCAGCACGAAAGCGCGGCCTGCGGCCAAGCGCGACCACGTGCCCGACATCGTGATGAGGCCGTAGGACGGCAGCAACATGACCTCAATGAACACGAAGAAGTTAAAGAGGTCAGCGGTGAGCAGAGCGCCGCACACGCCGGTGATCAGGATAAGGGTCAGCGACGGGTAATAGCGTGACTTGGTCTCACCGCCAACGATGGCGAACCAGTTGGCGCCGAAGGCCACGATCATCGTCGTGATGAGCATGAGAGCCGAGAAGGTGTCGGCAGCAAAGGCGATACCCGCGTTGCCCACGTAATTGCCCACCGTGTGCGCCACCACGCCATTGTTCATGGTGTAGAGCAGCAGCGCGAAGGAGGCGAAGATGCCCACACCCGGGACGATGAGCATGATGGCATCGCGCACGCGGTGCCACGGCGCGAGCAGCGCCAGCGCCGCCGATACCAGTGGAACCGCTGGGAAGAGCGGAAGAAGAGCGCTTACAGTGTCATACATTTACTTCTCCCCCTCGTGGTCAAGTTCCTTCAGACGGTCCATCTTGTTGGCCGAACGCTGCAGAATCTCCCGGTTTTGGGTATCGCGGCCCAGCGTGGAGAAGGCGTGGTCAATGGTGTTGTCATCCACCGGTTCGACAACATCCGTGTCATCGTTGGCGCCCATCGCCGCCATGGTCAGCAGAATCGTGGAGGTGGCCATGGAGATCACCACGGCGGTCAGAACGAATGCCTGCGGCAGCGGATCCGCCATCTGGTCCGCCGGGACCTGCGACGGGAAGGACTCTCCGCGGTAGGAGTACACGCCGGTGGCCAAGAGCATGAGGTTGGCGCCGTGGCCAAAGGCCATCATGCCCAACACGATGTGGACCAAGCCGCGCTGCTGGATGAGGTAGACAGCGCTACCGATGAGCAGTGCAATAGTCAGTGCGAGGATCATGAATTCTTCTCCTCTGTAGCCGGAGTGTGGTGGGGCGAAGACGCGCGGTGGCGCGCCTCGGATTCATTGAGCAAGGCCAGTGGATCCGAGGATGGGTTGATGGATTCAGGGTACGGATCATCGATGTCCTCCATCACCACGCGCGGCGTGTTCGGCAGCGCCGAATCATCGTCGTGGACCCACGGCAGGAAGTCCCGCTCAGTACCCGGGCGCAAGTAGCCACCCAAGGCGTTGATGGCCATGGTGAGCATGCCCAGGACCGCCAGGTAGATACCCAGGTCAAAGATGAGCGACGTGGTCCAGTGCTGCCCCAGGGCGTGGCCGTGGATGGCAGTCAAGAAACCACCGGAGCCGTGCGAAGTCGGAATGTAGCCGATGAATCCAGCCGTCAGTGCGACGATGATGCCCACGCCGGTGAGGTGAATTGGGGTCATGCGGCCGAAGACGATCTCATCGGTGCCGCGAGAAAGATACGTCAGACCAATGGCCGCGCCCATAATGAGAGCAGCCGGGAAGCCACCGCCGGAAGCCTGGTGGCCGCGGTAGAACACGATGAAGGACATGACCACCAGAATCGGGATGGCAATGGAAATTCCCTTGCGCAGCGGAACCGAGTTGAGCTGCGACTGGCCGAACGGTGCCGGACGCGTACCGGAGGTGAACGGGAAGCGAGGCAGCGTCGACGTGACCGCGGCAATCACCACGGCGGCCATGCCAAGCACCGACAGCTCACCCAGGGTATCGAGTGCACGGAACTCCACGATGATGGTGGCCACAACGTTATCTCCGCCAGTGATGTCCGGGGCGTTATTGAGGTACCACATGGACAAGTCGGAGCGCTCGTGGCGGCCCATCAGCGCCCACACACCAAGGAATGCGGTGATACCCGCGAGCACCGCCACCACGATGGAGCCAACCTTGCGGTTGGTGTTCTGTACCGGGTGGAATTTCTCCGGCAGGTAGCGCAGGACCATCATCATGACGATGACGGACAGCGCCTCCACCGTGAACTGAGTCAAGGCAACGTCCGGTGCACCCAGCAGGAACATCTGCAAGGTCACGCCGGTACCCGCGGTACCAATCATGACCGCGCCCGTAAGACGGTTGCGGGTACGAACCAAACCAAACATCGACAGCGCCACGATGCCCAGCGGCAGCAGATCCCACGGGTTGTCCAGGCCATCCACGCGCGGGTTCAAGGCCACGCCGTCGACACCCGTCGACACCAGAGTGGAGCCCGCAAGAATGATGACGAGGAGGACAATCGGCAGGATGAGCTTCGACGGGTTGTGGGTATCCGACATGCGGCCGACGAAGCGGCCGAAGGCTGCGCACACGTCCTGAATCCACTTGAGGATTTGGTTACCAGTGCGCGGCAACAGTTGGCGCTCCTCCATCGCGGTCCACAGCGGCGTGCGGAAGAACAAACCGACGACGCCAGCGATGAGCACCACGACGGAAATAAACAGCGGGACGTTGAGACCGTGCCACAGAGCAAGGTGAGAATGCCCCTCCATGCCGATGGCCGCCACGACGTCATCAAGCGGCCCATCGAGCGCGCCCATGACGAAGATGATCGGCACCGACATCACGCCGGGAAGAGCCGCGGGCAGCCACAACCGCACCGGCGCCTCGTGGACCTTCGACATATCGCGCGGGCCGTCGAAGAAAGCACCAAAGATGATCTTGGCGGAGTAGGTAAACGTGAAGAACGCACCCACGCCCGCAACGATGAGCAAGAGCACCTGTCCGGCCGATCCGATGGGCGCGTCCTCGAAAGCGGTCAGCATGCCTTCCTTCGACACGAAGCCGAAGAGCGGCGGGACCGCGGCCATGGAGGCAGCGCCGATGAGCATGGAGCCGAAGGTCCACGGCATCTTGTTCCACAGCACGCCGAGGCGGCGGATATCACGTGAACCAGCCTCATGGTCAATCACGCCAATGAGCATGAAGATGGAGGACTTAAACAGCGCGTGTGCCAGCGTGTGCACGAGCGCCGCCGCGATGGCGAAGGGGGTGCCCACACCAATCGTGGCCACGATCCATCCCAGGTGGGACACGGTGGAATAAGCAGTCAGTTTCTTCAGGTCCGTCTTCTGCACGGCGAAGACCGCAGACATTACGGCGGTGCCCATACCGGCGACGATGAGCAGCCAGTTCCACGCCGCAACGTCGTGGAAGATGGTGGAGAAACGAATCAACAGGTACACGCCGGCCTTGACCACGGCCGCCGCGTGCAGGAAGGCCGAGACCGGCGTGGCAGCCGCCATGGCCTCAGGCAACCAGAAGTGGAAGGGGAACTGCGCGGACTTGGTGAATGCCGAAGCTGCAATGAGAATGGCAACTCCGGTGGTTAAGCCCGGGCGTTCCGCCCACACGTCGGAGGCGAGGATACCCTCAAGGTTCGTCGTCCCCGCTGCGGTTGCGGCAATCGCCACGCCCGAGAGCAAGGTGAGGCCGCCGATGAAGGTGAGGATCAGCGTGCGCTGCGAACCGGCCTCGCCGGACTTACCGCTGCGTGCGATGAGCATGAAGGACGCCAGCGATACCAGCTCCCAAGCCAGGAAGAGCACCACGACGTCGTTAGCCAGCACGAGCAGGAGAATCGACAGTGTAAACGCCGTCATCAGCACATAAAAACTGACGTTGCCTTTCCCCTTGGGCAGGTAGGCCGCAGAGTAGGTGAACACCACCGCGCCGATGACGAGAGCCAACATCGCAAAGAAAACGCCCAACGCATCGCCGCGGAAGGCGAGGTTAACGTCGACGCCAGGTGCAATGACATCACGCACCCACGTCACGGAATAGGACAGTTCTTCGCCACGGGCCAGTGCCGGAAATTCTTTAGCTAACAGTGCCGCGGCGATAATAAAAATGCCGGCTAGCGGGTAGCCGGCTGCGCGATCAGCAACCTTGACGGCTGCTGGTGCTAGCGCCACTGCGACAGCTGCGAGGAGGACGACATACAAGAGTGTCACGAAAGAGTAGCCTCACGAACCGTTGTTAGGGCTGTTTAATCAGCCTCACATAGACAGGACTGTCCTAGACTACCATTGTGACCTCCCCCAAAGCACATTTTTAATGGGACGAAGATGACGAAAGCGCCCCGCAAAGGAGGCGCTGCGTCTCGAAAGAACTTAGGTCTAGCCCAGAGATCTATAAGGTCTTACTTCTCCCCCAGCAAGGCATCAACGAAGCCTTCAACCTCAAACGGTGCGAGGTCATCTGCGCCCTCGCCGAGGCCCACGAGCTTGACCGGCACGCCGAGTTCCTCCTGTACCTGGAAGACGATGCCGCCCTTAGCTGTGCCATCGAGCTTGGTCAGGACAACGCCGGTGATGTCGACGACATCGCGGAAGATGCGGGCCTGGGTCAGACCGTTCTGCCCCACCGTCGCGTCCAAGACGAGCAAGACCTCATCGACGTCCGTCTTCTTCTCTACCACGCGCTTGACCTTGCCCAACTGGTCCATGAGGTCCACGGAGGTGTGTAGACGGCCAGCGGTGTCAACAAGAACGACGTCCACGCCTTGGTCAACGCCAGCGGCCACTGCGTCGAAGGCCACGGAAGCCGGGTCCGCGCCTTCCTTGCCGCGCACGGTGGTAGCGCCCACGCGGCGGCCCCAGGTCTCCAGCTGGTCAGCAGCTGCTGCACGGAAGGTATCCGCCGCGCCGAGCAAGACGTTGTGGCCCATCGATACGAGCACGCGGGCCAGCTTGCCGGTCGTGGTGGTCTTGCCGGTGCCGTTGACGCCGACGACCATGATGACAGCGGGTTTTCCCTCATTCGGCATGGCCTTGATGGAGCGGTCCATCTCCGGGTGGCCTACCTCGATGAGGGCTTCGCGCAGCATCGCCCGCGCTTCTGCCTCAGAGCTCACTCCGCGCTCCGCAATCTTCTCACGCAGAGAATCAGTGACCTGCATCGTGGACTTCGTACCCAAATCCGCCATGATGAGGGTGTCTTCGATTTCCTCCCAGGCATCATCATCGAGGTCACCAGCGGAGAGAATACCCATGAGGCCTTGGCCGATGGCGTTTTGCGAGCGCGACAGGCGCCCGCGCAGCTTGCCCAAGCGGCCGGCAGCCGGCGCAATATCCTCCTGCGGCTGGGCTGCCGGAGCCTCAACCACCTCAGCGTCGTCGGATACCTCTAGCTCCTCCGGCTCAGCTTCAAGTGCCGCGCTTGCCGACGCCGCCTGGGCCCCCGCCGCCGCGGCAGCCTCCTCTGCCTCTGCATCGGCATCGGCTTCTACTTCTTCTGCCTCTGCCGCTGTTTCTTCGTCGGCCTCAGACTGGACGGAAGGCTCCTTCTCAGCCGGAACCTCAGGTGCCTCCGGAGACTCCTCCTCTACCTTCGGGGCCTCGACTACCGGTTTCGGTTCGGCCATCTCCGGTTCAGCAGTCTCCGGTTCGGTGGCCGGGACAGCTTCCTCCGTGTCCTTCTCATCCTTCTCAACGGCAGCGACACCGGGTACGGCAGCACCAGCGGCTGCAGTGCCCGCGGCACCTGCCGCGACAACGCCAGCGGAAGAATCTTTCTCTTCTTCTACCTTTGCCGACTCCTTCTGTGCAGCCGGTTCCGGCGCGCTCACCGGCTTCGCGTCTGCGACGGGTTCCGGCTTCGGCTCTGCCTGAGACTTCGGCTCTGCCTCAGGCGTCGGTCCTGCCGCAGGCTTCGCTGCCTTCGGTGTCTCCTCCTCACCCTTGAGCTGAGCGTTCGCTAGCTCGGTGGCATCACGCTGCTCAGACTTCTTCTCCGCTTGCGGCTGAGCTTTGGGCTCGGCCGGTGTGGGCTCCTCAGTCTTAGCCGCAGGCACAGGTTCCTTGGTAGCGCCGCCGCCAGCCGGGGCAAAATTAAAACCAGACTTAGCTTGGTAGTTGCCGGACTTCTGTTGCTGGGTCAGCTCCTTAGGCTCCTCCGCAGGCTTTTCGAAGGAAACCTTCTTTGACTCGCCGCGCTTCTTGCCCAAGACAACGAACAAGACCACGAGCAGAATCAGGACGATGACTGCTATCGCAATCCACATAAAAGTAGTATTCATGCCCTCCATAGTGCCAGGGTTGTCCACATCCGGCACGATAAGGAGGGTGAAAAGTGCTGGGCGCAAGCCCCACCCTAGCGCGGGGCATCCACGCCGAGACGTGTGGCGTCCTCCGCCGCCTGTGCTGTGCCCGGCGCCTCACCAGCACGGGACATGCGCTGCGAAATCACGCGCGTCACGCCATCGCCGCGCATCGTCACTCCATAGAGCACGTTGGCTACGTCCATCGTCGGCTTCTGGTGGGTAATGACGATGAGCTGAGAATCCTTACGCAGCTCCTCGAAAAGTGCGATGAGGCGGCGCAGGTTGACGTCGTCAAGCGCGGCTTCCACCTCATCCATGACGTAGAACGGTGAGGGACGCGCACGGAAAATCGCCACGAGCATAGCCAGGGCCGTCAAGGACTTCTCGCCGCCCGAGAGCAGTGACAAGCGCTTCACCTTCTTACCCGGCGGGCGGGCCTCCACCTCGATGCCGGTGGCCAGCATGTCATCCGGCTCCGTGAGGATGAGACGACCTTCGCCGCCCGGGAACAGCGTCTGGAAGACCTTGGGAAACTCCGCTTCCACGTCATGCCAGGCATCCGTGAACAGCTGCAAGATTTGCGCATCCACATCTTCGATAACGCCAGTCAGATCCTTGCGGGCCTGAATCACGTCATCTAATTGCGTGGACAGGAAACTATAGCGCTCCTCCAGAGCCTTGTACTCCTCCAAGGCCAACGGGTTGACCTTGCCCAAGGAGTTGAGGTCCTTCTCGGCTTGCTTCAACCGCTTGGTTTCGGCGGAGCGATCGAAGTCCTCACCCGGTGTGTACTCCTTGAGCAGGTCGGGGATAGCAATGCCGAGCTGCTCCACGATCTTGCCCTCGGCCTCATCCACCCGCACTTGGGCCTGGCTGCGGGCAATCTCAGAGTTATGCGCGGAGTCGGTCAGGCGATCAAGCTGCTGGCGGGTCGAGGAGACCGCCTGCTTCGCCGATTGTGCACGCCCCTGCAGCACGCCGCGCTGGGTGACCAGCTCATCGCGTTCCTCGGCGGCCCGCTCGAGTGCCTGCGCGGTCCGGGCAGCCAAATCTTGGGCATGCTTGTCGACAGTCCCCGCCAACCGCGCCTGTGCTTGCCGGCGGGCCATCGCCTGGTCGTGGCGGGCTTTGGCCTGGCGTTCGTGCTGGGCTTGGCGCCGCAGGGCCTCTCCCCTGCCCGCTGCTTGGCCGACCTTTTCCTCCGCACTGCGGGCCGCCATCTGGGCCTCTACCTCCATGGCCTTGACCTGTTCCAGGGCCGTCGAGGCAGCATCGCGTTCCACCGAGGAGGGTTCATCAGCCTGCTCTTCAGCGTCCACGCGCGACAAGCGGTCACGCGCCTCCGCCAGTTCTTCGCGCAGGCGGGCTAACTGCACCTCGATATCCGTGGCGCGGGCGGCGGCTTTTTCATGCTCAGCCTTGTTTGCCTCGTACTGCTTGAGCAAGCGCTGGTGATCGCGCTTCCACGCTTCGAGTTCGTGATCGTGCTCCCGCAGTGCGGCCTTGGCACTCGCCGCACCTACGCGTGCATCGTCCGCCGCCAGCTTCGCGCCTTCGAGCGTGCCGGATAGCTCCTCCAGCTCATGAGTGGCTGATTCCAGTTGTTGCTCGGCCTCCGCAATCTGGCCGCTTACCTCAACGGTGGAGACGGCGCCTGTTCCTGCCTCCACCCAGCCTTCGCCGACGAGCAGGCCCTCAGAGGTCACAGCACGCAAGCGCGGATCCTCCGCAATAAGTTCACGGGCCGCGCCATAGTCATCAACCAGGACCACGTCGGAGAGCAACCGCGTCACCGCCGCCGATACTTCCGGGACCAAGACCATGTGATCCAGCAGCCAGCTCGCCCCGGAGGGCAAGTCCGCGTCAAGGCGCCAGGCTGAACCGGTGGGTTCCGCAGCGACGTCGATCAGCGGCGTGCGGCTCGCCTGCGCCAAGTCGCGCACGATGTCCCCGCTCACCGCGCCGGCTTGGGCCTCCGCAAAGGAACCGAGTGCTGCCGCAACGGCTGTCTCATAGCGAGTAGAAATGAACTCTGCGAGAGGTTTGAATCCCTCCCCCAGCTCGAGTGCTTCCGGAACGGTCTGGCCAAGGGTATCGATCCGAGCGCGCAAACTATAGACGGTACGCTCGTGCTCCCGCTGGGCATCACGCAGCTGCTCCAAGCGTTTATCGGCCGCGGCAGATTCGCTGGCCGCGCGCACATGCGCTTCCTCCAGCGGCTCACGCTCGGCAGCCAAGTGCTCCAGCTTGTCCGCCACCTCATCGGCTTCCGTCTGTGCTCCCCTAGTGCGCGACTTCGTATTCGCTAAAGTCTCTTCCTGACGCGCTAACTCAGACTCCGCGGAGCTGACCTGACCCGCCAAGTTCTCCTCGGCGGCGATGAGGCGAACCACGCCTTCACGGCGATCCGCAATGGCGCGCAGTTGCGCCATGTGTTCTTTATCAGCAGCCTCGAAGGCTTCCCGGCGCTCGGCCACTTCCTCCCGGATAGATTCCAAGCGCTCTGCAGCCTCTTCGGCCACGGCCAGCAACTCTTCGTGCTCCTCATCGGCTCGCTGGGCACGTGCCTCGAGCTCCTCCGGATCCTGGCCCGCGTAGGCCACCTGTGAGCCAACGTTGCTGGCGCGCTCGGCCGCGATGCGCTGCGTGGCAGAGATTCGCTCGCTGAGGGTCGATAACTCGAACCACAGCTTCTGCGCGGCCTCCGCGCGCGGCGTGACATCCCCCAACTCGGCCTCTACCTCAAGCTGGATCTCGGTCGCCTCTTCCAGCTGGGCTGTCACTTCCTCGACCTGCTCGGCGAGCACCGCCGCGCGTTTCTCAGCGTCATCGAATGTCGCGCGCAACCGCACCACACGGTCACCAGCAAGGCGCAGGCGGGCATCGCGCAAATCCGCTTGCACAGTGGCTGCACGTTGGGCGGCCTCCGCTTGGCGCGCCAGCGGCTTGAGCTGTTTGCCCAGCTCATCGGTCAAGTCCTGCAGGCGATCCAGATTGGCCTGCATGCCCGTCAGCTTGCGCTGCGCTTTTTCTTTGCGGCGGCGGTGTTTGAGCACGCCCGCGGCTTCTTCGATATAGGCGCGGCGATCTTCCGGGCGGGATTCCAGAATCTCCGCCAGTTTTCCCTGGCCCACGATAATGTGCATCTCCCGGCCAATGCCGGAATCAGACAGCAGCTCTTGGATATCCATGAGGCGCGCTTTCGCCCCATTGATCTCATATTCGCTCGCGCCATCCCGGAACATGCGGCGGGTGACGGAAACCTCTGAATACTCGATGGGCAAGGCACCATCGGAATTGTCAATCGTCAGTGTGACCTCTGCGCGGCCGAGGGCCTTGCGGTCCCCGGCACCGGCAAAAATGACGTCCTGCATCTTGCCGCCGCGCAGTGTCTTGGCGCTGCCTTCACCCATGACCCACGCGAGCGCATCGACGACGTTTGATTTACCTGAGCCATTCGGGCCCACCACGGCGCAGATACCGGGCTCGAATTTCAGGTTCGTCGCGGACGCGAAGGACTTGAATCCTTTGAGCGTGAGCGATTTGAGGTGCATTCGAATAAGTTTAGCGCTCGATGAAGCCCGACTCACCGCGCGGGGCGGCCCACTGCTCCACCACGGCGTTCACCACGCCTGGACGGTGGGTGGTCGACGGTTCTTCACGCAGCAAGGCCAGCAACTTCTCGCAGTCAGCACGCGGGCCTTCAGCAACCACCTGGACGCGTCCGTCCTGGAGGTTCGTCGCGTGCCCAGCCAGCCCTAGTTCGAGGGCGCGGGAACGCGTCCACCAGCGAAAGCCCACGCCTTGGACGTGTCCAAGAACGAAAGCTGTGAGGCGTTCATGGCCTGCAGAGGCTGCTGCCGTGTCTGCCATCTAGTACTCCCTCAAGTTTGTGCGGTCGCTCAAGTCAAATTCGTGATCGAGACGGCGACGGTCCTCCGCGCTGCGGCGCGTGACCGGATCCGTACCATCCCAGCACTCGACGTTGTGCAGTTCCGGCAGCATATCACGGTGGAAGACGGGATCCAGGCCCTTGCGGCGCTGCTCGTTGTAGTTCTTCAGCAGCTTGATAGCCACGCCAGACAGCGGCACGATGGCGCACACGTTGAGCAGAACCATGATGGCAGCGCCGGTATCGGCCAGGTCGAACACGGTACCTAGCGGGGCCACCGCACCGTAGAAAACAAAGGCCAGAACGATGAGACGGAAAGTCCACAGCACCCACTTCTTCCCGGAGAGGTACTCCACGTTGGACTCGGCAAGGTAGTAGTTGCCCAGAATCGAGGAGAAAGCCAGGAAGAACAGGATGAAGGTGACGAAGTGGATGCCCCACTCACCCACCACGCCGGAGAGCGCATTCTGGGTCAGCGTCACGCCCTCAATCGCATCAGAGCCGAAACGCTCGAAATCGGTGCCCAAGAGAATGATGAAGGCGGTAATTGTACACACCACCAGGGTGTCGAAGTACACGCCGAGGGTCTGCACCAGGCCCTGCTTAACGGGGTGGGACACCGTCGCCGTCGCTGCAGCGTTCGGCGCCGAACCTTCGCCCGCTTCGTTGGAGAACAAACCACGCTGGATACCTTTCAGCATCGCCATGCCCACGGTGGCACCGGCAGCTTCCCGGAAGCCAAAGGCAGAGCCCACGATCGAGACGACCATGTCCGGCACCTTGTCAAAGTTCACAATAACGACGATGAGACCCAAGATGAGATAGGCGCCCGCCATAAACGGCACGATAAACTGGGTCATCGAGGCGATGCGCTGCACGCCACCGATGATGATGAGCCCGGACACGGCGACGACTGCGATGCCCACGCCTGCCTTGAAGGCCGCGGAATCCTGGCCAAAAGAGGCCGCCAAAGAATCGGAAATGGCGTTGGTCTGGAACGCATTGTAGAACCAGCCAAAGGTAATGGCGATGGCCACGGAGAAGATGGTTGCTAAAGGCTTCCACCCCAGGCCACGGGACATGTAATAGGCCGGGCCACCGCGGTAGGCGTCCCCCTCACGCACCTTCCACAGCTGCGCCAGGGTCGACTCCACGAATGCTGTCGCACCACCCAGGATGGCGATGAGCCACATCCAAAACACCGCGCCGGGGCCACCCACGGAGATAGCCACGGCCACGCCTGCAACGTTGCCGGTGCCCACACGAGAGGCCGCTGAAATGGTAAATGCCTTGAAGGCAGAGATTCCGCCATAGTCGGCATCCTCATCGACGCCGACGCCCTTGGGCTTCTCGACGACCGCCTTGAACATGTCCGGCACCATGCGGACCTGCACCACGGCGGTGCGGATGCCGAAGAAGAGGCCCGCGGCGATAAGCAGCCATGGCAGGACATAGGACCACAGGCTGTCGTTAATGACACCAATCACGGTGCTGAAGATTTCTTGCATGGGTTACACATTAATAACTCACACCAGAATCGTCCTAGTTGGCCGCCAACTTCCTCCCCGCGGCGCGGCTCTGGCAATACGGGCAATAGTGAGTACCACGCCCACCTAGCACGGTTTTCAGGATTTCTTCGCCACAGCGATCACAGGGCTGACCGCCCCTCCCATATACGTGCAAGGAACGGTCAAAATATCCGGATTCGCCGTTAACGTTGACGTACAACGCATCAAAGCTGGTTCCGCCAACGGCGAGGGCGGAGCGCATGACGTCGGCGGCCGCAGAAATCACAGCGACGGCATCGCGCTGCCGCAGAGCACTAGCCTTCTTCAGCGGAGAAATCTGGGCCGCCCACAGCGCCTCATCAGCATAGATATTGCCCACCCCGCTGAGCACCGTTTGGTCGAGCAAAGCCACCTTGACCGCGGTGCGTTTCGCGCGCAGGCGCCGCCCTGCCGCGGTCAGGTCGAAGTCTGTTTCGAGAGGATCGGGAGCGATATGTGCCATCCTCAGCCACGGCCCGAGACGCCAATAGCCGAAGGTGCGCTGGTCCACGAAGCTGAGACGGGTGGCGTCATCAAGCACGGCGGCGATGCGCACGTGCGGCGAATCCACCTCGCCGATCCGCACCTGCCCCGACATGCCGAGGTGGATGAAGAGCACATCGCGAGCTGGGTCGGTGTGATCCTCGTCGGCGAACTCCAGCCACATGAACTTGCCGCGGCGCGCCACCGCGGCAATCTTCCTGCCCACCAGCAGCGCGGACAGCGGGGCTTCCTGGCCCCGGTTGGCGCGCGGGTGGAGAACATCTACTGCAGCAAAGGAGCGCCCCACAAGATAGGGCTCGAGTCCGCTGCGAACAGACTCGACTTCGGGAAGTTCTGGCATCGAATTCTCGTGGCTTAGCTCTCTTTGCCGGCGGTGCCCTGCACCAGCAAGGGTGTCTCGCGCAATGCTTGGCACGCTTCTTCCGCTGCCTGCTGCTCGGCGAGCTTCTTGTTATGCCCTGTTCCCCTACCCACGGTCAAACCGGCCACGGTGGCCACGGCGTTGAAGGTTTGATCGTGCTCAGGACCCGTCGAGGTGGCCGAGTACACCGGCATCGCGGCCTTCAGCTCCGCGCACAGCTCCTGCAAGGTGGTCTTCCAGTCCATATGACGGCCGGACACCACGGCGTTGTCAATCTTGGCGGCGAACAGCTTCAGCACCACCCCGCGGGCAACCTCAAAACCATGCTGGCGGTAGATAGCCCCGAGGATGGCCTCGGTGGTATCGGCCAAGATGGAGTCCTTGTCACGGCCGCCAGTAGATTGCTCACCCTTGCCCAACAGGACGTGCTCACCCACGCCGATTTCGCGGGCGACATCGGACAGGCCATAGCGCGACACGATGGAGGCACGCATCTTAGAAATATCCGACTCGGGGCGCGAGGGGTACTTGTCGTAGAGCTTGGCCGCGATGGACAAGCCCAAGACGGCATCCCCCAGGAACTCGAGGCGCTCGTTGTTGGGCAGGTGCCCGTTCTCGTTGGCGAAGGAGCGGTGGGTCAGTGCCAAGCACAGCAGCTCATCGCTGATCTCCACGCCGAGTGCTTTTAGCAGCGGGGCGTGATCTACCTCCGCGAAGGCCGCGGCTAGTGCCTGTTCACCAGTGAGTTTCTTCTTCTTGCTCATAGGAACTTCTCCAAACCAGACCAACGCGGATCCACGCGCTCTTCTTCCCCAGAGACCCCCGTGGTTACTCCATCGGGAGCATCCGCCTCGCAACCATCCTCGCACGTTGGCGCAAAGGGAAGGGATAAACCTGCCTCATCGATCACGGTCTGGAGGAGGTCGAGGATTCCATCCTTGATCTCGGGAACCTCATCACCGGAACCGCGATCCTCCTCCTCGGTCTCATCCCCGCTGACGAAGGACTCATCTGCGGAAAACACCTGGGATACATGGAGATCCAGTTCCGGGTGCAGCTCTGCCAGGCAGCGGGCGCATTCGCCGCTGAGGGTGCCGGTGATATCAGCGTCCACCAACACACCAGAGCCCAACGGGGTCAAGGTGGCATCCACCTTAACCTCAGTACCTTCCGGGATGCCGATCATTTCCACGCCGATGCGCTCTGGCGCGGGTCCGGTCTGCACGCGGTGCTCAGGCAGCGCGTCGGTTCCTTGGCTGCGGAGCAATTCCGTCACGTCGAACTTCAATGGTGATTTCATAGCGCCCACCAGCTTACCCTGTGCTGGCCCGCGCGCCCTAGACTGGCAAAGACCTGAATGCTGGGGCATAGGCGCTTAAGCACTTGGCCTAACAGCTCGATTCTGTCCTCGGCGCTGTTCTCGCTTTTGCTGCACTCATCTCCTGGCGCGCGGAGCGGCCGCGCATTAGTCCCCTCTAGTAGTCGCGGGGCGCACGCGGCGCCCGGCGCGCCGGTTCCCGAGTCTCGCGCACAGCGCCGCGTCCCTCGCCACGCGCTTCCCCACGAGAGCGCACACCAGCACCTCGGCGCAGAGCGGAGCGATCGTTATTCACGGTGCGCAGGAGGTCAGACAAGGTGGTCTCGAATTCCCCGAGCTTGGCGTCAACGAATTCATCGCACTCGGTGCGCAGACGGTTGGACTCAGAGTGCGCGGTCTCCACGATACGGTGCGCCTCATCATCGGCGCGGCGCACGACCTCGGATTCGGAGACCAAGCGGTCTTGTTCAGCTTGGCCTGCAGCGACGGCACGCTGGTATTCCTCATCTGCTTGGGCGCGGGTGCGCTCGGCGTCGGAGCGTGCGTTGTCCACCAGGTTGCTGGCCTCGTCCTCTGCCTGGGCGACAAGGGTGGTGGCGCGATGTTGGGCGTCGGCCAGCATGGCGTCCGAATCCTCACGCGCACGGGTCACGGTGTCATCAGCCTCGGCATTGGCTTCAGAAATAATCTGCTCCGCGCGTTCTTCTGCACCCTGCAGGATCTCATCCTGCTTGTCCAAGACGTCCTGGGCATCATCCATTTCGACCGGGAGAGCGTTGCGGAGATCGTCGAGAAGCGCCAGCATCTCGTGGCGCGGGACCATGCAATTAGAGGTCATGGGAACGGCATAGGCCTGTTCCAGGTTGCGAACAAGTTCATCGAGGGACTCAAATACGCGGTACATGGCACCAGCCTAACCAAGCACATACGCACCGCGACGTATCCCACGCGGGAAGAAACGGCGAAAACCTCCCCACTCAGTGGGGAGGTTAAACCAAGGCATAGAGAGGAATAGGGAAAGGCTGGGGCTAGATCACGCCCTGCGCCAGCATGGCATCAGCCACCTTCTTGAAGCCAGCGATGTTAGCACCCGCGACATAGTCACCCTCCAAGCCATATTCCTTAGAAGTCTTATCGATATTGCGGAAGATATTGGACATGATCTCGTGGAGGCGCTGGTCGGTGTACTCGAAGGTCCAGGAGTCACGGGAGGCGTTCTGCTGCATCTCCAGCGCAGAGGTCGCCACACCACCTGCATTTGCGGCCTTACCCGGCGCGAAGGCGATGCCATTTTCCACAAAGTAGTGGGCGGCATCCGGGGTACAGGGCATGTTCGCGCCTTCGGCAACATAGCGCACCTGATTCTTGACCAGGAGCTTGGCGTCCTCGCCGTCGAGCTCGTTTTGGGTAGCGCACGGCAAGGCAACGTCGGCGCTGACCTCCCATACGTTGCCACCCTCGTGATACTCCACGCCCGCACCCGCTTCGCCGGCGTAGGTGGAAATGCGCTCGCGGCGAACTTCCTTAATCTCCTTGAGTAGCTCTAGGTCCACACCGTTCGGGGTGGTGATGTAGCCGGAGGAGTCAGACATCGCGACGACGGTACCGCCGAGCTGTTGCACCTTTTCGGCGGCGTAGATGGCAACATTTCCGGAACCGGAGACAATCACCTTGGCGCCGTCGAAAGACTCACCATGGGCCTTCATCATTTCCGAGGTCAGATACACCAGGCCGTAACCGGTAGCCTCGGTACGCACGAGGGAGCCACCCCAGCTCAGACCCTTGCCGGTAAGAACGCCAGACTCGTGCTTGCCCTCCAGTCGGCGGTACTGGCCGAACAGGAAACCGATTTCGCGTCCGCCCACGCCAATATCACCGGCCGGGACGTCGCGGTATTCACCAATGTGGTTGTGCAGCTCCGTCATGAAGGATTGGCAGAAACGCATGACCTCGGCTTCTGACTTACCCTTCGGGTCGAAGTCAGAACCGCCCTTGCCGCCGCCGATAGGCAGGCCGGTCAGGGAGTTCTTGAAAATCTGCTCGAAGCCGAGGAACTTGATGATGCCCAGATTGACGCTCGGATGGAAACGCAGGCCGCCCTTGTAGGGGCCGAGCGCGGAGTTAAATTGCACGCGGAAACCGCGGTTGACCTGAATCTGGCCGCTGTCATCCACCCACGGCACGCGGAAGATGAGCTGACGCTCGGGCTCGCACAGTCGCTCGACCAGGCCGTAATCAGCGTAGTGAGGGTCTTTATTGAGGACGATCTTCAGTGAGTCGAGTACCTCAGCGAGTGCCTGATGGAATTCCGGTTCGCCAGCATTACGCTTGAGAAGCTTGCTGTAGTAATCGGAGATTTGCTGGTCGATGGACATGGCAATCCTTTCATTGGGCACCGTTCCTCACGGTCGGTGCGTCATCCATTGAACAAGCAATAGTTTTCTATCAATCGACCTAAATTGCAAGATGGCCGTACTGTGGCGTGCCTTAAGGGCTGGTCAGAGCGCGAAAATTTTTTCTCGTATCTCTGCCATATACTCATGGGCATGCGCATTCTTGTTGCCCCCGATTCCTTTAAAGGCACCGCTACTGCAGCCGAAGCTGCCGCCGCCATTGCATTGGGCGCGCGGCGCGCTCTCAGCTCCTCGCCCCACGCAGACACAGCGAAGGTAACGACCCTGCCCATGGCCGATGGCGGCGAAGGCACCGCGGAGGTGCTCGCCAGCGCCGCTGTTCATCGCCACGGCACGGCGGGGCAAACGATTACGCTGCCTACCACCGATGCCATTGGCCGCCTGACCGAGGCCAGCTACCAGCTCGTTGGTGACACAGCCTTCATCGACGTCGCCGCCGCCACCGGCCTTCCTGCCGTTTCCGACGCCCTCGATCCACTCCATGCGGATTCCTATGGAACGGGCGTGCTGGTGGCCGACGCCGAATCGCGCGGCGCCAAGCACATCGTTCTTGGCCTCGGCGGCAGCGCCAGCATCGACGGCGGTCTCGGCATCCTCGCCGCGCTCGGCGCCGCCGCCCACGATGCCCGCGGATACGCCCTGCCCAAGGGCGGCGCACCTTTGGTCAACCTCGACCACATCGACACCGCGCAGCTCAACATGAAGGCGGCCATGCTGGACTACACCTTGGTCACCGATACTCGCGCCGTGCCCGTCCAAGCCGCAACGATGTACGGCCCACAAAAAGGCGCTGAGGGCGAACAAGTAGCACTACTGGCGGGCGCGATGCTACGGCTCTGCGAAGTCACGGAGACCGACCCACAGGCCGAATTCTTTGGCGCCGCAGGCGGCATTCCCATCGCCCTGAGCTGGCTTTCGCGCACGCTCTGGGGCACCTCGGAGCACTGCCGTATCGTGCCGGGCGGCCAGTATGTAGCCCAAGCACTCAATCTACCCACGCGTATCGCCGAGGCGGATCTCGTCCTTACCGGCGAGGGGCGCTTCGACGAACAATCGCTTACCGGAAAAGTGGTAGGCACGCTGGCTGAGATGACTGGGCCACCAACCCTCGGCATCATCGCCGGCTCCGCAACCGCACCGGCGCCGGAGGGCGCACTGCTGGAAGAACTCGACGGGGAGGAAGGCGGGGACGTCGCCCAGCACTTAAGCAATGCGGCCGAACGCCTCGTCCGCAGCGTTCTGCAGAGCTAAAGCTCTCTGAGGGCTATAGCTTTCAGCAGAACTACGGGGTCACCTGCACCGCCCACGGGAAAATTGCCGGACGCTCGTGGGCGAGCTCATCTTCCAGCAACACGTGGTCCTTCGGCAGGACCGAATGGGGCGTCAACAGGCGCGCGAGGACCATGGTCAGCTGATTGACGGAGCCCTTCACGCCATCGACATCGATGGCATAGCGGTAGACATTGGAATCCTCTAAATCACGCTCTTCATGCTCATCGCGGTAGGTCTGGCGCAGCTGTTCTTCCAGCCCCTCCGGGAGTGCAGGATCGGGCACACGGGTAACCTCAGCAGAAGCTAAGGAGCCGTTATCCACCAGCTTGTGGGTAGCAGCGCTAAAGATTTCGGCCACGCGCTCGGCTTGAGCATCCGGCACCAGAACATCAAAGTGAATCAATGGCATGTAGGTAACCCTACCCAAACTTGAAGGACAGTAACTATGGCAGATCCCACACTTTCTCGGCTGAGCTCGCTCCTCAAAGAAGATTCCGTCGATCTCAGCTGGCAGCGCGCCTTCTATGAAGACATGCACGCCCACCCGGAGCTGTCCCACGAGGAGGAACGCACCGCCGGGCGGATTCTGGAACAGCTAGACAAGCACGAGTGCGAGCTGGTCACCGGTATCGGCGGCCACGGCATCGTCGCTATCTTCCGCAACGGTGATGGCCCGACCGCCCTAATGCGGGCGGATTTTGATGCCCTCCCCGTTGCGGAAGAAACCGGCGTCCCCTTTGCCGCCACCAATGGCGCGATGCATGCCTGCGGGCACGATGTGCACACGACGGCATTACTTGGCGCGTGCGCGATTCTCGACGCCCACCGCGAGGCCTGGCACGGCACCTTCCTAGCACTGTTCCAACCAGCAGAGGAATCATCCATGGGCGCCAAGTACATGATTGCTGACGGGCTCACCGACCGCGTTCCCGCACCGGATGTGTGCTTTGGTCAACACGTCATGCCAGGCCCCGCCGGCCAGGTGCAGTCCACCGCCGGCCCCATCCTGGCCGGCTGCGATTCCCTCCGCATCCGCATTACGGGGCGCTCCGCGCACGCCTCCATGCCGCACGAGGCCATCGATCCTTCCTACGTGGCCGCCATGGTGGTCACCCGCCTGCAGGCCATCGTCGGCCGCGAAGTCCCTCCCCATGATTTCTTTGTCATCTCGGTGGGCGAGCTGCATTCGGGCGATAAAAACAACATCATTCCGGGCAGCGCCGAACTCGTACTTAACACCCGCTATTACAAGCCAGAGTTGGCGCAGCGCGTCTATGCCTCCCTCGAGCGCATGGTGCGCGCCGAGTGTGAAGCCTCGGGATGCCCAGCAGAGCCTACCTTCGAGTACTTTGCCCATGGCGAAGTCACCGATAATGACGCTTCCACTCATGAGACCATTCGCTCGGCCTTCGACGCAGTCTTTGCTGATCTCTCCGTGAGCGCCACCCCATCCACCGTCTCCGAGGATTTCTGCTATCTCCCACAAGCCTGGGGCGTGCCTTATAACTTCTGGTTCATCGGCTCCACGCCGGAACACCTCCTGCACAACCCACCGGTCAACCACCAATCCACTTTCCTGCCGGATTATGAGCCCACCATGCGCTCGGCCACCCGCGCCGGGGCTGCAGCCGTCCTGTCTTTTCTGGGGCGCTAACCTTCCCGGCACAACGTTTTCGCCGTGTGTGATGATTAGCGCACGGTGGCTGGCAGTGCTCTCGCCTGCAGCTGAATACGGAACTGGTTAAGCTTGGGTATTGGTATTTTTCCGCATTTTTTATGCCTAAGGTGAAGGGATTTTCATGAGTCAACCCCAGCACTCCGATTTTCAGACCGCAGTTCCCGGACACGTCCGCGCCGCTGCTGGTGTCTCCCCCTCTGCCGCGACCAACCGCAAGTTCTGGTCCGGCTTGTCTTCTTCAGTAATGGAGCAGATTGCTGACAACTGGGAGGCCACCCGCAGCGCCTACGCTGCCACCCGCCAGCAGCACTACTTCTCTGCTGAGTTCCTCCAGGGTCGAGCCCTGCTCAACAACCTCACCAACGTCGGTCTCGTCGATGAGGCCCGCGCCGCTACCAGGGCTGCGGGCCACGAGTTGGCTGATGTCCTCGAAGCCGAGCACGATGCCGCACTCGGCAACGGCGGCTTGGGCCGCCTCGCCGCGTGCTTCCTCGACTCCGCAGTAACCCAGGACTACCCGGTGACCGGCTATGGTCTCTTGTACCGCTATGGCTTGTTCCGCCAGTCCTTCGAGAACGGCTTCCAGCGCGAGGAGCCGGATGCATGGATGGAAAACGGCTACGACTTCATCATTCGCCGTGCCTCCGAGCAGCGCTTGGTCCACTTCGATGACATGGACGTACGCGCTATCCCCTATGACATGCCAATCACTGGCTACGGCACCAATAACGTGGGCACCCTGCGCCTGTGGAAGTCCGAGCCTATCGATGAATTCGACTACGATGCCTTCAACTCGCAGCGCTTCACCGAAGCCATCGTGGAGCGCGAGCGCGTCATGGACATCTGCCGCGTGCTCTACCCCAACGACACCACCTACGAGGGCAAGGTGCTGCGCGTTCGCCAGCAGTACTTCTTCGTCTCGGCCTCGCTGCAGCAGATGATCGATAACTACATCGAGCACCACGGCGAGGACCTCACCGGCTTCGCTGAGTATAACTGCATCCAGCTCAACGACACCCACCCGGTACTGGCCATCCCGGAATTGCTCCGCCTGCTTCTCGACGAACACGGGATGGGCTGGGATGAAGCCTGGAAGGTCGTCACCGAGACCTTCGCCTACACCAACCACACGGTGCTGGCTGAGGCCCTGGAGAGCTGGGAAGTGTCCATCTTCCAGAAGCTGTTCTGGCGCATCTGGGAACTGGTGGAAGAGATCGACCGCCGCTTCCGCGAGGACATGGCCCAACGCGGCTTGGATCAGGGCCGCATCGACTACATGGCCCCGGTATCCGACGGCCACGTCCACATGGCGTGGATCGCCTGCTATGCCGCGTACTCCATCAACGGCGTCGCTGCCCTGCACACCGAAATCATCAAGGCGGACACGCTCTCCGAGTGGCACGAGCTGTGGCCGGAGAAGTTCAACAACAAGACCAACGGTGTGACCCCGCGCCGCTGGCTGCGCATGTGCAACCCGCGCCTGTCCGACCTGCTCACAGAACAAGCTGGCTCCGATGCCTGGGTCACCGATCTGACTGAGCTGGCGAAGCTGGCTCCTTTGGCAGAGGATGAGAAGGTACTGCGCCAACTCATCAATATCAAGCGCGCCAACAAGCAGGATTTCGCCGCCTGGATTGACGCGCACCAGGGCGCAACCGTGGACCCGGATTCCATCTTCGACGTCCAGATTAAGCGCCTGCACGAGTACAAGCGCCAGCTGATGAACGCGCTCTACATCCTGGACCTGTACTTCCGCATCAAGGTCGACGGCGAGACCGTCCCGAAGCGCACCTTCATCTTCGGCGCGAAGGCCGCCCCGGGCTATGTCCGCGCCAAGGCCATCATCAAGCTCATCAACGCCATCGGTGACTTGGTCAACAACGACCCAGCCACCAAGGACGTACTCAACGTGGTCTTCGTTGAGAACTACAACGTCTCCCCCGCCGAGCACATCATCCCGGCCGCTGACGTCTCCGAGCAGATTTCCGTCGCTGGCAAGGAAGCTTCCGGTACCTCCAACATGAAGTTCATGATGAACGGTGCCCTGACCTTGGGCACCATGGACGGCGCCAACGTGGAGATCGTCGAGGCAGTGGGCGAAGAAAACGCCTACATCTTCGGTGCCCGCAACGAGGAGATCCCGCAGCTGCGCGCCGAGTACAACCCGGGTGAGCTCTACAACACGGTTCCGGGCTTGGCACGCGTCCTCGACGCCTTCACCGATGGCACGCTGGGCTCTGAAAATGCGGGCATGTTTGGAGATCTTCGCTCCTCGTTGCTCGATGGATTTGGCGAGCACGCCCAGGACACCTACTACGTTCTTGGGGACTTTGCCGACTACCGCGAGACCCGCGACCGCATGGCAGCCGACTATGACGCTGATGAGCTGGCATGGGCCAAGAAGGCATGGCTTAATATCTGCTACTCCGGCCGCTTCTCCTCCGACCGCACAATCGCCGACTACGCCAACGAGGTGTGGAAGCTGGCCCCGACTCCCATCGCCAACGTCTAGGTAGACGGGGTTAATAGGCGCGCTAGTGCCTATTAACCCTTAGATGGGTAGTCCTTCAAGGCTCCTTCAAGGCAAAAGCGCCGCCCCACTCAATTACCCCCTTCCGCCATTGCGGGAAAGAGGCCGAGTGAGGCGGCGTTGCCTTACTGCGCGAGAGCCCTACTTATCGCGCAGCGTCTGACCCAGCTCGTGGACCTGAATCATGTTGGTGTTACCAGAGATTCCAGGAGGCGTACCGGCGATGACGACGATCATGTCGCCTTCCTTGTACTTATCCATCCCCAGCAGCGCCTCATCAATGGCTTCCATCATGTTATCGGTGGACTCCACCGATTCACTCAGGAAGGTCTCGGCGCCCCAGGTCAAGGCCAGCTGCGAGCGCACAGCCGGGTGCGGGGTAAAGGCAAGCAGCGGCAGCGGCGAGTGCAAACGAGCCACGCGCTTTGCGGTATCACCGGAGGTGGTGAACGCCACGATTGCCTTCGCGTTAAGGCGCTCAGCGATATCGCGTGCGGAGTAGGACACGACACCGCGCTTGGTGCGCGGAACGTGCGTCAGCGGAGGAACGCGGCCACCCTGCTCGGCATTCGCGACGATCTTGGACATGGTGCGCACGACATTCTGTGGGTCGATGCCCACGGACGTCTCACCGGAGAGCATGACTGCATCGGCGCCGTCGAGCACTGCGTTGGCAACGTCGGACGCCTCCGCACGGGTCGGCCGCAGATTGGAAATCATGGAATCGAGCATCTGCGTTGCCACGATTACCGGCTTGGCGTTCTCACGCGCAATCTGGATGGCGCGCTTCTGGAACAGCGGAACCTGCTCCAGCGGCACCTCGACGCCGAGGTCACCGCGGGCAATCATGATGGCATCGAATGCCAGCACGATGGACTCGAGGGCATCGACAGCTTCCGGCTTCTCCAGCTTGGCGATGACCGGAACGCGGCGGCCTTCCTCATCCATAATCTCGTGGACCTTGTCCACGTCGGCCGGGGAACGCACGAAGGACAGAGCAATCAAGTCCACGCCAAGCTTCAAGGCGAAGCGGAGATCTGCGATGTCCTTTTCCGACAGGGCCGGGACGGAAATGTCCATGCCCGGCAGGGACACGCCCTTGTTGTTCGAGACCGGTCCGCCTTCGGTGACCTCACAGACGACGTCGTTGCCATCGACTTCCTTGCACACGACGGCGACCTTGCCATCGTCGATAAGCAGGCGGTCACCCGGCTTCGCGTCCTTCGCCAGGTTCTTGTACGTGGTGGACACGCGGTCGTGCGTGCCTTCCACGTCCTCAACAGTGATGCGGACGATCTCGCCGTCCTTCCACATCTCTTCACCGTTGATGAAGCGACCCAGACGGATCTTCGGACCCTGCAAGTCCGCCAACACACCGACGGCGTGGCCGGTCTCATCGGTGGCCTCGCGGACCCAGCGATAGTTCGCTTCATGATCCGCGTGCTCGCCGTGAGACATGTTCAGACGCGCCACGTCCATGCCCGCTTCAACGAGGCCAAGGATTCCTTCCTTGCTTGCTACCGCGGGACCCAACGTACAAACGATTTTGGTTCTTCTATCCAACATGGAATGCCTTACTCACATCGGGAGCTTCTAACGGTTCCCAAACTACCCCGGTTTACTGGTCTCGGCCACTACGAATGACGCTCGTAGCGCGTTTTCAACCCTCGTCCCGAGCGCCTCCGGGTCTGAGCAAAGCCCCAAATATTCGGCAATAAACGGGAATAACCGGGCACATCTGGGCATTTCGTACTCATCATTCGGAACCTCAGACTTCCGAATAAGAGCTCAAAAACACCGTGTGTGATCCCGGCTACTTTTTCTGTTTTCAGCGCCTAAAACAGGCAGACGCTACGAAAGCTGTACCTAATTAAAGCCTGCGGAGCCACCATTCTTCTCAACTTCCGCGGCACGAGCGGGATCCACTTCCTCCGGTGACTCCTGCCCACGTGGCAACCGGAAGTACACGATGAGCGCAACAACGAAGCAGACCACCGAAACAATGACGTTGACGCGCAACCCGAAGATGTGCGTGGCCTCATCAGCGCGCATGTTTTCTACAACGAAGCGCCCCGCCGTGTATCCGGCAACGTACAGCGCGAACACACGCCCATGGCCGAGTTTGAACGCCTTGTGCGCCCACAGCAGGAACACACACACCGCCACATTCCACAACAGTTCATAGAGGAAGGTCGGATGCACTGAGGTCACTACTTCCCCGGTCGAGCGTCCGCTGATTGGTGCGTACGCGCCGCTGTCATTTACTCGGTAGTAGATGTCCAAGGCCCACGGAACCGTGGTTTCACGGCCGTAGAGCTCCTGATTGAACCAATTACCCAAGCGCCCGATAGCTTGGGCCAAGACAAGTCCGGGCGCGACGGCGTCCGCAAATGGCCCCAATGGGATGCCTTTAACCTTGAACATGATCCACACCGCTATTGTGCCTAGCGCCACTGCGCCCCAAATGCCGAGGCCGCCGTTGGTAATCTTCAGCGCATCAACTGGATTGCACGTGGAACAGAAGTACTTTTCGTTATCCGTAATCACGTGGTAGAGGCGCCCACCAATAATTCCGGCCGGTATCACCACCAAGGCCGCATCCCACACCACATCCGGGTTTCCACCGCGGGCAGTATAGCGGCGCAGCGTCATCCACATCGCAACGAGGATGCCGACGATGATGCACATGGCATAAGCGCGAATTGGGACCGGACCTAGATGCCACACGCCTTGCGGCGGAGAGGGAATGTTGGCGAGATTGTAAATTTGCACGGGAAACAGTGTGCCTGAAAATAACGCCCACTACAACGCGTCTAGGTCCTGCGCGAAGGGCACGCCGGATGCTGGCCGGTAGCCACCAAAGAACGCGCCAAGGCCATGGGGTCTTGGGCAGCCATGATGGACTCACCGACCAAGATGGCATCAGCGCCCTGAGAAGCATAAGACAACACGTTTCGCGGGCTATTGACCCCACCCACCGCGATGCGCGTCATGCTCTCAGGAAGACCCGGCGAAATAGTAGAAAAGGCCTCCCGATTAATAGCATCGGAGGCCAAAGACCACGCGTTGATCGCCACGACAGTTCCCCCTGCCTTAATGACGCGATCCACCTCAGCGCACGTACGAACTTCCAGGATGGCGGTCATGCCGAGAGATTCCACGCGGTCTAGGAGAGACTCGAGGCGAGCCTGGTCGAGCAGCTCCACTTGCAGGGGAATCGCATCCGCCCCATAGCACCGCGCCTCATGGATCTGATAGGGGTCGACGATGGTGTCGCGGCATAGCATCGGTATGTCAACGGCGGACCGGGCCGCCCGCATGTCTTCGAGGGAACCGTGGAAGCGGCGGCGATCCGTTTGGCACGCCATCACATGCACTCCGGCTTCCTCCAGGCTATGCGCCAGCGTTGCCACGGACTGCGGGCTCTCCAAGTGCGCAATTTCACCGCCATAAGGTACGGCGCGCTTTATTTCGGTAATGATAGAGCATCCTGGACGCAGCAAAGCCTGTGCAGCATCGCGCGGGGCATCCATGTCTCGGGAACGCGCCTTTACTTCCTTGAAGGGAACGCGGGCCTCCCGCGCGGCGACATCAGCTAGTACGCCGGCCACGAGGTGATCGACGGCAATCGGGGTAGGCATGGAGCACCTCCCTTCCCCGAAGGAAACTCAATGAAAGAAACAGGATGGAGTTCGAGATCACACTTAGGCTAGCGTGCTCTTACCTCCAACCAGAAATCCGGGGTCCCCTTCTATCAGCGCAACACCCCGTGGTGGAGATGAGACGAGCCGGTGGCTCGTGCCGCCACCTCCCCTAGGTGGTGCGAGGATCTGTGGGGTCGATATCGGCGTCCAAAGCGTCCCACATCACGCGGCCAGAATCCTGGGAGGTTTCTAGATCTTCCTGCAGGCGCTCCTGCCGTACAGCTGGTGTCTCATATTTGGCGGAGCGGGGCTTATCGCCTCCCGGATTGCTGGCCACCATGACCGCACCAAAGAGCGCGAGTGCAGCGCCGACGAGGGCGAGGACAGGGCCGGCAGTCGAGGCATCCGCGGAGAGCACCGTGGCCCAGTCGGAAATGGTCGTGGACTCCACGGAGGTATCATTCGTGCCTCCCTGCAGCAGTTCCTCGGCGCGCTCCGCCTCTGGGCCGGCGGTCAGCAACGCAACAGGCCGCCATCCCGCAGCCGCCGCGGCAAGTGCTGTGAGGCCAGATACGATTCGGCGGCCGGTGCGCCGTAGCGCGAAGGCCGCAACACCGCCAGCGAGGACCACAACGCTCAACGCGATGAGCTCGAGGGACCACAAGGAACCCGATAGCTCCGCAACGCTGGAGCCGGCCTTATCATCCTCAACCGCAGCCTTTACCCACGTCATGCGGGAAGACAGCCACAATAGGATGGCACCGACAAACATCAACAGGGGTCCAATGCGCTTAGCCATCATTCTCCTCCCCTAAGAGATCACGTGCATCGAAACAGGTCCGGTCACCGGTATGGCATGCCCCGCCGCGCTGACGAACGGTGAGCAGGATGGTGTCACCATCGCAATCCAAGCGCGCGCCGACCACTTCTTGGGTGTTGCCGGATGTTAGGCCTTTGATCCAATACTCGCGGCGGGAACGTGAATAGTAGGTTCCGCGGCGCGTCGCCAACGTGTAGGCCAAGGCATGGTCATCCATCCACGCCAACATGAGCACCTCACCGCGCTCCGACTGCACGATGGCTGGAACAAGCCCCGCCTCGTTGCGCTTAAGTTGCTGAGCAATCTCATCACTCAGCTCATAAGCCCCGACAGCCGTTGGGTCGGTGGTGGGGTTGTCACTGTTCCTCGTCACCGTCGCACCTCCTTGCCTGCCGCGGCTAGCGCCTGCTTGACCTCAGAGATCTCCACTTCTCCGAAGTGGAAAATGCTGGCGGCCAGCACCGCATCTGCCCCAGCGTCGACAGCCGGTGGGAAGTGCTCGGCCTTTCCCGCACCGCCGGAGGCGATGATCGGAACGGAAACTTTCTCGCGCACTGCCTCGATCAATTCGATATCGAAGCCCGCCTTGGTTCCGTCGCCGTCCATGGAGTTCAGCAAGATTTCGCCGACGCCCAAGTCCTCACCGCGCTTGGCCCATTCCACGGCATCGAGGCCCGAAGAACGCGTTCCGCCATGCGTGGTGACCTCGAATCCGCTGGGGAAATCTGCAGCACGGCGCGCATCCACCGACAACACAATGCACTGCGAGCCAAACACATCCGCGAGCTCGCGCAGTAGCTCTGGGCGCGCGATGGCAGAGGAGTTGACGGAGACCTTATCGGCGCCGGCACGCAGCAGTTCGCGGACGTCGTCGACAGACCGCACTCCACCGCCAACGGTCAGCGGGATAAAGACCTGATCGGCGGTGCGGCGTACGACGTCAAGCATGGTACCGCGGCCGTCCTTCGACGCTGACACGTCGAGAAAAGTCAGCTCATCAGCACCCACGCGGTCGTAATGGGCGGCCAACTCGACTGGGTCGCCGGCATCACGCAGGTTTTCAAAGTTAATGCCTTTGACCACGCGGCCATTATCAACGTCAAGGCACGGGATCACTCGCACGGCAAGAGCCATGGTGACAATCCTCCTAAAGCTCAAAGCGAAATGAAAGGCAGCTCGAATCGAACTGCCGATTGATGAAATTCAAGTCCGGTATGCGGCGCTAGCGACGAGCGCTAGCGTCCTAGGCAAGCCAAGCGCCTATCAACGGCTTCCGCGGGGGTTTCGGGCGATGGCATCCAAGATCGTGGCATGCACCTGCGGGGTACCGCCCACGAATCCCTGTGAATGCGCGGTCCACTCGTTGCCTTCTGGATCACTCACGCGGCCACCGGCAGCCTTGATCATGAGAGCACCCGCCGCGTTATCCCACGGGTGCGGCGAGAAATTCACCGCGCCGTCAAACACGCCTTGAGCCACAAATGCATTATCCAGACCCACGGACCCGGTCATGCGGGGACGCAGCCCGGTCTCCCGGAGATCATTGAACAGGCCCGTCGGCAGGTGCGAGGAGCAGCCCACGTGGCCACGAGCCTCGTCGAATCCCTGGGCTTCTTCGCCACCACCGAAACCAGTGGAGGGGCCGCCGCTGGTTCGCAGCTGCATGCCCTGCGCCGCAACGACGCGGCGGTGTAGCAGGGGGAAATCCGCTACTGCAACAACCGGCTTTGCTTCGTGGATAAGCGTGACAAGAATGCCGCAGCATGGATTCCCGGCTGAGTAGTTCGCGGTTCCATCCACGGGATCCACAACCCACACCGTTTCCTCAAGGCTGCCGCCTGATTCTTCACCGAGTACCGGGATACCGGTGAGCTGGTTCAGCGTCAGTCGCAGCTGCTGTTCAATCAGCAAATCCACCTCAGTGGCAAAGTCCCCTTCGCCCTTGAAACGCGCGGGCGCTGCACCGAGGCCCCGGCGGAAGAGATCATCAACCTGGTCCACCGCTGCTTCTGCAAAGGCCACGAGTTCGCGCGGATCCGACGCGGAGGTTCCTGACATCGGGGCCATTGGCCTACCTCTCCTCGATCGGGTCAATGTATTCTTCGCCCGGCAACGGCGTAACTTCCGCAACCGCCGCAAGCGCCTCCTCCAGTGTGAAGCGCTCCTCATAGAGAGCCTTGCCGATGATGGCGGAATCAATTCCCTCATTTTCGTAGAGGGCCAATTCACGCAGATCATCAAGGGTGGAAATCCCACCGGAGGCTGTTACCTTTGCCTCCGTGGCGGCCGCAACCTCACGCAGCAGTTCGATATTGGGACCTTGCAGCGTCCCGTCCTTGGACACGTCCGTCACCACGAAGCGAGTGCAACCAGCGGCGTCAAGGCGCTCGAGCACCTCCCAGAGGTCGCCACCATCGGAAACCCAGCCGTTACCGCGCGTGCGCCACTCGCCGTCCACCATCCGGACTGCGAGATCGACCGCGATGCGGTCACCATGCTCTGCCAAGACCTTGGCAATCCATTCGGGGTTCTCCAAAGCCGCGGTACCAATATTGACGCGGCGGGCTCCGGTGGCGAGTGCACGGGCCAAGGAGTCATCATCCCGGATACCTCCGGTCAGCTCCACGTTAAGGTCCACGCTCGTGGTGATCTCAGCGAGCAGCTCGTGGTTGGAGCCGCGGCCAAAGGCTGCGTCCAGATCTACTGCGTGCAGCCACTGCGCGCCTTGGGCCTGCCACTTAAGGGCGGCCTCACGCGGCGAGCCATAGGGTTTTTCAGTTCCGGCCTCTCCCTGATCAAGGCGAACCGCCTGACCGTCGACGACATCAACCGCGGGCAACAGTGTAAAGCTCATGGTGGGTAGTCTACCTTTCGAGTGGGCTCTTTAAAGCGTTCCAATCCAGTTCTTTAGCAGCTGCGAGCCGACGTCACCCGACTTCTCCGGATGAAATTGCGTGGCCCATAGCGCACCGTTTTCTACCGCGGCGACAAAACGGTCACCGCCATATTCGGACCACGCCACCTTCGGCGGCTCAGTGATTTCAGTCTCGAGCTCCCAGCTCCGCGCGGCATAGGAGTGCACGAAGTAGAAGCGATCCTGCGCGCTCACGCCATGGAACATAAGGCTATCGTCGGGAAGCTCAACGGTGTTCCAGCCCATGTGGGGCAGAACCGGCGACTGCAAGCGGGTCACCTCCCCCGGCCACTCACCACAGCCTTCCGTATAAACGCCGTGTTCTGTACCGGACTCAAAGAGAATCTGCATACCTACGCAGATACCGAGAACTGGGCGGCCGCCAGCTAGGCGTTGGCCAATGATCCGTGGGCCCTGGGCCGCACGCAGGCCTTCCATGCAGGCGGCGAAGGCGCCTACGCCGGGCACCAACAGGCCATCGGCTTCCACCGCTAGCTTCGGGTCTGCGGTCACCGTCACGGTGGCACCGACCCGCTCAAGTGCGCGCAAAGCCGAGCGGAGGTTGCCGGCACCATAATCAAGGACAACTACGTCGTGTGAGCTCATCGTGGCTCCTTTCCGGGCCTCCTCGGCCTTCTAATCCTGCGCAAGCGCGTTTGGATGTCATTAAGTTCGCTCACGCGAGTCTTACCCAAAGCTAGGTCAGCAGCCGTCATGAGCAAGCCCACTGCAATGATGGCGGCACCTGCGGCAAAAGCGCCTTTGTATCCTGACATCGCCACGACGGCGCCAAGGACCGTCGAACCAAGGCCAGTACCACCGTCGTAGAAGATGTTCCACACCGCAGAACCCTCGGAGAGCCGCTCGCGTGGGAGGCGGTCAAACATCGACAGCAGCGCCTCGTTTTGAACGATGCCGAAGCCGGCACCGTAGATGACCGTACCGAACACGAGCAGCCATACCGACCACTCTTGCCACAGCACGGCGGCGATGAGTCCCACACCCACGACCGAGGAAGCCTGGGCCGGAATCATGAGTGTGCCGGGCTTGCCCACCCGGTCCGCCACGACACCGGCGACGTAGCGCGCAATCATGCCCGCGCCACCAATCACGGACAGCATGAAGCCGCCCAAAACCGCGCCGCGTTCAGGATCCAATTCGCGCACGGCCGGCGAAATGAAATTCGAGGCCACGCCGTAGCTCACGGAGAAGCTCATCAACGCCAGTGCCGGCACGAGCACAAGCTTCCACATTGGAGCACGCGGAGTGGTATCCGATGGGTCCGGCATTCCCACCGGGGCAGCCTTGATCTGCGGTACGAGGATGCAGGTGAAGAAACCCAGAAGGCCGAGGCCGGCGGCCAAGAGGTACACCACGTTATAGTTGTACGCTGCGGCGACGGCAAGGCCGACGGGCAGGAAGGCCATCTGTGCCGCGCCGATAAAAAGGCCGAAGATTCCAGTGGCCTTGCCCAACAAGCGCCGCGGCGTGATTTCCGCGATGAGCGCGTTTTCTGACACCGTCAGGGCACCAAAGCCAATACCGCGCAGTGCGGAAAAGCCTAGGGCGATTGGGGCGGCGTCGCCCAGCATGTGGCCCAACGCCGGCACGCCCAAGAGCAGCGCCGACGCCGCCATGATCGGCCGGTAGCCAAAGATGCGCAGCAGCATCGGAGTCGCCATTTGGGTAAGCACGGTGGCCAGCATGAACACGCCGGTTGTGGCGCCAGCCAGCGTGGCCGATCCGCCGGAATCCAACACAGCCAACGGCACCACGGGTAGCAAAACTGACCACGCGCCGAAGGCGGAAACCACCGCGATCATGGTTTCCTTGAAGCCGGCAACCTTCCACACACTCTGAGGGGCGTTATCTGTCACTTTGCCGCCAATCCTGCCAAAAAGATGTCGAGGAACCAGACCAACGCGGCGGCCACGGCGACCGCCGCGAGCGCGCCCGCGACCACAGTCAGCAATACTGAACCGTTCTGATACGCCGCCCACGCGCCACCGACGAGCAGACCGGCGACGAGAAAGAGAATGAGAACCATGACATTCATAGCGTCTTAGAGTGCTCCCTTCGTCGAAGGAACTCCGGTTACTCGCGGATCCCGCTCGGTTGCCTGGCGCAGGGCGCGGGCCACTGCCTTGTACTCGGCTTCCGTGATGTGGTGCGGATCGCGCCCATAGCGCACGTTGACGTGCAGAGTCGTCGCCGAGTGTGTGGCAAAGGTTTCGAAGAAGTGCCGGTTGATCACCGTGGCGTAGTGCCCGCCAATAACCTGCCACTCCAAGTTCTCCGGCTCGCCATTCATGACAAAGTAGGGCCGCCCAGAAATGTCAACGACGGCCTCCACCAGCGTTTCATCCATGGGCAGAAGCTGGGAACCGAAACGGCGGATGCCGGACTTATCCCCCAGTGCTTCGAGGAAAGCGCGGCCAAGAACAATCGCGGTGTCTTCCACCGTGTGGTGGGCATCGATATCGATATCGCCCTCGGCATGGACCTTAAGGTCGAAGGAGCCGTGAGTGCACACAGCGTTGAGCATGTGGTCAAAGAACGGCAGCCCCGTCGAAATATCCGCCTGGCCGGTGCCATCGAGATTGATTTCAACGGAGATCTTTGTCTCCCCAGTCACGCGCTCTGCGCGGCCAATGCGGTCGCCTAAGTCGTGGCGTGTAGCTTCACCAGCGCTCATTGTCCCACGCTCCTTCTTTTCATCATGAGCCTTTTCCTGGGCTCAAGTTTCAGTTCTCAGTTAGTCATCTCTACTGTATCTGCCAAGTCCGCCGCGGCCGAAAGGAAGGCGTCATTCTCTTCGGGCAGCCCAATCGTGGCGCGCAGGAGACCCGGTACGCCGTTGTCTCGGATCAGCACATCGCGGTCGAGGAATCCCTGCCACACCGCGTGTTGATCGGCAAAACGTCCGAAGGAGACGAAGTTGGATTCGCTCGGCACAACGTAATAGCCAAGTTCCTGGAGCCGTGCGACAACCCGATCCCGCTCCGCCGAAAGCTTCGCCACGGTACCCAAGGTCTCCTCCTTGTGAGCAAGAGCCACGGTGGCCGCGATCTGGGATAGCACGGAGAGGTGGTACGGCAAGCGGACGAGCATCACGGCTTCCACGAAAGCGGGATCCGCCACGAAGTAGCCCAAGCGCCCGCCGGCGAAATCGAAGGCCTTGGACATCGTGCGCGAGACCACGAGCTTGGTCGGGTACTTCGCCAGCAGTGTTGTAGCTGAGGGCGAGGGCGAGAATTCCATGTAGGCCTCGTCCACGATGACGATGCCCGGCGCGGCCTGCGCGATCTTCTCCACCAGTTCGATCGGGGTGACATCACCGGTGGGGTTGTTCGGGGTGGTGATGAAGACGACGTCGGGGCTGTGCTTGGCGACGGCCCCCAAAGCCGCCTCCTCATCGATGCGGAAGTCCTCATCGCGCGGGCAGGAAATGAATTCGGTCTGTGTACCTGCGCACAGGATCGGATGCATGGAGTAGCTCGGCGTAAATCCCAGCGCGCTGCGGCCCGGCCCACCGAAGGCCTGCAGCAGCTGCTGGAGCACCTCGTTGGAACCGTTGGCTGCCCACACGTTCTCCACGCCCACGGTGACACCGGTCTGCTCGCTGATGTATTCCGCCAGCGCCGTGCGCAGCTCGACGGCATCGCGCTCCGGGTAGCGGTTGAGTTGGCGTGCGTGCTTCTCGACGGCCTCCACCATGTCCTTCACCAGCGCCTCCGACGGCGGATAAGGATTCTCGTTGGTGTTGAGTTGGTTAGTTACCGTCAGCTGCGGGGCGCCATAGGCGCTGGAACCACGCAATTCTTCACGCAGGGGAAGATCCTTCAGCTCAGCCATGGTTTAAGCCTCTCCTTTCTGGGCATCTGTGTCTTCGGCGAATCGTGCGGCGATTGCTTCGCCGTGGGCGGGCAGCGCCTCCGCTGTGGCGAAGGCGATAACGTTCTCTGCTACCTCGCCGAGTGCCGCGCGGTCATACTCGATGAGGTTTACTGGGCGAAGGAAGGTGTGCGTCGACAAGCCGGCGCTAAACCGCGCGGTTCCAGAGGTTGGCAAAACGTGGTTGGAACCCGCGGTGTAATCACCAAGAGGTACGGGCGAATAGTCGCCAACGAAGATGGCACCGGCGTGGCGAATGCGCTCCGCAACTGCCCGGGCGTTCTTCGTGTGAACCTCCAAGTGCTCGGCGGCATAGGCATCCGCGACGGCGATTCCCGCCTCAAGGTCCTCAACCACGACAATGCCCGACTGCTCACCGCGCAGCGCCTCGGCGGCGCGTTCGGCATTGGCGGTGGCGGTATAACGCTGCGCTACCTCCGCGTTCACGGCGGCGGCAAACTCCTCTGAATCAGTAATGAGCACGGAAGCAGCCATGGGATCATGCTCTGCCTGGGAGATGAGGTCATAGGCCACGTAGACGGGGTTGGCGCTATCGTCTGCCAAAATGGCGATCTCCGTGGGCCCGGCCTCCGCATCAATGCCCACCACGCCCTGCACTGCCCGTTTAGCGGCGGCAACAAAAACGTTGCCTGGGCCGGTAATGATATCGACAGGCTCCAGTGCTTCCTCACCGGTAACCGGTTCATCATCGCCATAGGCCAACAGCGCAATGGCTTGCCCGCCGCCTACTGCCCACACCTCGTCCACGCCGAGCATGTGGCACGTGGCCAGCACCGTCGGGTGCGGCAGTCCGCCAAACTCCTTTTGTGGCGGGGAGGCCACGACCATCGCCTCAGCGCCCGCTTCCTGGGCGGGGACGGCGTTCATAATGACGGAAGATGGATACACCGCCTTGCCGCCCGGGACGTACAGCCCCACCCGCTCGATGGGGTGAAAGACCTCGGTGACCGTTGCCCCCGGTGCCAGGGTGGTCGTGTGCGAATCCGGCCTCTGGTCAGCGTGGACAGCACGCACGCGTGCGATGGATTCCTCGATGGCTGCCCGCACTTTCGGGTCCAGCTCTTCGGCTGCTTTCTTTAGCTCCTCCTGAGGCACTCGCACCGCGGCCGGGCGTATACCGTCAAATTTTTCGCCGAAGTCGAGGGCGGCCGCCGCTCCGCCGTCACGGACCTTCTCCACCATGGGGATAACAGTGCCCATCACCGAGGACACGTCCGTGCCGCCTCGCGGCAATACTCGGCGCAAACGGGAGGTAGTAAGTGCCTCTCCACGCAGGTCGATGGTTCGTAGCATGCTGGGACCTCTTTTTATAATATGCAGTGGTTTCTATACCTTCCCATTACTATACCCGGACCGAAAAGCCAGCGAACCGGCAGGTGCGGGTTATAGAATGTGCCACTAGTAACACATTCCGGCATCCCGAATCGGTAGAGGGAGGTGGCGAAATGAGCAACGGCGCCGACGGCCTGGACCGCCAGTCCCCGTCAGACCTGCTCGCCCGCGTCGAACGCCTCACGCGCCGGGAAAACCTTGACTGCATACGGGTAACCGCACACGAACTCCTCTTCCCGCACTCGCCACTCGGGGAAACCCGCGCTTTCATGGACACTGAGGGCGAGCCGATCCTGCGTTTCTACACCACCCACCATGGCATTCTTGGTTTCGGCGATATCCCCAGTCTCAGCGAGTTCGTCAACGACTGGAACCACGACTGCCTCTCGCCGCACCTCGTGCTCAACTATTCCTCCCCTACCGAAGTCGAAGTGTGGGGTCACTCCTTCCTCGTGGTGCACCAGAAACCCACGAGCGCCCAACTCTCCGCTTCGGTAGTGCCAGCGCTCCACAACGCCGCGGCCTGCCTCGAAGAACTGGCTAAACATTTCCCCGTTCTCACGCTTCCCCGCCCGGCAGTCCCGGAAGAACAGACAGAACTCGACGGCCCCGTCGCCAGCGTCGATACGGCCCGCCTCGAAGCTCTCTTACCCGCTCTGGGAATTTCGCGCTTCCAATCAGATGGCGATGAAGCAGTTTATGCCTGGATCAATGACGTCCTCTTTGCCTTCGCCATTGACTCCGGCCCAAGCCTCATCATCAAAGGCCATTGGGACCCGAATCTACAGGGCAGCGAGTTCTCCAAGATCTTCCTCATTTGCAATGATTGGAACCGGAACAATCACTCGGCCTCGGCCTTCTGCCACTCCAACGTTGACGGGCTGCAGGTGCGCATTGATTACGCGGTCATGACGGGCGCTGGGCTATCCGACGCCCAACTGATAACCGCCCTCGGCCGCGGCATCAAGCACGTCCTCCACGGCATCGATGACATTTCACGCGATGCCGTGGGCTCCTCCCCCGTCGCGTGGCCCTAGCGCACGTCGACCGCTGCCTCATTTTCTTCCGTTTCACTTTCGAGCGCCACGCTGGGCGGCTCAAAGAACAGCGCGGACCAGTAGACAAACATGGCCATAAATGGTCCCACAAGCCACGCGATGCCGGGCGAAAACTTCGGCACGAACTCCACGAATTCCCCGGGGTTCTCCGGAACATCAGTGGCCGTCGCCCCACCGAAGACATAGAAGGACGCCGCACCGGCCAAAGCCGCCAGCGCCACCCACAGCAGCACACCGACGCCACGGTAGCGCTCTCCCCAACGGTGGGCGATTGCTCCCAAGGCCATACCGAGGACTCCGGTGATCAGCACGAAGGTGATATAAGAATCGAATTGCACGTCGGCAACGTTACGCAGGACATAGCCGCCATCCTCCATGCGATGGCCCTCCAGAGTAGGCCGCCACAGCCCCCAGACAGCGCCAACAGCGGAGAAACCAAGGAGCGCTAACGCGAGCAACCCCGCGCCGAATCCAATGGCGCGGGGTCTATGAAAGCTAGGTGCACGCAGTGCAGGCACGATAATCTCTAGCCGCAGAAGGTCCAGTTACCGTTCTCGCGCTTGAAGCGCATGGTGGAGCTATCCATGCCCTGGCTGGTGTTGACGTTCACGGTCGCGGAGGCGTCATCGCCGTTAACCACGACATCGTTGATGGACTCAACGCCGGTCTTGGACCAGTCGAAGCCCTCCATCTGGGAGGTGTCCTGGCCAGCTGCGGCCATCATGTCCTTGAGCTGGTTCATCGGCACATCCGGGACCTGGTTGTAGTCCACCTGGTCGAGGCCGGAGTTCGGATCATTACGCACGGCCGCGCAGGTGTGCTCCGGAAGGTACTTCACAAAGGAGCGCATGGTCTGCTGCTCATACATGCCACGTACCAGGGTGTTGATACCGTCGATATCCTCCTGGCTTGCGGCCTCGCCCTGAACCGGTTCAACCTTTGGCATGTTCTGGAACGGGTCAGCGCCCTCTTCGAAGGGGTTGGCCACGGCTTGGTTGCCGCCCTCAGGATTCTCTCCCTCCGGCTTCGGAGCAGCGCTCTCGCCGTCCTTATTCTCTTCCCCCTCCTTCTTTTCCTCAGAAGTCTTCTCTTCCGTCTTCTTCTCAGACGTCTTTTCCTTGGACTTCGTCGTCGTGGTGGTCTTTGCCGCAGAGGAAGCGGTGTCGCCTGCGTTCTCGTCATCGGAACCACAAGCAGCCAAGGAAAGCGGTGCAACGAGTGCAACAGCGATGAGGGACTTCTTGGCAGGTGTCAAAAAGGACAAGGGATAACTCCTCAAATTAAATAGAGAGCGATAGGTAAATCCACGCTAGGCGTGGTGGTTGCTCTTGGGCATCTCCGACAACCCTAACAAGGGCTGTTTGAAGAAATCATATTTTACACCTTGAAGCTTCCTGTGAGCCCCACTAGGGGTTTCTTGCGCCGCGTAGAGTTGGTCGTGTGCATCTATCTCGCGACGCTATCGTTTCCACCGCCCTCGAACTCTTGACCCGCTACGGGCTTGCCGACGTCACCATGCGCCGCGTCGCCACCAACCTCGACGTGGCTCCCGGCGCCTTGTACTGGCATGTAGCTAACAAGCAATCGCTCATCGCCGCCATGACCGCTGAGATCCTCTCCCCCGTCGCGGGAGAAACCACGGCGGAGTTGGTCAGCTCGCTGCACCGGGAGCTGCGCCGCTGGCGCGATGGAGCCGAGGTAGCCATCGCTGGCGCCGCTTTCCCAGAGTCTTCAGCCAGCACTGACTTAGAAGAGTTATTCACAACCACGCTGCAGAAAGAAGCCCCCGATGCGTCACCGGAGGATATCACCGTCGCCGCTCGTACGCTGATCCACTACACACTCGGGGCTACGTTCATGGAGCAATCCCGCGAGCAGCTCAGTGGGGCGTCGCCGAGCGGGACGTCGCCCAGCACGGCCTCTCCCTCTCCGGGCACCGCGCCCGTGGACGCCACCTCTGTGCGCGCCGCGGAACTCATGGTTGCCGGTCTAAAGTCACTGCGAACCGATCGCTGCGAATAGAATTGACTAAGCTGAGCCTCATGACTGAGACCCGTGCTGATCTAACGCCATCTCGCCAGGTGTGGCCTGGTTCCCCCTCCCCGCTCGGCTCCACCTTCGATGGAGCCGGAACTAATTTTGCTATCTTTTCCGAAATCGCGGAAAAGGTTGAGCTCTGCCTCATCGACCACGATGGCAGCGAAGAGCGCATTGAGTTGACTGAAGTCACCGCACATGTCTGGCACGCCTACCTCCCCAACGTCAGCCCCGGACAGCGCTACGGTTACCGCATCCACGGCCCTTATGAACCGGAGCACGGCCTGCGCTGCGATCCCTCGAAGCTGCTTGTCGATCCTTATGCCCGCGCCTTCGACGGTGATTTTGACGGCGATGCCTCGCTGTACTCCTACGATATCTTCGCTGAAGAGCCTGGCACTGGGCGCAACGAGGATGATTCCTTGGGCCACACGATGCTGTCGGTGGTCATTAACCCCTTTTTCGAGTGGCACGGCGACAACCGGCCGCATACCCCGGATAACGAAACCATCATCTACGAAGCCCACGTCAAGGGCATGACGATGACGCACCCGGATGTGCCAGAGGAGCTGCGCGGCACCTACGCCGGCATGGCGCACCCGGCGATCATCAACTACTTCAAGGACTTGGGTGTGACGGCCGTCGAGCTGCTGCCGGTCCACCAGTTCCTCCAGGATGACCGTCTGCGCCAGCTGGATCTGCGCAACTACTGGGGCTACAACACCTTCGGCTTCTTCGCCCCGCATGCGGACTACGCCTATGCCAAGAAGCCCGGCGAGGCGGTGGCTGAGTTCAAGGCTATGGTTCGCGCCTACCACGAGGCAGGGATTGAGATCATCCTCGATGTGGTCTACAACCACACCGCCGAGGGCAACCACATGGGGCCAACCATCGCCTTCCGCGGCATTGATAACCACGCCTACTACCGCTTGGTCGATGACAATCCCGAGCACTACATGGACTACACCGGCACCGGTAATTCCCTCAATGTCCGCCACCCGCACTCCCTCCAGCTGATTATGGATTCGCTGCGTTATTGGGTGACGGAGATGCGCGTGGATGGCTTCCGTTTCGATCTCGCGTCTACTCTGGCGCGCGAGCTGGATGACGTCGACAAGCTCGCCACCTTCTTCGACCTGGTGCAGCAGGACCCAGTGGTCTCCAAGGTCAAGCTCATCGCCGAGCCCTGGGACGTGGGCCATAACGGCTACCAGGTTGGTAACTTCCCGCCCATTTGGAGCGAATGGAACGGTAAGTACCGCGATACCGTCCGTGATTTCTGGCGCGGGGAACCGTCGAAGATGGGTGAGTTTGCCTCACGCTTGACCGGCTCTTCCGACTTGTATGCCAACAACGGCCGCCGCCCCACCGCATCCATTAACTTCATCACCGCTCACGACGGCTTCACGCTGCGTGATTTGGTGTCCTACAACGAAAAGCACAACGCGGACAACGGGGAGGACAACCGCGACGGTGAATCCCACAACCGCTCGTGGAACCACGGCGTGGAGGGCCCGACTGACGACGAAGAAATTAAGAAGCTTCGCCGCCGCCAGGTCCGCAACTTCCTCACCACTCTTCTGCTCTCCCAAGGCACCCCGATGCTGTGCCACGGCGATGAACTAGGCCGCACCCAGGGCGGCAACAACAACGTGTACTGCCAGGACAACGAGATTTCCTGGATCGATTGGTCGATGTTGGAGCAGGAAAAGAACATCGCCATGCACGGTTTTACTAAGCGCCTGATTAACATCCGCAAGAACCACCCGGTGTTCCGTCGCCAGCGTTTCTTGGCCGGTGGCCCCTTTGGTTCTGAGGTGAAAGACCGCGATATTGCATGGCTCGTGCCCTCCGGCAAGCTGATGACCTCTGAGGACTGGGATTTTGAATTCGGCAAGGCCCTCATGGTCTACCTCAATGGCAACGCCATTACGGAGACCACCGCCCGCGGTGAGCGCATCACGGATGATTCCTTCATCATGATTTTCAACGCCCACCACGAGGACATTGAGTTCACCCTGCCGAAGAAGGACTTGGGCGCTAGCTGGCGGCTCATCGTCGATACTTCTGATTCCGGCGGATACCCGGACGAGGAAAAGCTGATCTCTGCCGAAGGAACCATCATGGTGCAGCCGCGCTCCACGCTGATTTTGCGCCAGACCGAGCCCCCAGTCTTCGACGACAACGACGAACCTGCATAATCGGTTGCTTCGGCAAGAAGCAGCTGAAGCTTTGGCTGCTTCTTCACCGCTTGCTCTCCACCACCAACACCATGCTTTGAAAGGAATCCGTGTCCTACACTGCCCACGGTGCCGTCATTGATGTCACCGCCGAAGCCATTGTTTTCCGCCGCTCTTTGCTTGCTTCTTCCCTCGGCGCACCAGCCCACGAGAGTCTCTCCCTCGCTGGAGCCACGGGCGTGGAATGCACGGAGCCGACGGCAACGGGTTTTGGGCAGGTCATCGTTCACGGCACTAGCGGTGCCGAAGGTGGTGCTGGTGACACGGTCATCCGTTTTGCACCCGTCCAGGATGCCACGGCTTTCGCGCAGGCGGTGGAGGCTGCCTTGCGCGGCGAAGCACCGGCCGCCAGCACTCGTGTTCAGGGATTGAACTTCACCGCCGTCGATGTGGAAACGGCCAATGACAACTGGGGTTCGGTGTGCCAGATCGGCGCGGTCCGCTTCCGCGATGGCGAAGAGACCGAGTCCCGTACGTGGTTGTGCACTCCCCCGCCGGGCCTAGAGCACTTCGACGACGTCAACATCAGTATCCACGGCATCACGCCAGATGACGTCGCTGATGCTTCGCCCTTTGCGGATGCTGCTGCCGAGCTCTTCGACTTCCTCGGCTCTGACACGATGGTGGCCCACAACGCACAGTTCGATTCCACGGCCTTGCGCAGCGGCCTTATGAAATCTGCGGCACCGGTTCCGGAGATTCGCTTGGCGTGCTCGCTGGCCCTGGCTCGCGATGCCTCCCGCGCCGGTGTCATCGACGTGGCCAACCATAAGCTTCCGACCGTCGCCTCCTACATCGGGGCCGAGGACTTCCACCACCACGAAGCCACAGCGGATGCCCGGGCAGCCGGCGAAATTATTAGCGCCCTGGCCCAGCGCTTTGGTCACTCTGGTTCCATCGAGGACTTATTCACCACCCGGGACTTTGCCCTGGGCACCTTGAGCGAGGAGTCCGTCATCCCAGTTCTGCGCGCCAACACTGCTCCGTTGTCTGCAGCGGACTTAGGCGCCGGCACGGATTTCCGCGACAAGACGCGCATGGCGGGGACGACCTCGGGTGCGAAAAAGAAGAGCTCCGGGACCGCACAGCGCCGCGGGCCGGCCCCATGGCAGTCCGTATCCACGCCAGACACCATCCCGGATCCGAACCCCGACGCCGATCCAGAAGGCGCATTGTTTGGCCAGAATGTCACCCTCACTGGTGACTTCGAACCTTTTGATAAAGGTCTGTTGTGGTCCAAGATTGCTGAGCGCGGTGGAAAGGTGGGCAAGAACGTCACGAAGAAGACCACCATCCTCGTCGTAGGCCAGTGGGCCACCAAGACATCGAAGGAAAAGCGCGCCGAAGAGCTACAAGGCAAGGGCCAGGATATTGAGATCTGGCAGACAGACAAGCTCCTCGAGGAGCTTCAACTCGATGAAGCACCTCCGTTTTAACCCGCGATTGGCCTCAAGGCATCCGCGATAAGCCCAAATACAAAGGAATTCTCCCCTTCGCTGGGAACCGGTGGGCGTGGAGCGCAGTCCAATAAGCATAAGGAATCTGCACCTGCCCAACCGTTACGGAGATAAATCCTTATGACCATCGCGCTATCCACTTCCCTCCACGTCGATCGCCTTCTCCCCTCGCTCTGCCCGAGCGAAGAGCTGACCGGAAATAAGCTGTGTGATGATGGTTTTGGGGACTCACCTGCTAGCCTCCAGCTATCGCGCACGCTATCGATGTCCATAGTGCGCGGCACGGGTACGGAGGCCAAGCGTGTGAGCCAGCGCGCTCTGGATGATATGGGCTTAACCGTACGCCAGGCATGGGATTCCGCAGCGCTGAATCTGCAGCGGCGAGCGTTGACGGAGCAGGGACTGCGATTCTTCACCCGCCCTGCCGAGCTCGGCTTCATGGGGTCCGAGGCAGGCCTCGAGGTGCGAGCTCATCGCTGCACGATATCGTCCTGGTTGGCCCATCCGCAGGCTTTCGTTATCCTAGACAATCATCTTCAGAGGCTCAGCCAGGCTCGAAGCATCACGTACCTCGTGCCTGATGCGCACACTCTTCATGCGTTGTTCAACGTATCCCCGCATCGCGCCACGGAGTTAGCGTGGCGCGCTGCTGAATTGCGTCCGCGCCATCGAGCCCCGCTCAGCATGCAACCGCTAGTATTAGCTAACGGCTTCCCGTTGGAGGTGTAGACACACCCCCGCACTTTTCCGCCGTGGCCGAAAGGAGTCACGTTTCACGATGGCTGAATCATCCATGTCCCGCTTGAGCAACCAGTATCATTCCTGGGTGCACGCGCATCCCACTGCGGCGCAGGACTTCCGCGATGCCATCGAGGACTTGCTTAACGACGCCGGAATTATCTTCGACCGCGTAGCTACCCGTGTGAAGCAATGGCCGTCTCTGAAGGCCAAGGCAAAGAAGCGTCGCGGCAACGGCGAGCTCATGTACCCCACTCCGTGGGAGGATATCCACGATGTCTTGGGCGTGCGGATTACCGTCTTCCACTCCACGGTTATTCCGGAGGCCCTCGAAGTTCTGGGAGAAACCTTCACCGTGCTTCGCTCGGTGGACAAGGCAGCAGAAACGCGGATTTCCGGCGGCTTTGGCTATGGTTCACACCACCTAGTGCTCAAGGTTTCTGAAGATAGTGCCGCTGCCCTTGAGGAACTTGAAGCCTATGTTGGCTGGACCTTTGAGATTCAAATCCGCACTGTGCTGCAGCACGCCTGGGCGGAATTTGAGCACGATATCCGGTACAAGCAGGGACCAAACCCGCCTTCCCCACAGGTGGATCGCCTCTTCACGCTCGCTGCGGGCCTCATTGAGTTGGCGGACCAGCAGTTCGATGAGATTGCCGCACTCAAAGCCCCCAGCTCCGAGGCGGACGATGACGTGGAAATCACGGCAGAGACCCTCCCCGGCGTCCTCGCCATCATTCTGGGTAACCGCTTTCCGCGTTCACGCTCGGAGCACTACCGCTTCCTAGCGGAGCTTTTAGAAAACAACGGCATCAATCGTCTAAGCCAGCTCAAGCAGCTCCTCGATGAAGACGCTATCGCCCACGTGCACGACGCCATGCGCTACCGCTTCCGCCCGGGCCAGGTCAGGCTTATCGACGATTTGCTGCTCAACAAGTTCGGCGCCCAGCACATCGAGGCCACCGCCCAAGCCGGTGACCGCAAGGACCGCAAGCGTCGCCTGAACGCGCGCCTGAAGGCCTTAAAAAACTTCCGGAATAATTAGCGGAATCCGCCGCGGAACTTGTCCATCTGCCGGCGCTCTTTCTTCGTGGGGCGGCCGGCACCGCGCGGGCGAACCGGAACCGAGGGCAAAAACTCCTTCGGCGGTGGCGGCGGTGCGTGGTCGATGTAGCAGGTCCGCGCGATGGGAGCGCCCACGCGCTTGGACACGGTGGCGAGCACCTCGAGATCATGTTCGTGGTGGTTGCGCCACACGCGCACGCGGTCGCCGGGGACAACCTGCTGTGCGGGCTTGGTGGCGTTGCCGTTGAGCTTGACGTGCCCGGCGCGCACCGCTGTGGCAGCTTCTGACCGAGTCTTGAACATGCGCACGGACCAGACCCAGGCGTCAATGCGGACGGGCCGCCCGTCGGGCTGATTCACCATAGACGCTTATAGGTTGTGGTTTTCGTTGACGATCTTCTGGATCTTTACCCAGTTGTAGGCGCCGCCGACCACGGCGACGATGAGGCCAATCGCCATACAGGTCCAGAAACCGGTAAGCGCCCAGCCCAAGAGCACACCGCCAGCGACGCCGCCCACGACACAGATAGCGCCGTTGCGTGCGTGGGTGCGTACGGCTTGTTTGCGTTGCTCAATGGGATTGTTGGGGCGTCGCTGCATAGTCATGGGGCTTATTTTACATGGCCAGAAGCCCGCAACCTTAAAGCTCCACCCAGGCTGTTCCGGCTTCCTTCGGCTCTACCCCACCCTGAGTCAGTGCCGCGAGCGTTGCAGCGAGTTTCTCCTCACCGCCGGGCTCAACGGACACGGTGAAAGTCACTGCCTGGCCATAAGCGGTATCCACCATGTCGACGCCGCGGTTGCGCAGCTCCGCTTCCAGCCGGCCGGCCTCCGCGTGGGAAACCTCGACAGTATAGAGCTCGCGCAAGGCGCGCGTGACATGCTCAACCTGCTCCATCGTCTCGCTCACGGCGCCGCCATAAGCGTGAACGAGCCCGCCCGCGCCCAACTTGATACCACCGAAATAGCGCACGACCACCGCACAAATGTCCAGCAGCCCCGAGCCTTTCAAAACATCGAGCATCGGTTTACCGGCGGTGCCGGAGGGCTCGCCTTCATCGGAGGAGCGCTCCACTGGATTTGAGCCATCGACGTGGTAGATATACGCCGAGCAGTGGTGGCGGGCGTCGGGAAAGCGGTCGCGGGCGGCGTCGATAAGCGCGCGTGCTTCCGCCTCGTTCGTGGCACGGCCGATGAGGGTGATAAACCGCGAGCGTTTGATCTCAATCTCGTGCTCGACGACGTCACCTGCGACCGGGCGCTGATAACTCTCCAGCATTATGCGACGAGGAAGTCGTACTCAGGGGTGCCCGGCTTAAGCTGCTGGCAATTCAGCTTCGACTTCTCCATGCGCTCCAGCAGGCCATCGATGCCCGCTGCGCTGCCCAGTTCGATGCCTACCAGCGCCGCGCCGGTCTCGCGGTTGTTGCGCTTGAGGTACTCGAACAACGTGATGTCATCTTCAGGGCCGAGTACATCCTGCAGGAAGTGGCGCAGCTGGCCTGGCTCCTGCGGGAAGTTCACCAAGAAGTAGTGCTTGAGGCCGCGGTGTACTAGGGAGCGCTCCATGATTTCGGCGTAGCGCAGCACGTCATTGTTGCCGCCGGAAATAACGCAGACCACTGTTGAGCCCGGCTGCAGGTTCAGCGTGCGCAGGCCGGTCACGCTCAGCGCGCCGGCGGGCTCGGCGATGATGCCTTCGTTCTGGTACAGCGCCAACTGCTCAGTGCACACGGCGCCTTCGGAGACGACATCCCAGTGCAAGCGGCCTTGATTGGCCTCCAGGATTTTGAAGGGAAGCTCACCAATGCGCTTGACCGCAGCCCCATCGACGAAAGGATCCACGGTGTCGAGCGTTACCGGCTCGCCGGCAGCGAATGCAGCGCTGAGCGACGCCGCCCCAGCCGGCTCAATGCCAACCACCGCGGTGCGCGGGGCCATGTCAGCGAGGTAGGAGGTAATGCCGGAGATCAAGCCGCCGCCGCCCACGGGGACAACCACGGTGTCGAGGGATTTACCGATGGACGACAGCTGGGACACGATTTCCGCGGCGACGGTTCCCTGGCCGGTAACGGTATCGCGTGCGTCGAAAGGCTCAATAAAGAAGGCACCGCGCTCCGCAGCATCCGCGTGCGCGGCGGCAGCTGCTTCATCGAAGTTGGCGCCGGTGACAACGAGTTCCACGACGTCACCGCCATGGACCAGGATGCGGTCGCGCTTTTGCTTCGGGGTCGGCTCCGGCACGAAGATCTTGCCGTGGATCCCCATGGTGCGGCAGGCATAAGCCACGCCTTGGGCGTGATTGCCGGCAGAGGCTGTAACAATCCCCTGCTTCCGCTGCTCTTCGCTTAAGTTCGACATGCCGTACAGAGCGCCGCGAATTTTGTAGGAACGCACGTCCTGCAGATCTTCGCGTTTTAAGTACACCTCATAGCCGGTTTCTTGGGACAGGCGCGGGCAATACTGCAGCGGAGTCGGGGCAATCTCCGAGCTAATTCGCGATTGTGCCAGTTGGATATCAGAGGCGTGGATTGGCTCGAAGTCTTGCGGGGTGCTTGTCATGGTGGCTCATTTTAGCGCCCCAGCTCTCTCGCGTCGCACATTACCTAGCATTCGACCGATTCACCCAACGTTTACCTAGATATCGATTGTTTGCAACGCTGCGTTCCCCAAAAGCACCATGGGTGCAACGTACGGTGGTTCGGAAACTTTTTCGTTCCGCTTCAAGGAGTCTTTCTCAATGTCTCGCTCTTTCTCCCGCCGCGCTCTCGCGCTGTGTGCTGCGACCGCGACTAGCCTTAGCCTGACCGTTCCGGCATCCTCGGCCGCGATTGTGGACAACGTCATCGAGCATTCCGCCGCTGACGCCAACCTCAAGGTGACCCCGATCGGCACCTATGAGTCCGGCGTGTACGCAGAATCAGCCGCGGAAATCGTGGCCTTCCACCCAGCCTCCAAGCGCATCCTTACAGTTAACGCGCACGCGGGCCAGATCGACGTCCTCGACGCCGCTGACCCGGCCAAGCCCACCTTGATCGGCTCCATTTCTGCCGGTGAAGGCAAGGAGATCAACTCCGTAGCCGTGCGCCCTGATGGCCTGGCTGTGGCCGCCGTCCAGCAGGCGGACAAGACCGAGAACGGCGAGGCGCTCTTCTTCAACGCTGCGGCCGAGGACTTGGCCGCCGCCGAGCTGGGGCGCGTGGTGGTGGGCGCTTTGCCGGATAACGTCCACCTCACTGCGGACGGAAGCTACGCTCTCGTGGCCAACGAGGGCGAGCCGTCGAACGAGCTCAACGCCGAGGGCACCGATTACGTCGCCGACCCAGAAGGTTCCGTCTCCGTTATCAAGCTGCCGGCGGGAGTTGCGGCGCCGACTCAGGCGGATGCCCGCATCGCTGATTTCACGGCTTTCGACGGCAAGCCACTGCCTGAGGGCGTGCGCGTCTTTGGTCCCTCCGGGCACGAGGCGAAGCCCTCCATTGACTTCGAACCGGAGTACATCTCCTCCCAGGCGGGCAAGGCATACGTGACGCTGCAGGAGGCCAATGCCATTGGGGTCATCGATATTGAATCCGCCACCGTGGAGAAGATCCTGCCGGCTCACATTGCGGATCACTCGCAGGTGCCGCTCGACTCCTCCAACAAGGATGATTCGGCTGAGCTGCGCACCATCCCGGTCAAGGGGCTGTCCATGCCGGATTCCATCGGCGCTTTCACCGCCGGTGGCCAGACCTACTTTGCTACCGCGAACGAAGGCGATGCCCGCGAGTGGGGTGTCAAGGAAAAGGACGGTGGTTCCGGCGTCTACACCGATGAAGTCGAGCTCAAGGACCTCATCGAGGACGGCAAGGTGTGCGAGGGCGCGCTGGGCGACGTCTCTGCGGAAGACCTCGCCGATAAGAAACAGGCCGGCAACCTGAAGCTGAGTACTGCTTCCGGCTGGAATGAAGAGAAGGGCTGCTTCGATGAACTCTATGCCTACGGCTCCCGGTCTTTTAGCATCTACGATGCCAACGGCACGGTCGTCTTCGACTCCGGTAGCGATTTTGAAAAGATCACCGCTGAGCTGAATGAACCGGGTGTGTTCCACCACAACGCCGATAACGAAGCGGCCGAGTTTGATGACCGCTCTGACAACAAGGGCCCTGAACCGGAGGCCCTGACAATCGGCAAGGTTGGGGATCGCACCTATGCTTTCGTTGGCGCCGAGCGCGTCGGCGGCGTTTTCGTCTATGACGTCACTGACCCGGCCAATGCCTCCTTCGTCACCTATGTCAACAATCGCGACTTCTCCACCGATGAGTTCGCCGCTGCCGGTGACTTGGGCCCGGAGGGCTTCACTTTCGTCGACAAGGCCAACTCCCCCAACGGCGAGCACCTGCTCATCGTGGGCAACGAAGTCTCCGGAACCACCACCATCTACTCCGTTGAAGATGTGCTCGACGACGAAGACGCTGCCGACAACAAGGACGACGAGGGCAAGAATAACCACAGCTCCCACTCATCCACCGCGGGCATCATCGCCGGTTCTGTCATCGGAGTCATCGCCGCGGTGGCTGCCGCGGTAGGCCTGCTGAACACTCCGGGTATCCGCGAAACCGTCCTCAGCCTTGCACCGGCGCCGCTGCGTGAGCAGCTGGAGAAGTTCCTGTAATCCCTACTTTTCCTCGGGGCGGGCTGCTACATTGAAGTGGGCTTAGGACAAGCTAGCCCCCTTTTTTCTCACACCCCCTTCGCACCTTCTTTCAAGGAGAATTCCTGATTATGCGCCTTTCCACCTCCCTTATCGCAGTGTGCGCGACGACGATGGCCCTGGTCACTCCGTTGGCCACAGCCGCAGAATCTGCTGAGAGCAGCCAGTCCTCCGCTTCCTCCCAGAGCCAAAGCTCTAGTGGCGGAAGCTCTCAGGGCCCCAACGGTGGAAGCTCGATGAACGTCGGTCACATCGACACCTCCGATCTCTCCAAGGAATGTGCGGACGCTGTGCACAAGGCGCGTGAGGAGCACGAAAAGGCGGTTGCCGATGGCACCGCGGGTTCTTCCTTCATGGGGCCGCAGGAGCTGGGGCTCGGCATCCTTAACGGTTATGGTTCCTCTGGCATGCCAGCAGAGCCAGACTGCGTCCAAGCGGAAAAGGACGCCGAGTTGGAGAAGGAATGGGACGAGATGCCCGAATGGGTACAGTCCGCCCGCCCCAATGACACAGCCGAAGAGGTCTTTGCGTGGGTCGGCGGCATTATCGCTCTGGTCGCCGTCGCTATTAATGCGCTGACCGTGGTCGCACAATTCGACCCATCCGTTCTCGATGGTCTGCGCGCCTTCCTGAAGAGCCAGGGCTTCCACTGGGATAACTCCCAGAAGAAGGAAGGCGAGAAAGCGGCTGCGAAGTAACCGCCTCCCCACCAAAAATTAAACGCGCGAACCGAGCAGGTTCGCGCGTTTATTTAGTTTGCTCACTGGTTCATGGCCGCTCGCTGATTAGAACAGCTCCTCGGTGGCAATCTGCGCACCCTCCACGAGGGACTCCAGCTTGGCCCACGCGATCTGGTGGTGCAGACGGCCGCCGAGACCACAGTCCGTCGATGCGATCACGTTTTCTGGGCCGACCAGTTCAGCGAACTGGATGATGCGGTCTGCTACCAAGCGTGGGTGCTCCACAGCATTGGTGGAGTGAGAAACCACACCCGGGTAAATGACGGTGCCCTCCGGCAACTTGTGGTCCTTCCACACGCGCCACTCGTGGGCGTGACGCGGCGAGGCACCCTCGAAGGAGAATCCGCCGACCTTGGCCTGCAGGATCTCCTCAATGATGTCCTCGAACGGAATATCCGTCACGTGCGGGCCATGCCAGGAACCCCAGCAGATGTGCAGACGAGTCTGCTCACGCGGGATGTCCTTGATGGACTCGTTGAGGATCTCAATGCGCTCGCGTAGGAAGGCCTGGAAGTCCGCGACCGTCGGCTCCGGGACCACGGAGTCCCAGGCTTCAGCCAGGTCCGGGGCGTCGAACTGCACGGTCAAGCCAGCATCCGTGATGGCCTTGTACTCCACCTTGAGCGCTTCACCGCAGGCACGCACGAGATCGGTCTCATCCTCGTAGTACTTGTTAGGCAAGCGCGCCGCAGCACCCGGGGACAGGGCGGCGACGAAACCTTCGGTGCCCTCTGGCAGGGCGTCGGCAAGCAGCTTCACGTCTGCCTCGACTTGTTCCTGGCCAATGTAGGTAACCGGGCCGGTGAACTCCGGGTTGGCCACCTTCTTGCGGCCGGTAAAGATTCCCGAATCCGGGTCGTTGTAGGCCTCGGCGAAAAGGGCGCGGTCGCGGCGATCCTTCATCGACGAAAGGCGAATCTTGCCCGGCTCGGAACGAATCTTGTCACCGATTTCCCAGCGGTCCTTGTCCGTCATGGTCAGACCACCCAGGCGGGTAAAGGAGTAGTTCCACCACGCGCCGTAGTCCACGGCGCCGGAGGTGATGTGGCCGTATTCGCCCTCGTTAATGATGTCGATGCCGAGATCGACTTGGCGCTTAACGACGTCTGCGACCGAGCGTTCCAGAATCTCGTGGAACTTCTCATCGGAGATGGTGCCTGCGGAGCGCTCGAGGTTAGCTTCCAGCAGCTCCTTCGTGCGCGGCAGCGAGCCAACGTGGGTGGTGCGGATCTTATTGACCATGAGGAAACGGTCTCCCTTTCAACTAGACTGTGCTGTCTAGCGTAACCCACGGGCGAGGCGCAGCCCGCTTCATTCTGTACTTTTATTCAGCACCCGAACGAAGCATGCTGTCTCAGCCCAGGATGCCGGCGCCCATCGTCGCCTTGAGATCACCCATGAGGTTGCTGGAGCGCTCCACACGCAAATGCTCACCAAGGACCATCATGGTGGACTCTTCGCCGTCGACAAGCGTGAGGTACACATCCGACTCGCCCTTGTTGTTGACCAGGACCTGCTTGAGGCGCGCAATGTTGTCCATCGTGCACTGATCCGTGCGCATGGTCAGGCGCAGCGGCAGGCCGGCACCGTTGCCGGGACCAAGATCGGGGATGCGGATATCGGAGCAGAACAGGGACATGCGCTCATCGCGGATCTTCACCTGCACCTTGGCCAGGATGATGTTATCTTCCGCGATCTGCGCGGCCACCAACGAATACACCTGGTTAAACACGAGGATGTCTACCTGTGCACCGTTGTGGTCCTCCATGCTGACGATGGCCCAGGGCGAGCCATCACGCTTGGAAAAGCGCCTGTCAACGCCCGAGATAATGCCGCCAATCACCAGCTCTTGGCCATTGCCCACCTCACCGTTGAGGATCTTCGTAATCGGGGTATCGGTCTGCGCGTTGAGGGCTTCTTCGAATCCGTCGAGCGGGTGGCCGGAGACATACAGGCCCAGCATTTCCCTCTCCAGGGCCAGCTCGTGCTTGCGGTCCCAGTTCTCGTCCGGAATATCGATGGCGAAGGCGGAGACGGACTCGCCTTGCCCTTCCTCCCCGCCAAAGCCGGCGAAGAGATCGAATTGGCCCTTGTCGGCCGCCTTCTTCGTCGTCTGCACCGAATCCACGGCATCTTCGTGGATGAGCATGAGTCCCTTGCGCGGATGCCCCAAAGAATCGAAGGCACCGGCCTTGATGAGGGATTCGGTGACGCGCTTCGAACAGGCCGCCAGCTCGATTTTGTCCAGGTAGTCGGAGAAGGACGTATAGGCGCCTTTCTCCCGCCTAGTCTTCACGATGGAATCCACCACATCCCCACCAACGTTGCGGATAGCGCCCATGCCGAAGCGGATATCATCGCCCACGGCCTGGAAAGTCTCCACCGATTCATTGACATCCGGGGAGAGCACGCGGATGCCCAGGTGGCGGCAGTCGGCCAGGTAGATGGCGGACTTATCCTTTTTGTCACCCACCGAGGTCAACAGCGCAGCCATGTACTCCGGCGCATAGTAGGCCTTGAGATAGGCCGTCCAGAAGGACACCAAGCCGTAGCCTGCGGCGTGGGACTTGTTAAACGCGTAGGAGGCGAAGGGCTCGATGGTGCCCCACAGAGCGTCCATCGCTTCCTTGGAGTAGCCGTTGTCCTTCATGCCGCCCCAGAACTTGTCGTACTGTTGCGCCAAGACTTCGGGCTTCTTCTTACCCATGGCCTTACGGAAGCCGTCTGCCTCGCCGGCGGTGTAGTTTGCCACCTTCTGCGAGATACGCATGATCTGCTCCTGGTACACGATGAGACCGTACGTCTCATCGAGGATTTCCTTGAGCGGCTCCTCCAGCTCGGGGTGGATCGGAGTGATTTCCTTGCGCCCATTCTTGCGGTCCGCGTAATCCCAGTGCGCGTTCACGCCCATCGGGCCCGGGCGGTAGAGCGCCAGCGAGGCCACGATGTCCTTAAAACCAGTCGGTTTCATGCGCTTGAGCAGCTCCTGCATGCCGCCCGAGTCCAGCTGGAACACGCCCAGGGTATCGCCGCGCGAGAGCAGGTCATAGACCTTCGAGGCTTTCGGGTCGTCGGCGTGAAGGTCTTCGAGGTGGACTTCCTCGCCACGGTTTTTCTTGATGTTCTCCAGGCAGTCACCAATCACGGTGAGGTTGCGCAGGCCCAGGAAGTCCATCTTCAGCAGCCCGATGGCCTCGCAGGCCGGGTAGTCCCAGCCGGTGATGTAGGCGCCGTCGGCTGGGCGCTTCCACATCGGAATGTGGTCCATGAGGCGCACCGAAGCCATAATCACGGCACACGCGTGCACGCCGGCTTGGCGGACCACGCCCTCAAGACCACGGGCGGTCTCGTAGATCTTCTTGACGTCCGGGTCGGTCTCAATCATCTGCCGGACCTCGGCCGCCTCCGAATAGCGCTCGTGCTCCGGGTCCATGATGCCGGCGAGCGGGATGTCCTTGGCCATGATGGCCGGTGGCAGAGCGCCGTTAATGCGGTCGGCCATCTGGAAGCCGGGCTGGCCAAAGTGGACCTTCGCGGAGTCCTTAATAGCCTGCTTCGTCTTCACGGTGCCGAAGGTGATCACCTGCGCCACCTTGTCCTCGCCCCACCTCTCGGCGGCGTAGGTAATCATCTCGCCGCGGCGGCGATCATCGAAGTCGATATCGATATCCGGCGCGGAGGGGCGCTCCGGGTTCAGGAATCGCTCGAAGAGAAGATCGTGCTCGATGGGGTCAATGTTGGTAATCGTCAGCGCGTAGGCCACGAGTGCACCGGCCGCCGAACCACGTCCCGGACCAACGCGAATGCCGATGGACCGCGCGTGCTTGATGAGCTCGGCCACGATGAGGAAGTAGGACGGGTAGCCCTTCATATCGATGACGCTGATCTCGTATTCAGCACGGTCGATGTACTCCTGCGGAACATCTCCACCGGGGAAGCGATCCTTGAGTCCTTCCATAACCTCATGGGTCAGCCAGGAGGTTGGGGTGTGGCCTTCGGGGACGTCGGCAATCGGCATGCGGTCGTGGGTATGTTCCTCCCAGATCTTGCCGTAGTCTTGCACGCGCTCCGCAATCCACAGAGTATTATCGCAAGCCTCCGGCACCATATGATCCCACAGCTCACGCATCTGGGCGGCAGATTTGATGTAATAGCCGGTGCCGTCGAACTTGAAGCGGTCCGGATCCATAAAGGTCTTGCCGGTTTGCACACAGAGCATCGCCTCGTGCGCGGGGGCTTGGGTTTCCAGCACGTAGTGGCAGTCATTGGTCACCAGCGGCGGCAGGTCCAGCTTGCGGCCGATCTCCAACAGGCCATCGCGCGTGCGCTTCTCGATGTCCAGCCCATGGTCCATGAGCTCCAAGAAGAAGTTGTCCTTGCCATAGATGTCTTGCCACATAGCGGCCGCCTCTAGCGCCTCATCGAACTGGCCCAGGCGCAGGCGGGTCTGCACGTCACCCGACGGGCAGCCGGTGGTGGCGATGATGCCCTCGGCATGCTCGGCAATCAATTCCGCGTCCATGCGCGGCCACTTGCCCAATTGGCCTTCATAGGAGGCCAGGGAGGACAGCGTGAACAGGTTGCGCAGGCCGGTCTCATTTTCCGCCAGCATGGTCTGGTGCAGGTAGGCACCGGAAGCGGAGACGTCATCGCGCTTCTGGTCCGGGGTTCCCCACAGCACGCGTTTCTTGTTGAAGCGTGACTCGGGCGCAAGATAGGCCTCGATGCCGATGATGGGCTTCACGCCAGCGCTCGTCATCCTTTGGTAGAAGGCATTGGAGCCATACATGTTGCCGTGGTCTGTCATGCCGACGGCAGGCATTCCTTGGCGAACCACCTCATCCGCCAACATATCCACCTTGGCCATGCCATCCAGCATGGAGAACTCGGTGTGGTTGTGCAGGTGGACGAAGGAGGAGTTTTTGGCCATGCGGCTCATCTTAGCGGGGACGTCAAACTTCGCTCGTACGTCCTCGTTAAGGTACATTTTCTTAAATGTTCTACACCATTGCTGCCTATCTCATGTGGGGTTTCTTCCCGGCGTTTTTCCCGCTGCTGCGCCCCGCCAGCCCTTTCGAGATCTTGGCCCACCGCATCGTGTGGACCGCGGTTCTTGTCACCGCAATGCTCTTGGTAACCGGCGGCTGGCGCGAGTTACGCGCGTTCAGCTTGCGCACCTGGGGGTGGATGCTCGCCTGCGGCGTGGCCATCACCATCAACTGGGGAACCTACGTCATCGCCATCAACAGCGACCACGTGGCCGATGCCGCACTTGGCTACTTCATCAACCCGCTCGTCTCCGTGGCCCTAGGAATCATCTTCCTCAAGGAAAAGCTGACGAAGGCGCAGGTGGCGTCGGTCAGCATCGCCTTCATCGCAGTGTTGTGGCTGACCTTCATGACCGGTCAGGCCCCTTACTACTCACTGGCCCTAGCCTTCAGCTTCGGTATCTACGGCCTGCTTAAAAAGCGCATCACGGTCTCCTCCATGGGGTCGGTGGCCGCGGAAACGATTGTCATGCTCCCCTTCGCACTCATTTATCTGGGCTACCTGCAGGCACAGGGCGAATCCACCTTCATTACCGAAGGCCCCGGGCACATCGCGCTGCTGATTACCTCCGGCCTCGTCACCGCCCTACCGCTGCTGTGTTTCGCGCAGGGTGCTAAGCACCTGCGCCTGTCTACCCTCGGCATGCTGCAGTACATGACCCCCATCATGCAGATGCTGTGGGCGCTGTTCGTGACCCAGGAGCACATGTCCACCGAACGCTGGATTGGCTTTGCCATCATCTGGGTTGCGGTGATCATCTACCTTGCGGACTTGGTGCGCATGGGCCGCGCTTCTCGACGCCGCGCCCGCCTCCACCCTGCCGACGCATCACGCGCCACCGCAGAGGGCTAGCGGCGCTTCAGCTCCTCGCGCGCTTGCTTAGCCTGGGCGCGCCGGGCGGATTCCTCGCGCGCGTTCAGCGCCCACCGCGGCATGAGGACGGCCATGGCGATGCAGTAGATGGCCACCACGATGAGAATGCCGAGGGCGAGCTTGTCCGCACCCCAGATCCCTTGCGCGATGGCAGCCCCAGAGGCGATGAAAGCGCCCGCCCACATCAAGAGGTAAGCAAAGCGGTAGTTCGGCGGCCACGTAGAGGTGTTCGGAAACAAGCGCATGTCTTCTCCTTGACTGTTTTAGCGGTTCTCGTTCTGTCCGACGTTAGCGGGCGGGCGCACGCCGAAGGATCCCCAGGCGGCATCGTCGGGGGCAACCTCCACGGTATCGACCCGCGGGTCGGAGGCGAGTGCGCGCAGTTGGGTGCCCGCAGAATAGACCACCACCGCATCAACGTGCGTGGGGACTTCCTCGCCCATGCCATTGGCTTGCGCAGCCACGCGGGCGAACACCGCCTCGATGACGTCGGCGCGCTCGGCCCCTGTGACGGGTTCGGGAACAGCGATGGGGGCAGCCAAGCCGATCACGATGGCATCCATGCGCTGGATTGGTTGCAGGGCCTCAGAGACGTCGTGCGGACTCAGCGGCTTAGTAAAACCCACCAACGCATAGGCTGGCTTATCCGCCTGCGATAGCGAGGCCTCCGCGCGCTCGCGGTATTCGGCGGCAGTCTCGGTTCCATCCGGGCCCAGCTGGTCTCCCTGCAACGCCGAGCGAGGCTGCGTGCCAAGCAGACCGAAAAGGACAATCACCACCAGCGCCAGCACGGCCAGCAGCACCAACGCCGCGGCACGGCGGCGCCGGTAGATGCGCTGGCGCGTGCTCCGCTGCGGGCTCATCCGCGCAATACCTCCACGGCGTGCTTCAGATCGTCCGGGTAGGGTGCGGTGCATTCAAACCACTTGCCAGTTCCGGGGTGGGTAAAACCGAGCTCGACCGCGTGCAACCACTGGCGGTTAAGCCCCACGCGCTTCGCCAGGTTCGGATCACAGCCATACATCGGGTCGCCCACGCAGGGATGCCCCGTGGCGGACATGTGCACGCGGATCTGGTGGGTGCGGCCGGTCTCCAGGTGGACTTCGAGGAGGCTGGCCTCGCGGAAGGCCTCGAGCAGCGTGTAGTGCGTCACCGCCGGCTTGCCGTCATCAATGACCCCAAACTTCCACCCCGCGGAAGGATGGCGCCCGATAGGCGCATCAATGGTGCCGACGATGGGATCGGGTAGGCCTTGGACCACGGCGTGATAGGTCTTTTTCACGGTGCGCTCGCGGAAGGCGTTCTTGAGCTGCGAGTAGGCCCGCTCACTAGCGGCTACCACCATGACGCCTGAGGTTCCCACGTCGAGGCGGTGGACGATGCCCTTGCGTTCGGTAGGGCCGGCGTCGGCAAGCGCATAGCCCGCCGCCCGCAGCCCGCCGATGACGGTGGGCCCATCCCAGCCCAAAGTCGGGTGCGCGGCCACACCCACGGGCTTGAACACGCAGATGACATCCTCGTCCGCGTAGAGGACATCCATGCCCTCCACCAGCTCCTCCTTGGGGATGAGCGGCTCCTCGGGCGCTGGCATCATGACGTCGATCCAGCCACCGGCGTTTAAGCGCTCGGACTTGCCCACGGCCGCACCGTCGATTTCCACATCACCCGCCGTGCACAGCTGGGCCACGCGGGCGCGGGAAATGCCCAGGAGCTTGGCCAAGGCGGCATCCACGCGCATGCCATCGAGACCTTCGGGCACCGGCAACCTACGGCTTTCGCGCATTACTCTCCCCCGTTTCCTTTTCTTCAGCTTTCTCGTGCATCTCCGCCCAAAACATCGCAATGATGAAGACCACGACTCCACAGGTAATGGCCGCATCCGCGATATTGAAAACAGCGAAGCTGCCCACGGAGATGTAATCCACCACGTGGCCGAACCAAAACCCTGGCTCGCGCACGAGGCGGTCGATGAGGTTGCCCAGAGCACCGCCGGCGATCATCGCCAGCCCGATGGCCTGCCACTTGTCATGAATGCGCGGGGCGGCGATTGCTACACCAACAACGAAGGCGAGTTGGATAGTGGTAAACAGCCACGTCGAGCCTTCCCCTCCCATGGAGAAGGCGGCGCCGGGGTTAAAGAGAAGGTAGAAGCGGAACCAGTCACCGATTACCGGTAGGGCTTCGCCTTCCGTGAGGATGGACAGCATCAGTGCCTTCACGGCTTGGTCGACGGCGGCCACACCGAGCACCACCGCAACCATCACTCCGATATAACTCCTTGCTTTCACCCGTTCCATTCTAAACAGGCTCATCCGGTAATTTGGAATGCGTGTTTCGTGTGAGAGCTCTAGCAGTCCTGTCCGCCACCGTCTTGGGAGTCAGCGGCGCGCTCGCCGGCTGTTCCTATTCCCAGCCGGCCAAGCCAGTAGAGGAGCCAGTGGGCTTAGCCCTCGATGCCCCGCGCGTCACCCTCCTAGAACCCGGTGACGACGCAAGCCGCGTTGTGGCTTATAAGGATCTCGATGCCACTCAGGAGCTGACCTATGAGGTCGCCACGGGTTTTGACCAGCAATTGCGCAAGGACGGCAGCTCGGCTCCTGCACCAGCGTCCAAGGACAAGGTCACCCTTCCGCTACAGGCCTCGGTGGAGGCTGCCACCGAGGATGTTGAGGGCCAGTTGCCGGCCAGCCGCAACGCCTTCGTTACCGTGGGCAAGCCTGAGGCTGACGGCGCGGACGTCTCCTCCGCCGAGGGCTTCCAATTTGGGTGGCGCGGCACGGATAGCGGGCAAATGAACTCGCTGCGCCTTGCCGCCCCGCAGGCCGCAACCGACGAGGCCCGCAGCACTGTGGAGCACGCCATCACCAGCCTGACCTCGCTGCCCATCGTCTTCCCGGATGAGGAAATTGGCTCCGGCGCTCAGTGGGTCGTGGAATCGCGCGTTACCGGCGAGTCCACGCTGCTGCAAACCACGACCTATACCTTGGACAAGCTCGACGGGGATATCGCCACGCTCAACGTCGAGGTTGAGCAGCGGCCGTCCCTGGGCGCGCTCTCCTTCGACGGCGCTGACGCCCCCGAGGAGCTGCGGGGCAAAGAGCTCAAGGTCATGGACACCACGTCGACGTCGAAGGGCACGGTCACCGTTGATCTGACCAAACCACTTCCCACAGCCGGCGATGTCTCCGTGACTACTGCCATTTCTTATGGTGCGGACAGCTCCGATCTTCGCGTGGTGCAAACCAGCGCCACCGATATGACGTTCACCACCGACTAGTCCGCTGCGCGCCGCGCCTGCCCCGCATCAGGCAACCGCGCGCCGACCTTCGGACAGCGCAGCGCCCGCCACCCACCGGCTCTCAATCCAGTGTGGTGGCGGGCGGTGAAGCTTGAATCCCAGTCTTACTGAGCCGGGGCGTCGGCTGGGGCCTCAGCGCCTTCTGCCGGGGCGTCGGCAGGAGCTTCGGCGCCTTCAGCGGGGGCGTCGGCAGGCGCCTCTGCGCCTTCCGGTACGGAATCAGCACACATCTCCGGCACCTCTTCCGGCGGGACGATGTTGGTGACCAGGACACAGGCCCACGTCTTGGACAGCTTCCACGTGCCGCCCTCGTTGATGAACTCCACCTGGTCGGCGGTCTGCTGCTGGCCGTCCGGGGTATTGATGTGGACGGTGGCCAGCGCGGAATCCGGCACGAGGCCCGGGATGACCGGGGCAACGACCTCGAAGGTGGCGCCGGACTCGGCCTGGGACTGCGACATGACGTCGAAAAGCTCCGGCGCCGTCTCGCTGCCCTGGACCAGCTGGACCTTCTCTTCCTGCGGAAGGTTCGGGTCGGCGGCCTTGGTCAGGATCTCATTGAGCTGCTCCACGGTAGGCATCTCGGTGGAGGCCACCTGTGATGCGGAGGTTTCGCCCGAAGGCTTAGCGGCGGTGCTGTTCTCGGTGTCTGCATCCTCGGAAGACGAGCAGGCAGCCAGGGCAGTCGCGGCGCCCAGGGCCACAACGGCGGCGCTCAGCTTGAAGGATTTCACAAATACTCCTCACGTAGGGGATCGTGGTTTATCCCTTTTACTTTAGCGTCCACGACCGCCGCCCTGGGGTTCCCGCGCAGGTGCGTGCCTGTAGTAGCCTGCTGTCATGACTTTCGCCCTCATCGCCACCGGTGGCACCATCGCCTGCACGACGGTCCGTGACGGATCCCTGGTCCCCACCGTCAGTGGGCAACAGCTAGCCCAATTCCTCGACGCTGAAGTCGGAACACACGACATTGAGGTGGTGGAATTCCGCGCGCTGGATTCCAGCTCGATTACTTTGGCAGACCTCGATGAGCTACTGTTGTGTGCGCGCCAGCACCTTGCGCGCCCAGAGATTGATGGCGTCCTCATCACGCACGGCACCGATTCCATGGAGGAAACCGCGCTGGCGTTATCCCTCTTCGACCTCGGTGAGGGGCCCATCGTGCTCACTGGCGCGCAGCGCGCCTTCGACCACCCGGCTGGTGATGGCCCGCGCAACCTGCGCGATTCCTATGAGCTCCTGTGTTCCGGAAAGGCCGGCGTGTGGGTGCAATTCGGCGGCAAGACCATTCCCGGACGCGGCGCGCGCAAGTGGCATACTTCGCAGCTCAACGGCTTTGAGGAGCTACCGGTGGGTGACTCCGCTCTGGCGCCGTTGCCGCTCTCCCCCATGGCGCAACACCCCGTTGAGATCATCGCCGCCTACCCGGGTGCCGGCGCCGCGCTTGTCGACGCCTCCCTCAACCACACCCATGGCCTCGTCATCGAAGCCATGGGCTCGGGGAACATGGGTGAAGAGATGGGAGCTGGGGTTGCCCGCGCGCTGCAAGCGGGCGTGCCCGTGGTGATTAGCACCCGCACGCCCTACGGAGCTACCAAGCTGGCCTATGGCGGCGCAGGTGGCGGTGCCACCTTGGGCGAGATGGGTGCGGTAGCCTCCGGTGGATTCCGAGCCGGCCAAGCCCGCATTATGCTCGCCGCGGCACTCGCTACCGACACACCGGTGGCAGAGATGTTTAGCACTGCCCCCTCCGCCACTGCTTATACCGCGGGCTAGCTATCCTCGCGTGGCGGTTCCTCCCCAGCGGTGTCAGTCACAGGATCATCGGCCTCGGTGGCGTCGCCTGGCAGCGCCCCCTCCCACGCCAGTGAGTCCAATGGATCGGCCGGGTGGAGATCTTCATCCTCAGCCGCAAAAGAGCGCACAAACCCCGGGCCCGTAGCGCGAGTTTCAAAGCGCACGCTGACCACCCCATGGCCGGCGCCTTGAATCCAGCCGTGTCCAAACTCGGGGTGGTGGACGTCCTGCGTAGCGTGCCAGCGGCGCATCGAATCCGATCCCGCTTCTCCCAGCGTTTCCGACTCTGCTCTGGGCTCCGTCTCCGTTTCCGGCGCGCCGGGCAGGTGGTCGCTGACGCCAGTCTCGTAATCCGTATCCGGAGCTGGACGCACGACCTCGCGGTCGAGCTCAGGAAATAGCACGTCTTGGCGGGCCTCCTCCAAACCCGAGTAGCTCACCCCGACCAGCCTGATGGGCCCGAGCTCCTCCGGGTAGCGCGCCAAGCTCAAGGCCTTAGCCTCGAGGACCTTCAGGTCATCCGTGGCATAGGGCAGCGTGGCCGAGCGGGATTCGATGTGGAAATCCGCCATCCGCAACTTCACCGTCACCGTGCGCGCGCCGCGGCCGTCCTTGAGCAGGCGGGAATGCGCGCCCTGCGCCGCGCGGATTAGTGCCGCATCCACCTCCGCCGCCGTGCGCAGGTCCGTGGGGTAGGTGAACTCGGTGGAGATTTGTTTAGCAATCGCGCGCGGGGCGACCGGACGCTCATCAATCCCTTGGGCGAGCTTCCACAGCTGCACGCCCACCACGTTGCCCAGTGAGATCTCGACTTCCTTGCGGCTCATCGCCGCCAGCTGTCCGATAGTCTCCACGCCGATAGCTGCGAGCTTCTGCTGGGTGACTGGGCCCGCTCCCCAGAGCTTGCCCACCGGCAGCGGGTGGATGAGCTCATCGAAGCGCTCCTGGGGCACGATGAAAGTCCCGTCCGGTTTGGCCTCCCCTGACGCAATCTTCGCGCTTTGCTTGCCTGCACCGGCGCCGATGGAGCTGGGAAGGCCCGTCTCGGCTCGAATCACTCGGCGCAAATTCTCCGACCACTCACGGACTTCGGCGGGCGTGGCTCCGGCGAGTGCGGCCGGTTCCATGAAGGCCTCGTCGATGGAGAGCTGTTCGATGACCCCCGCATGCTGCGCAATAATTCCAAATACCCGGCGCGAGGCCGCCACATACACCGCCCGGCGCGGCTGCACCACCACGGCTTTATAGCCCACGAGCTGCTGCGCGCGGAACATGGGCATTGCGGAATGAGCTCCATATGCGCGGGCTTCATAAGAGGCACCGGCGACGACGCCGCGTCCGCTCGTTCCACCCACCAACACAGGCCGGCCGCGCAAGGTAGGGCGGGTGAGCTGCTCCACCGACGCAAAGAACGCGTCCATGTCGATGTGAAGAACCCAGCGCTGCATGTGCTCCAGTTTAAACACCGCATGTCCGTCACCCATTATTCATGTTTCTTTACCACCTTCGTAACTTCAACGCCCCCATCCGCTTACTTTATCGCCCTAACCTTTTCCGCCGTGACTTCTCAACTCTCGCCCCAACCACCTGCCTCCCAGGCCCACGTGGTCGTTACCGGCATTAAGCGCGAGTTCGCGGACAACACTGGTCTCCATGCCACTGACCTCGCCATTAACACCGGCGAGTTCATCTCCATTCTCGGCCCCTCCGGTTGCGGTAAGTCCACGCTTCTGCGCTGCATCGCAGGCCTCGAAACCCCCGATGCTGGCACCATCACCTTCTCCGATAAAGAAGTGTTCGGCCCACACACGAACGTTCCCGTTAATAAGCGCAACCTGTCCATGGTGTTTCAAGATCTGGCGCTGTGGCCGCACATGACTGTGGAGAAGAACATCGAGTTTCCCCTCACCACCGCGGGTAACAAGTTGTCTTCTGTGGAACGCACAGAACGTGTGCGCGCGTGCATGGACATGGTCGGAATTACCCCGAAGGCACAAGCTCGCCCTAATCAACTCTCCGGTGGCCAGCAGCAGCGCGTAGCCATCGCCCGCGCGCTTGTGTCCAACCCGCAGTTGCTCCTAATGGATGAGCCACTCTCTGCGCTCGATGCTGCCCTGCGTGTTCAGATACGTGCCGAGCTCACTGCCTTGGTCCACGACTTAGGACTCACGGTCATCTACGTCACCCACGATCAATCCGAGGCTCTGTCCATGTCGGACCGCGTCGTCGTCATGAAGGACGGCGTCATCGAACAGTTCGCCGATCCTGTCACCCTCTACGACTCCCCTGCCACCCCCTTCGTCGGTGGCTTCGTGGGTACTATGAACCGCCGCGCTGGGCTTCCCGACGTCCGCCCGGAAAACCTCACCGTCCTTGACGCGGAGGAAGACATCGGGTCTTTCCCGCACCACGTGGACGGAATCGTCCGCACCGCTCAGTACATCGGCGGACGCTACGAGCTGCACTGCGATGTCGAAGGCGCTGACGAGCCTTGGGTGGCTTACAGCCGCTCTCGAGTCGATCGTGGTTCGACGGTACGTCTTGCGTACTAGTCACATCCGTTTTCTACTTTAAGGATTCTCCATGCTGTATAAGAAACTTTCTCTCGCCCTCGCTGCCGCCGCTGCTTCTGCCCTGGCTCTGACTGGCTGCGGTTCTGTTGATTCCGCTGACTCCACCGACGCATCCTCCGCCGACAACACCGGTGCTGAAACCAGCGCCGAGGCCTGGGAAGCCCCGGAGGGACTGTCCGGCGAGCTGGACTACTACTCCGCGAACCCGCAGGGCCTTACCGACGCCCTCGTCGAAGCCTTCGAGGAAAAGACCGATGTCAAGGTCAACGTCTTCGCCGACACCACCGGCAAGATCACCGCCAAGCTCAAGGCGGAAGAGGCTAACCCGCAGGCAGACGTGGTCTACTTGGCTTCTTGGTCCGCTGCTTCCAAGCAGGACAAGGCCGGCGCTCTGGCGGAGTACACCCCGGAAGGTGCTGACAAGATCACTTCCAGCTGGGTATCCAAGAACGGCACATTCACCGGCCGCGATGGCTCCGCCTTGGCACTGGTGACCAACACCAACGTGGTGGACTCCGCTCCTCAGGACTGGGAGGACCTCGCTGACGAAAAATACAAGGATCAGGTCATTATGCCGGATCCGCGCGAGTCCGGCACCGCCGCTGACCTCATTGCCGCCATGGTGGATCAGTGGGGCGAGGACAAGACCTGGGAGCTCTTTGACAAACTCTTCGACAACGGCATGATTGTCCAGGGCGCTAACGGTCCGGCCCTGGACCAGGTCACCTCCGGTTCTCGAGGCATCGTCATGGGTGGTGTGGACTACTCCGCATACTCCGCTCAGGCCAAGGGAGAGCCGCTTGAGGTTGTTATCCCCTCCTCCGGCACTACCGTCACCCCGCGACCGGTCATGATCCTCAAGACCACCGACAACAAGGACGCTGCCGAAGCTTTTGTCGACTTCATGTTCTCCGATGAAGCACAGGAGATTTCTGCTTCCAAGAACATGATCCCGGCCAACACCGAGATCACCCCGAAGAACGGCCCGAAGCTGGAGGAGATTGAAACCCTCAACGAGGATCTCGATGGCATCGCCTCCTCCTCCAAGGACATCAAGGAAAAGTTCGCTGAGCGCTACCTGAAGTAGCCTCTACTATCTCACCACGGAGCAACCCCACCTTATGAGCACCACCACCCGCAGCCCTCAGCGCACTCTCGGCATTTATGCAGTACTCTTCGTGCTGCTCGTGCTTGTCGCTGCGCCGTTGGCATCGGTGCTCATCAGCGCTGTGGTGGGGTACCGCGATGAGCCTTCTTCTCTCCACAAGATTGTGGAGCCGGGCATGGGAGAGGTGCTACTCAATACGGTCGTCCTCTCCCTCCTCGTGGTGGTCTTTTCTACTCTGTTCGCCGCCCCGCTAGCTTTCCTGCGCGCGTGGACGTCTTTTTCTAAGGCGAACTGGATAGAAATCGCCATCATGATTCCTTTCATGACCCCGCCTTTTGCCGCAGCAATGGCGTGGATGGATTTCACCCGCCGCGGTGGAGTCTCCGAATTGCTCTTCGGGCATACCGTCGGCAAGCTCGCGCATGACGCCATTTACTCGGTTCCTGGCATGGCTTTCATCATGGCGTGCGAGCTCTTCCCCTTCCTCTATCTCATCCTGCGCAACTGTCTGACCTCAATTCCTGCATCCTCTCTGGAAATGGCTCAAGTCGCAGGCGCCAGCCGGTGGCAACAGATTAGTCGCATCATCCTCCCCACCGTCGTGGGCCCCTATTCACTGGGCGCACTGATCATTTTCATCAAGGCTGCCGGCGAGTTCGGCACCCCAGTTACCTTGGGAAACGCCATCGGTTTCACGGTCCTCGTCTCCTCCATCTACCAAGACGTCACCATCGACCCGTTGAGTTTCTCCGATGCAGCAGCCTCCTCATCGGTGTTGTTTGCACTTGGTGTGGGCGCATGGGCATTCCAGCAATGGGTCTCGCGGCGCGACCTTACCGGTGGTGGACGAGTATCCCGCCAAGTCTCGCTCCGCATCGGCACCGCAGGCAAGGTCCTTGGCAGCTTAGTTGCTTTCCTCATCATCGCCTGCTCGGTGCTCATCCCGTATATTTCCATCACCCTGGCCGCCATGACCATTCTGCGATCCGCGCCCCCAACGCCTCAAAACCTCACCTTCGACTATTTCGCCATCGTCCTGCAGATGCCTTCCGCTCAAGAAGCTTTGCTGCGTTCCATCGCCCTCGGTGCAATTGGCGCCACAACGGCGGTCATCCTCGGCATCGCGGTCACCTTGCTCACCCAGCGAACCAGGCAGATCAGCGCCCGTGTTGTCGACTTCCTTGCTGTAGCACCGGATACCGTCCCCGGAATCGTTCTCGCCATTGGCTTCATTCTCCTATGGAACGCTCCCTGGCTGCCATGGACACCTTATGGCTCCATGATCATCCTCGTCATGGCTTTTACTGTTCTCTTCCTGCCGATGGCGGTGCAGAACATCAAGACCTCCGCTGGCGTGGTTTCCCCTTCGGTCTACGAGGCAGCCGCCGTGTCCGGTGCCTCCGCCTCCCACACGTTGCGCAGCATCACCTTGCCGCTGCTTGCCCCGGGTATCTTTGCCGGTTGGCTGCTGGCGTTCTTTGTGGGCTTCCGCGAGCTCGTCATGTCCTCCCTGATCCGCCCGAGCCAGCTCAATCTCCTTGCGCCGTGGATCATGAACCAATTTGACCAGGGCCACCGCGCTGAAGCCATGGCTATGACGCTCATCGGTGTAGGAACCTCCACTGTCGTGCTAGTCCTAATCACTTGGTGGCAAGGAAGGAGGGCGCGTGGCTAGTATCCTCATTTTCGCGGACCTTCACCTTGGCCGCCCCGACGCGCCAGGCATGGAGTGGGTGCTAAACGTACTGGAGGTCACGACTGCGGATGCATGTATCTGCCTCGGTGACATCATTGACCGCAAAGCCGACGCAGCCACCTACGTACCCCAAGCACAGAAAGTCATGGCTCGCGCATGCGAGCTTTTCAGCGACGTCCATTTCATCTCCGGGAATCACGACGTCCACCACGAACTCAGTCTCTCTTCGCCTGTAACGGTTCATTCCGCCGACGTTCACTCCTTTCACTGCGCCGGCGCTACCGTTGTCACCGCCGCGGTAGCTGCCGATCCCGATCCCCGCACACTCACCTTTCCAACGCGCCAGAGCAACGAGCCGCATCTGGGATTACTGCACTCATCAGTGACCGGTGAATTCTCTAAAGGCATATGCTTGCCCACGACACCCGAACAGCTACAGGCCTGTGGCTTCGACGCATGGATTCTTGGCCACGTCCACACTCCACAAGTGCTTCAGGACAATCCCTTTATCGGTTGGGTCGGTATGGGAGAGGCAGTGCTTTACGACGTCCCCACTTCCTCCCTCACTCGCCTCTAACACATCTCCTACCTGACCACACGCGCCGCTCAGAGAACTAGCTCTCACTTGCCCACCGCGTGATCAATGTCTCACGAATTGGCGTTTGCGCTAGACCGAGAGCACCGCATGCATGCATCATGTATACATGCAAAAAGACAAGGTACCCGCCGCGGAACGGGCCTACGATCACCTCAAGCGCCGCATCATCGATGACGACATCGATGACTCGGAGATGCTCTCCGAAGCCGCCCTTGCCGCCGAGCTGGGAATGAGTAGAACCCCGGTGCGCGAGGCTTTCCTCCGTTTGGAGGTGGAGGGCTTCTTGAAGCTCTATCCCAAGCGCGGTGCGCTGGTCGTACCGATTAGCCCCCGCGAAATCCGTGAGGTCTACGAGGCGCGCCTCCTCGTGGATGAGAACTCTGCCCGCCATATTTGCGGACTGTCCGCAGAGGAGCGCGGTCTCATCGCCGATGTCCTCGTCGCCACCATCGATGAGCAAAAGGCCGCCCTAGACGCTGGCGATCTGGGCACCTATACCCAACTGGATGCGAAGTTCCACCAAACCATCATGGACAACGGCGGCAACCGCCTCCTCGCCCACCTCGGCCACACCTTGCGCGAGCGCCAACAGCGCTTTACCGCAACTGCCATCGGCCGCAGCGTCGAGAAGGCACGCGGCTTCGTGGCCCAGCACGCCTTGCTTGCCGACGCCCTCCGCACCGGCGACATCGACACCTACCTGACCGAACTCCATTCCCACCTCAACTCCTCAAGGAAGCAACTGTGACTGTCTCTGCGCATTCGAACCCGCTTGTCGAGGCGCCTACTCCCCAACCCGACGCCCCCACAGACGCCGACACCACCGAAAGCACTGAAAGCGCTGCCTCCCCAGGCTCGCCCAGCCGCTCCGCCGAAGCGCCGCTGCCTAAGCGCGCGTGGTTCCCCGTCGCCGGTGCCATGATCGCGGTTGCTTGGGGCGGAAATGAATTCACCCCGCTGCTGGTGATGTACCGCGAGACCTCGAATTTTTCCCAGGTGACGGTCAACGGGCTCTTAGCCGCCTACGTGGTTGGCATCATCCCCGCACTGCTCATCGGTGGCCCGCTGTCCGATCTGCTCGGCCGCCGCCCACTGCTGCTCCCCGCGGCACCGCTGTCCTTGGTGGGATCTTTCTTGCTCTCCATCGCCCCCAACGAACCACTCATCATCGCGTTGGGACGCGTCTTGTGCGGTATGGCATTAGGCCTAGTCATGGCGGTGGGTTCAACGTGGATTACGGAGCTCATCACGAGCGCCGGCGGCGACCCAGCGTCCGGCGCTCGTAAGGCTTCGTTGTGTTTGACCGCCGGCTTCCTCGTCGGCGCGGGTATCGCTTCGGTGCTGGCCCAGTGGGGGCCATGGCCGACTCACACGGCCTATATCCTCCACATGCTGCTCACGCTGTTGACTGCCGTGTGGATCCTGCATACGCCTGAGACCCGCCAGCCCAGCCGAGGCGATGTCAAGACCACCATCCTGGAGCTCAGGGTGCGTGACATGCTGGAGATGCTCCACATCCCCGCCGCTGCGCACAAGCGTTTCCTGCGTGTCGTCGTGCCTGTGGCCCCCTGGGTCTTTGGCTGCGCGGGAGCGGCCTATGCGCTCCTTCCACAGCTGCTATCCGAATCCGCTGGAAACGCCCCCATCGCTTTCTCCGGCCTGATGACCGTCATCACCCTGGGCTGCGGCGTGGCCGTCCAGATGCTGGGCCGCCTGGTTGATACCCACAAGTCCGCGCGAGCCTCGGCCCTGTCGATGTTCGTCATCACCGTCGGCGCAATCCTCGGGGCGTTTGCTGCGCACTCGCTGTCCCTGCCGCTCGGCATCGCGGCCGCCGCCACGATGGGCGCGGGATACGGTTTGGCGCTGGTCGCTGGATTGTCCGAGGTCCAGCGCATCGCGGGCGAGCGAGAGCTCGCCGGCTTGACCGCCGTGTACTACTCCATTTCTTACACTGGCTTCTTCATCCCGATGGCCTTTAGCGCGCTTGCGCCCTATATCGGCTTCACGGCGTTGTTCAGCATCGGCAGCTTCTTGGCGCTGGTGTGCCTCATCAACGTCATCCTTGCGTGGCGCGCACACCTGCCCGGAACCCGCCGCTAGCGCACACGCCCCGTCATCGCGGCCCCCTCCGGGCCGCCCTGCGCCACCAGTGCGCAGATGCTCAAAGCTCCGCCTCCCCGCTCGAGGGAAGCGGAGCTTTTCGCTGCGGATTTAGGCCTTTGCCACGGTAGCCGTCACGCCCTTGAGGACATCATGGATGTTCTGTCCATCGCTTGGCTCGAGAGCCTGGGTCGTCACAGTGAAGTCGACAGCGAGCACCTCCGCCGCGATGTGCTCGCGGTGGCGATGAGCCCACTCTTCCTTCTCCGCGGGAACGGAGAGAACCACGGTGATGCGGTCAGTCACCACGAAATCCTCGGCCTTACGCGCATCCTGCAAACCGCGGATGACGTCCGCAGCCCAGCCCTCTGCCTCGAGCTCTTCCGTCACCTCGGTATCCACGGCGACGAGGCCATCGAGCCCTTCCACACGAGCCGTCGACTTCGCATTCGCCGCCTTGAGGCGCTCGGTGTACTCGTCCGGGGATAGGCGGATATCGCCGTCGACCACGACGTCCTCGCCCTCGCGCATGTAGTTGCCCGCCTTGAGGTTCTTGATGGCTCGCTGAACATCCTTGCCCAAGCGCGGACCGGCTACCTTGGCGTTGCACACGACCTCGAAGGTGCCCACCGCGTCGACATCGTCGGTAAGCTCAACGTCCTTAACGTTGACCTCATCCCGGATGATGTCCTTGAAATCCGCCAGGCGCGCCGAATCTTTCATCGCCACCGTCAGCTTCGGCAGCGGCAGGCGGTTGCGCAGCTTGTTGGACTTGCGCACCGAGGACGCCGCGGAGGCCACCGCGCGGGTGGCATCCATGGCGGCCACGAGGGCATCGTCAGCCGGGTAATCCTCGGCCTTTGGGTAGGAAGCCAAATGCACGGATCGCTCACCGGTCAGGCCGCGGTAGATGACCTCAGCCACATGCGGCAGCAGCGGCGCGACCACGCGGGAGACCGTCTCCAGGACCGTGTAGAGCGTATTGAAGGCCTCCGGATGGGTTTCCTCGCCCTCCCAGAAGCGGTCACGGGAGCGGCGCACGTACCAGTTGGTCAGCGCATCCGCGAAGAGGCGGACCTCCTCCGTTGCCGAAGCAATATCGGTATTCGCCAGCGCGTCGTTGGTGTTCTTCACCAAGTCATGGGTCTTGGCCAAGATGTAGCGGTCCAGCACGTTGGTGGAGCTCACGTCGAACTTTGTGTCCTGGGAGGCGTAGAGCTGCAGGAAGGTGTACGAGTTCCAGATCGGCAGGATGGCCTGGCGCACGCCCTCGCGGATGCCCTGCTCGGTGACGATGAGGTTGCCGCCACGCAAGATCGGCGAAGACATGAGGAACCAGCGCATCGCATCCGAGCCATCGCGGTCGAAGACCTCATTCACATTCGGATAGTTGCCCTTGGACTTCGACATCTTCAGGCCATCATTGCCCAACACGATGCCGTGGGCGACAACCTTCTTGAACGCCGGGCGGTCGAACAGGGCGGTGGACAACACGTGCAGGAGGTAGAACCAGCCGCGCGTTTGGCCGGAATACTCCACGATGAAGTCCGCCGGGGAATGCGTCTCAAACCATTCCTTGTTCTCAAACGGGTAGTGCTTCTGCGCGAACGGCATCGAGCCCGACTCAAACCAGCAATCCAGCACGTCCGGCACGCGGCGCATCGTGGACTTGCCCGTCGGATCATCCGGGTTCGGACGAGTCAGCTCATCGATGTACGGGCGGTGCAGGCTCGTCGGACGCACTCCGAAGTCACGCTCCAGCTCATCCAGCGAGCCATAGACATCGACGCGCGGGTACTCCGGGTTATCGGAGATCCACGCCGGGATCGGAGCGCCCCAGTAGCGGGTGCGGGAGATGTTCCAGTCGCGAGCGCCCTCCAGCCACTTGCCGAACTGACCGTCGCGGATGTGCTCCGGCAGCCACTCGATCTCATTGTGGTTGAGCTCGACCATGCGGTCACGGAACTCCGTCACCTTGACGAACCATGCAGGCAGCGCCATGTAGATGAGCGGCTCGCCGGAGCGCCAGGAGTGCGGGTAGGAGTGCTCGATGGTCACGTGGCGTACCACGCGGCCAGCGGCCTTGAGGTCCTTGATGATGGCCTTGTTGGCATCGAAGACGAGCTGGCCCTCATACGGCGGTACCTGGGAGGTGAACTTGCCGTCCTCATCCACCGGGATGACTAGGCCCACGCCGTACTTCTGGCAGGTGAGCATATCGTCCTCACCGAAGGCCGGAGCCTGGTGGACCACGCCCGTGCCGTCCTCGGTGGTGACGTAGTCAGCAAGCAAGACCTGGTACGCATTCTCGACATCCGGGAAGAAATCGAAGATGGGCTGGTACTTAAAGCCCTCCAGCTCCGCGCCCTTGAACGTCTTGAGGACTTCCGCCTCACCCAGCTCCTTCGCCAGGGTGCCGGTCAGCGCTTCAGCCATCACGAAGGTACGGCCAGCAAAGTCGCCCTCGGTGGCCTTGAACAGGACGTAATCAACCTCCGGGTGGACCGCCAGAGCCAGGTTGGACGGCAGGGTCCACGGGGTGGGGGTCCAGGCGAGGAAGGAGGCGTCGGCAAGCTCGGTGTTCTCCGCCAACGTCTTCTCCGCCGCACTTCCCTCCACGGCACCAGCCACCGGGAACGTCACCGTCAGGGTCGGGTCCTGACGCATCTTGTAGGAGTCATCCAGGCGGGTCTCCTGGTTCGACAGGGAGGTGTGCTCCGCCCAGGAATACGGCAAAACCCTAAAGCCCTGGTAGATCAGGCCTTTGTCATAGAGCTCCTTGAACGCCCACATGACGGACTCCATGTACTCCAAGTCCATGGTCTTGTAGCCGTTCTCGAAATCCACCCAGCGAGCCTGGCGGTTGACATACTCTTCCCACTCATCGGTGTACTCGAGGACGGACTTGGCGCAGTACTCGTTGAACTTCTCCAGGCCCATCTCCTCGATCTGGCCCTTGTCCGTGATGCCGAGCTGCTTTTCTGCCTCCAGCTCCGCCGGCAATCCGTGGGTATCCCAGCCAAAGACGCGCGGGACGTGGTTGCCGGCCATGGTGCGATAGCGCGGGACGATGTCCTTGACGTAACCGGTCAGCAGGTGGCCGTAGTGCGGCAGACCGTTGGCAAAGGGAGGGCCATCATAAAAGACATACTCGGGGCAGCCCTCTGTCTGCTTGAGGCTGGCTTTAAAGGTGTCGTCGGCCTTCCAGTACTTCTGGACTTCCTGCTCCATATCGGGGAAACGGGAAGACCCAGCAGTCATATCAACTTTGGGATAAACACTGCCGACGTTCGCGGGGTTATTACTCATCTAAAAATTCCTTCACTCGTTCGCTGTGACGGGGACGCGCCGTACGGCTCGCGGTACCACCCCGCTTGGGCGCCGAGGCGCCCCGCTTCGTTGATGTGAAGGAGATGACGGTCCCTACCCGCCCGGTTCTAATGATGCGACGCTCACGCGCCTCACGTTCTTCCGGAATGCTCCCCGGTGATAGCCGGCTCACTGCATATAGCTCCAAAGTATAACCGAGGGGTCAAGTTTTCACAGGCGCAGGTTCCCGTGAACCCCAAAATAGAAACGACAGTGCACAAAAGAGGTGTCTGAGAAACGGTTTTCCACAGGAACATTTTTTCTAATGCGCGCAGCTCAGAAGGTGTTTTATGCTCCACAGATATGAACGCGCTACAGACTTTCCTCAACGCACTCGGGGCCGGCATCGATGTCATCGCCGAGTGCGAAGGCATGTCTGAAGCAGACCTCATCGCCGCCGGTTCCCCAGACAAAACTGCCGCGCAGTTGGTGCGGCTGCACACGAGCTTCTTTGGCAAGACCGCCATGACCAAGATGCAACGTGATGCGGTGAAGGCTGCGCGCCAGCGCGGCCACTCATTGCCCACTCTGGAAGTCATTGACCGCTATGCCCGCAAAGCCAAGACGCAGGCATTGGGCTGGAAGCTGCGCCTAGAGTTGTGTCGGACCAGCGCCGATACCCTCGCGATGGAAACACTGGCGAAGAAGAGGCTCAAGGAGCACTCGGCTCCGCCCGCACCGAAGGAGGGCGTGACCATTTACCGCCGCCGCAATGCACCGTGGACGATGGCAATCACAGGCCCCGCGCAAATGATTGCAGAGCTTAGCGACGCCGTCGACCGCGAACGTCCCCTCGAATCCATCCGCGAAGCCTTCTTCAAAGGCGCCGCCCCGCGCCGCAGTTTGCAAACCAATATCTTGGTCCCGCTGGATGCAATGACGAAGATTCTCAACGGCGACGGCGAGGAAATCACGCTGCAGATGACCAACGGCGCAACGATGACCGGCGCGGAATACCTCAACAAGGTCCTAGCCGAAGAGATCGACCTCGATGGCGCGCTCGCGACTCTCTTCCACCCCTATCACGGGCCGGTCAATCTCTACTATGAGGAGCGCTCCGCCAGCATCAAGCAACGCATCATGGCCATGGCCGAGTTCCCGGTCTGTGCTTGGGGCTCCTGCATGAAGCCCGCCGATGAATGCCAAGTTCACCATCTCATCGCGTGGAAGAACGGCGGGTATACCAACCAGGAAAACCTGGTGATGCTGTGCCCATATCACAATGGCGTGAACCAGGACGATCCGAACGCGCCACCGGGACGCGGCCGCATGGCCCGGGTCAACGGAACGGCCATGAGGACGTACGGTCCCCTCCCGCCGCCCACGCCTCTGCAAGCGCCTCCCGGGCTATTCGACGCCCTGGAAAGAGACGACTAGGAGCGACACAACTAGGAGTCTTCGCAAAAGCCCTCCACCCAGAATTACTGCTGGGGCGAGGGCTACTCGTCGTGCTTGCGGCGCAGTTTAATCACGGTATCTGCGATAAACAGAACAATGCCTACCCCGGCAGAAGCAAAGAGCAGGTACAGAGACCACTCAGCGGCGGAGAGGATGTAATTCACGAACGCCAAGAAAGCCACAAAGGCCAAAAGCAATGCACCAATAAGCATGCGCGCTCTCCTTCCCCGTCACTGCCTCAAAAATCAATACCTACTGAGAATACATACCCACAGAAAAGAATAACGGCGCCCCCGCAGGGACGCCGCTGATTCAGTGATTAATTGTTGGACTTGCCGGCTTCACCGTTGGGAGCAGCGGTGCCGCGGGACTCCAGCTCCTCAAGCTGAGACTGCAGCAGCGTCTTGAGGCGAGTACGGTACTCGCGCTCGAAGGTGCGCAGCTCGGAGATGCGAGCCTCCAGAGCGGTCTGCTGCTGCTTGACCGTGTTCATGACCTCGGTGTGCTTCTTCTCGGCATCGGCCTGCAGCGCAGCTGCCTTCTCCTCTGCCTGGCGAATCTGCGCCTCGGCGCGGGACGTAGCATCGGACTCAGTCTGCTTTGCCTTGTTCTCAGCGTCCGCCACCAGCTTCTTGGAGCGGGTATCGGCCTCCTGCAGCTGAGCTTCGTAGCGCTTCTGGGCATCCGCGAGCTGGGCCTTGGAGTGGGAGTCAGCATCGGCAAGCTGCTTCTCTGCCGCCGTGCGGGCCTCAGCCAGCATGGACTCGGAATCAGCCTTGGCCTCGCTGGTGAGGCGGTCCGCCATCTCCTGAGCCAAGCCCAGCACGCGGGCTGCCTGCATGTGAGTATCCGGGGTAGCCAGGCCCTGTGCGTTGGACTGGGCAGCGCCCGCACCAGCCACGGCAGCGGCGGAAGAGGCGGTGGTGGAGGCTGCGGAGTTCTTCTTTGCGGACTCCAGCTCCTTCTTCGTGTTCGCCAGTTCCTTCTTGGAAGCCTCCAGCTCGCGCTTGGCGGCGGCAGCTTCCTCGCGAGCTGCCTTGAGCTCGGCGGAGTTGTCCTTTGCCTGAGCAGCCGATGCCTGGGAAGACTGTGCCTGAGCAGCCTTTGCCTGCTCCTGCGCACGCTTCGTCTCTTCCTTGGCCTTGGCAATCTCATTCTTGGAGTCAGCCAGCTTTGCCTCGTACTCAGCGCGAAGCTTGGATTCAACTTCCTTGCGCACAGCGGCCTCGTCGACCTTAGCGGCAGTAGCGCCGCCAGCGGCGCCGGCCGAAGTCTGAGACTTCAGTTCCTCAACCTGGGCGTGGAGATCATCGTTCTCGTCCTGCAGCTGAGCAAGAGCATCCTCAACGAGGTCGAGGAACTGATCTACCTCATCCTCGTTGTAGCCACGCTTGCCAATTGGCGGCTTGCTGAAAGCGACGTTGTGTACATCAGCGGGTGACAGTGGCATTGACTTCTCTTCCCCTTACGAATCGGTCAAACCTCTAGAGGTTCCAGAGGCCGGGTACATATGCGGTTAATAATACGGATTTTGCTAACTCATTGTATCCGAATCAACACATTATCTAACGCTGGCACGAGTCTCAACGTTAACAGGAGGGTTTAATACACCCGTTAGTTACACAGCAAGTCCGCTGGGGCCGAAAAATAGCCACGAAATCAGTTGCGAAAGAATGGACAAAAGCAGGAACAAAACAATGATGGAAACGTCCAGCGCAACGCCTCCCAACTGCAGCGGAGGAATCACCTTTCGCAGCGCCTTAACCGGCGGGTCAGTGACTACGAAAAGCACCTCTGCAACCATCATGAACCAGCGGGGTGGATTGAATTGGCGCGAAAAAGATTGAATCATTTCGATGACGATTCGCGCTAACAAAATCCACGAGTAAAGACTCACGGCAACGAGGAGAATTGAACCTAAAGCATTCACAGTGCCCGAGCCTATCCGAACCACCCCCGCTAACGGTATTCCCCTGCCCTCCGGTTCGCGCTCGGCGAACATGAACGGCTAATCGTCGGCTGAACTATCCCCGAACTCAGTTCGCCGCCGGCCCCATAAATGCGAAACCGCCCCATCGCTTCCCCTCCCCTAAGCCAACACGGGAGAAAAGAAATCGATGAGACGGCAGAACGCGACGTACTTAGCGCAGATGAGCTGCGCGCTCCAGCTCAACAGTGGAGATATCGGCGCCCTTCGGCACGATGGCAAACACCTTTCGGCTGGTGTCCACGCCCTTGGTCAGGTTCTTCATGCGGCCCTCCAATGCAAAGCAGAGGCCAGCGGCAAAATCAACGAAGCGCTTTGCGGAGCCACGGTCAGCGTCAGTGAGCTCGAAGACCACTGCGTCACCGTCGCGGAAAGGGCCACCGACCTTCGCTGCATCGTCGAAAGAGACGAGCGACAGCGCCACGATGGTCGGGACAAATTCCTCTTCCGGCTTCTCGTAGGAAGGTGCATACGCCGGAGCGCTGTAGCTGCGCTCGTCAGCGTAGTAAGCATCGTCGGTGTCCATGTCCATCGGGCCCAGCCCGAAGAACTCTTTAGTCCTATCAATCAGTGACATTCTGGGTCTCCCTCTGACCTAGTGTGTGCTGTTCATTTGCTGTCTTGTAATGCACTTTTGCAATGTCAATTAACCTAGCGGGCGAGCTCCCATGATTCCGGTTCCGACACGCACGATATCCGTTCCAGATGCAATCGCCGCCTCCAAATCTGCGCTCATTCCGGCTGACATTTTTAAAGCCCGTCCGAGCTTCGCCGCGACCTCGTCGGTCAGCGCCCTTACCCGAGCGAATACCTCCGCAGGCTCGCTCTCCAGTGGAGGAACCACCATGAATCCCTGCAGCTGCACATTCTCCAGCTCTTCAACGACATCCACCAGAGCGGGGACATCCTCCAGCGGACATCCGCCGCGTGCGGTGTCGCCATCGGCGGAAACCTGAATGAATGCCGGAAGGGCGTCCTCGCGTTGCCCGCGTTCTTGGGCAAGCGCCACGCCTCGGTCCAGCGCCCGGGCAAGCTTTTCTGAGTCAAGGGAGTGCACGCTGTGCGCCCAGCGGGCGACGTGGTTCGCCTTTTTGGTTTGAATCTGGCCGATCATGTGGAAGCGAATCTCGGGCAGCGCCTCTGCTTTGGCGCGCGCCTCCTGCTCACGGTTTTCTGCTACATCCGCAATTCCCAGCTCCCCCAGCAGCGCGATGTCCTCTGCCGGGTGAAATTTCGTCACCGGCAGCAGCTGTGGCACGGGACGGTCATACGTGGCGGCGAAGCCTCGAATCTCAGCGCGGGTGCGCTCCAAACCGGCCCGTAGTTCTTCGCGACGCTCAGCGGGGTCCTTGCTAGTCATTTAATCCTCCAACCAAATCACACCGGATTGACGCCCGGTGACGCCCTCGCGGCGATAAGAAAAGAATTCAGTGTCTTCGATCGTGCAGCGCGGATCCGACTCAATGGCCGTAACTCCCATCCCCATCAGCTGGCGAATCAGGCCGGCGCGCACGTCAACTCCCCACGTACCAGACGAGGTGCGAGTCTTGGAGCCGGGCAGGTGCTTCTCGACGTCTTCCGCCATCTCCTCCGGCACCTCATAGTTGCGTCCAGAAGCAGCAGGCCCCATAAGTACCTGGATCGACGCGGGAGTCGCCCCCAGCTCAACCATTGCGTTCACGGTGTTCCGGACGATTCCGTTGCGCGCGCCTAGGCGTCCGGCGTGGGCGGCGGCGATGACGCCCGCGGAGACGTCGACAAGCAGCACCGGCGTGCAATCAGCAACGAGCACGCCTAGCCCCAAGCGCTTTTCGGTGGTTACGACGGCATCGGTGGCGGGGACGGGTTCGCGGACACCGCGGCGTTCGGCCCCCACCACCGTGACCGTGTTGGTGTGGAGCTGTTCCATCCACACGATGTCTTCTAGACCAGTCACCCGCAGAAGCCGCTGGCGATTGGCGGTCACGGCCTCGGGCTCATCACCAACGTGATCGCCCAAGTTGAAAGAGTTATAAGGGGACGACGACGCCCCGCCGGCACGGCTGGTGAAAACCATGCGGACGGGGCGTTGTGCTACGTGTGCTTCCTCGTTTACTGGCATGCACTCCAGAGTAGCGGGCTGGGGTTAACGGGCTCTTCCGGTTTTGGGGTGCGTAGCGGGGTGA
>NZ_KV799846.1:0-390 GCF_001810085.1 Corynebacterium sp. HMSC072A02 | reverse complement strand
GCAACGCGAGCAGAAAAGTTCGAACTAATGCAGCCAGAGCAAGGCGAACTACAGCATCAAACGCATGGCACGACTATTAAAAGTATCTCGGTCTGGATACTACAAATGGGCTCATGTGCAGCAGAAACGACTATCCGGAAAGGATGATCGGTCAGCATTTTACGATGATGTTGACCGAAAGATTCATCAGATTTGGAAAGACTCCGATGAGGTTTATGGTGCTCCTCGGATCACCGCAGAGCTCGCCGAGCGCTACCACATTTCGCTTAACCGTAAGACTGTGGCGAAGCGGATGCGCATGATGGGCATTGAAGGGATTTCACCGCGTGCCTTTGTCCCAGTGACTACAATCCAAGCCAAGCGTAAGTCAACTCTTCCTGACCTGGTCAA
>NZ_KV799845.1:0-1349 GCF_001810085.1 Corynebacterium sp. HMSC072A02 | reverse complement strand
AAAGTATTGCCGCGGCTTCGGCGGTGTGCTTGAGCCCCACTACATTGTCGGCGCAGGACCACTCGACCAGTGAGCTATTACGCACTCTTTCAAGGATGGCTGCTTCTAAGCCAACCTCCTGGCTGTCTTCGCGATCCCACATCCTTTTCCACTTAGCACACCCTTAGGGGCCTTAACCGGCGATCTGGGCTGTTTCCCTCTCGACTATGAAGCTTATCCCCCACAGTCTCACTGCCGCACAACACAATTAGTGGCATTCGGAGTTTGGCTGACATTGCTAAGATTGTAGTCCCGCTCAACCAACCAGTAGCTCTACCTCCACCAAGCTAATGCGACGCTGCACCTAAATGCATTTCGGGGAGAACCAGCTATCACGGAGTTTGATTGGCCTTTCACCCCTACCCACAGCTCATCCCCGCAGTTTTCAACCTACGTGGGTTCGCGCCTCCACAGCATCTTACTACTGCTTCACACTGGCCATGGGTAGATCACCCCGCTTCGGGTCCAGGACATGCCACTAAACACCCCATGAGGATTCGGTTTCCCTACGGCTACCCCACACGGGTTAACCTCGCGACATGCCGCTGACTCGCAGGCTCATTCTTCAAAAGGCACGCCATCACACACAACAGGTGCTCTGACGGATTGTAAGCACATGGTTTCAGGAACTATTTCACTCCCCTCCCGGGGTACTTTTCACCATTCCCTCACGGTACTCATACACTATCGGTCACACTGAGTATTTAGGCTTACCGGGTGGTCCCGGCAGATTCACAGCAGATTCCACGAGCCCGCTGCTACTCGGGCAACCCAACAACCCATGCATTGAAGCCTTCAACTACGGGACTATCACCCTCTACGGTGGGTGTTTCCACACCACTTCACCTAACAACAACACACAAGCACGATGATGGTAGTCACCGCACATTGGGGCCCACAACACCGCACACACAACCCCTACCAAGTATCACATGCACACGGTTTAGCCTCATCCACGTTCGTTCGCCACTACTAGCAGAATCATATTTTATTTTCTTCTCCTACGGGTACTGAGATGTTTCACTTCCCCGCGTAAACCCCCACAACAGCTATGAATTCACTGAAGGGTAACACCCCATAACAGGTGCCAGGTTTCCCCATTCGGACATCCTCGGATCAACGCTCTATTGACAACTCCCCGAGGCTTAACGCAGCCTTACACGTCCTTCATCGGCCCAGCATGCCAAGGCATCCACCATGCGCCCTAAATAACGAACACACAACCAACACAACAACCACCACAAAAGCAACAGTCATCATGCTGGTGTGAACACACAAAACACAAAAGAACAAAGAAATCACACAAACCA
>NZ_KV799844.1:0-29104 GCF_001810085.1 Corynebacterium sp. HMSC072A02 | reverse complement strand
TATCAGGTGTCTACCAAACAGGGGTCAGGTCCGTTGTATATCAACAGACTGGTAGACAGGTATTCAATCCGCACAAAGAGGTGTGCCTTCCCCGGGAAGTTGGTGGTGGAATTGGCAACAATGTCGATTTAATGAGGCATGGCGCGCCCCTATATGGATAGATCGAAACCCGGTGAATTTGCACCATATCGGCCAAGATGATCGAACAGCTGTAGTAGAAATTACAAAACAGATGCACACAGAAAACGCTAAAGTTCTCCCTATATTCCACAGAATGAATGGGAGCGGGTTTCCAACAGATGTAACCCTTGACGACCGCGCATCCTTTAGGGAGTGTCGACACACATACTGGAAAGAAAAGGCATTGGACTACCTATGACCGGTCAGAAAAAACTCTCAGATAAGCTACTCTCATACGTGTACGGCCACGGACTAAGTAAAAGTGAACTGTCTCAGCTGAAGTCGGTGGCTCCATCTTGGATTCCCGAACAATACTTCCAATTCTGGAAGCATTACACGGCCTTTTCTCCGCCATCGTTAGTTTTCTTCACACCTGCCCCATACGGAGTCTATGAAAACGCCTTCGAAGGGTTTCTAGAAGATTTCCGGTCAGTCGATCTTGTCGATTCAAAACGCTTCTTCCCAGTAGCCTATGATGACGGTTTTGTCTGGGGCGTCTTCGAACAGAAGCCCAATGGGTCGGTTATATGTGGAATGTACGATTTTCAAGAAAAGGACTACGTTGAAGGCCCCTTCAAGACATTCGAGGAGTGGGTTTACAGCTACGGATAAACAGGCTTTGCGAGCCCGGCTCAAATGGATGAATTAACGGCGTACTAAATGATCGGAAAGTGGCACAGACGGCACTCCTGGTGCGGCCTTCTAGCCCCCCAATGACTTCGAAGCACTCACATCAGCTACACCAACCCAAGCAGCATAGCTAACCCCCGATGTGTCTACTTTCCGGGGGTCAGGCCCGTTCGCGCGTCGAATTCGCCTCGCCTGGAACAATGGTTGGACCTTTTGGGCAGTCGTCCGTGGTATGCCATTGGAGCACGGAAGCGTAGAGCATGGCCTTAGCTCTTCGCAGGTGGCTGCGGGATTAGAGTGCGTGTGTGATGAGTGGCGTTTGGGTGAGGTTGCCTGGCCGCCGAATAGTGTGTAGTCGCCGAACTGGGACCGTAGGTTGTGGGGCACTTCACTAGCAGTTGGTTCGTATTGCCGTTTCTGGGGCCGTGACCTGTAGACTGGTTCGGTACATACGGACACGTCTACCGCAGAAAGTGCATGGCTTTAATGTCTGAATCCAACTCCCGTAACCACGGCCGTGGCCGCGAAGGTTCCGCAGAAGGCAACCGTGGGCACTACGGCTCTGGGGGCCGCAAGTTTGAGAAGCACGGCGGCGCAGCGGGGCGTCGAGAAGAGCGTCGCGGTGATCGCCGAGACGAACGCCGAGGTGGCCGCGCAGGCGCTAAACCTCGCCGCAACGACCGCAATGGACATGGCGGCGGTAAAAACAAGGTCTCGCACCCACAGCGTTCAGGCTACCGTGAGGAGCGCATCAATCGTCGTATGACAGATCCAGACCTGCCATCTGATATCGACATTACGGATCTTGATCCTTCGGTACTTCAGGATCTTTCGTCGCTCTCCAAGGAAAATTCCGAAGCCGTTGCTAAACACCTCATCATGGCGGCAACGTGGCTTGAGGACGATCCCCAACTGTCGCTACGCCATGCACGTGCTGCCAAAGACCGTGCCGGACGTGTATCAGTCGTCCGTGAAATGAACGGAATTGCTGCATATAGGGCTGGAGAGTGGAAGGAAGCCCTTGCGGAGCTTCGCGCAGCGCGCCGCATTTCCGGTGGCCCTGGGCTGCTCGCGGTCATGGCTGATTGCGAGCGAGGCCTCGGGCGCCCAGAAAAGGCCGTTGATTTGTGGCGCGGCGAGGAGGCTAAAGAACTCGCGGCGGAGGATGCGATCGAGTTGGCTATCGTTGCTGCAGGAGCGCGATTGGACATGGGGCAGGCAGATTCCGCCGTAGTTACCATCCAACGCGCAAAGCCTTCTAAGGATTCCACGGGATTCTCGGCATGCCGCCTTTCCTACGCCTATGCCAATGCTTTATTGGAGGCTGGCCGCAAGGAAGAGGCCCGGGAGTGGTTCCAGCACGCGATTGACATCGATGAAGGAGACTGGACCGACGCTTCAGAGCGTCTGGCCGAGTGCAAATAATGAGTATTCTCAAAACCCATGATTCATTGCTCCTCGATCTCGACGGAACAGTATGGGAGGGCGGACAGGCTCTCCAGTGCGTCGTCGACGTGGTGAATTCCTGCGGTGTTCCTGCAGTTTATGTCACGAACAATGCATCCCGAAGCCCCCAAACCGTAGCCGGTATGCTCGGCGAGATCGGCTTGGAGACGGATGCGCAACACGTTGTTACCTCTGCGCAAGCGGTAGTCAAGATCGCTCGTGAGGAACTTCCAGCAGGCGCGAAAGTCCTCGTCATCGGCGCGGACTCATTTCGTTCACTGGCGCGTGAGGCGGGCTTCGATGTTGTACACAGTGCCGACGATAAGCCCGCCGCGGTCCTGCAAGGTATGGACAAGTCGGTGGGCTGGGAGCAGCTCTCCGAAGGCGCGTTGGCAATTAATCACGGCGCAAAGTTCTTTGCCTCCAACCTGGATACGTCTCTTCCGACGGAGCGCGGAATGGCTGTGGGCAACGGCTCGTTAGTCGCAGCTATCGTTTCAACTACCGGCGTAGAACCCATTTCGGCAGGTAAGCCGGAACCCGCTATGTTCACTCAAGCAGCCAAGCTCGTGGGGTCGACGAAGCCTCTAGCTGTAGGGGACCGCCTTGACACGGACATTGTTGGTGGCAACAACGCTGCAATGGATACCTTCCACGTTCTTACAGGTGTGTCCCGGGAGCTTGCTCTCATTGAAGCTACTGCGGAGGAACGCCCTGATTTCATTGGTGCAGGATTCCACGAGCTCTCCTTATCGGCCGCACAGGCGCGCCCAGGTTCCCAGGGAGGCTTCCGGGCACGGTTTGACGGCTACGACATTGTTCTTCAAGGCGGGAACGAGAAATCGACGTCGATCGAGGCGTTGCGTACCGTCCTCGAAGTTGCCTGGGCCGGTGCTGAGCCGCCTCGCTACATTCAGCCACGGAGTGAAGCCGCGGAGAGGGTTGTGTCTACATGGCGGTAAAGCCTCATGACCCGCGCGCGGTTTTGGCTCCCGAGAAGTTGGATGCGTCGCTCGCGGAGATTCTCAATGAACCAGCTGAGAACCTTGAACAAGAACTTGCTCAGCTGGATCGCGCTCATACTGTGCTGCGGGATGCGCTCCAAGACAATTAGCGCTGACCGTCGAGGATTCTAAGGGAAGAGGAGCTTTTCATGCCACCGCAACGCCGCCGTCTCGACGCGGAGCTAGTGCGCCGAAAGATTGCGCGCTCACGGGAACAAGCCGTTGAGATGATCAAGGCCGGCCGCGTGACCGTCGGGGGTTTCAAAGCGATGAAGCCCGCGACGGTAGTTGAGCCTGAGGTGTCTATCAAGGTTGAGGCCAGCGAGGGGGATGATTGGGCTTCGCGTGGCGCGCACAAGCTCCTTGGCGCTCTCGAGGCTTTCGACGTTGACCTTAGGGGAAAGCGAGTGTTGGATGCGGGGGCGTCGACTGGCGGCTTTACCGATGTGTGCCTGCGCCGCGGTGCCGCGGAGGTGCTATCCGTCGATGTGGGCTACGGGCAGTTGTTGTGGCGTTTGCAGAATGACGAACGGGTTACGGTGCTCGACCGCACTAACATTCGCCACCTGACACTTGAGCACACGAATGGTCCCTGCGACGCCATGGTTGGTGACCTATCGTTTATCTCCCTGAAGCTTGTGCTTCCAGCGATTGCATCGTGCATGGCTGATGGCGCGTGGCTATTGCCCATGGTCAAACCACAGTTTGAGGTGGGCAAAGACCGGATAGGGTCCGGTGGTGTGGTGCGCTCTCCTGAGCTACGGGCGGAAGTAACCAAGGATGTCGCTATCTTCGCTCAGGAGCTCGGGCTCAGCGTGAAAGGCGTGGCGGCATCGCCGTTACCTGGACCAAGCGGCAATGTTGAGTACTTCCTCTGGTTGGTCAAGGATGGATTGTCCACCCCGGAAGATAGGCTTGATGCAATGATCGAGACGGCTATCAAGGAAGGACCCCAGTGAGCAGTAGTGTCGCCGCGGAGGGCACCAACCGCCGCGAAATTCTTCTTGTTCCGCACGCGAGCCGCGCGGATAATCTTGCCGCTACGCATCGCGCGGCGGAGCTGCTCCAGGAGGCAGGCATCAAGGTGCGCGTGTGCGCAGCGGATACCGTCCTTCCGGGCCTGCAGCATGTTCGGCATACGCCAGCTGCTGCCGAAGGTTGTGAATTGGTGCTGGTTCTCGGTGGCGATGGCACATTTTTGCGCGCGGCAGATATGGCGCGTGCCGTCGATGTTCCCGTGCTTGGAATAAACCTGGGCCACGTCGGCTTCCTCGCCGAGTGGGAAGCGGAGTCACTCGACCGTGCGTTAGTACGAGTTATCGAGCAATCCTATGAGGTCGAAGACCGGCTTACTATCGACGTCACCGTGTTTGATGCTGACGGGAAACTGCGTGAGCGTAGCTGGGCGCTCAATGAGGCGTCGATTGAGAATCTCAACCGCTCGGGGGTGCTGGACGCCATCCTCGAGGTGGATGGGCGCCCGGTATCTGCTTTTGGTTGCGATGGCGTGCTCATCTCCACTCCGACTGGATCCACGGCCTATGCCTTCTCCGCCGGAGGGCCAGTTCTGTGGCCTTCTCTTGATGCCATCCTGGTTGTGCCAAACAACGCGCATGCCTTGTTTACCAAACCGCTCGTGGTGTCTCCGGATTCGCAAGTCGCGGTGGAATCGGCGTCGGCGACGACTCCGGCCGTGGTCATCCTTGACGGATTCCGGGAAGTCTCGATGCCTCCAGGTTCGCGCGCGGAGGTCGTTCGTGGTGAAAGGCCGGTGCGCTGGGTACGTCTAGATCAGCAGCCATTCACTGATCGTCTGGTGTCCAAGCTGCGCCTCCCCGTGGAAGGTTGGCGCGGGCCGCGTCACTAGGTTGTTTGGCGCGTATTTAGGAAGGAAGATAGCTCACCGTGCTCGTTGATATCAGCATCTCTGACCTCGGCGTGATTGAAAGCTCCGCAGCGGAACTATCGCCAGGACTCACCGTGCTCACCGGCGAAACCGGCGCTGGTAAGACCATGGTGGTAACCGGCCTACGCCTTCTCGCCGGCGGTCGCGCGGATGCATCACGTGTGCGCGATGGCGCCGCGAAAGCAGCCGTAGAAGGGCATTTTTCTTCCAGTTCTCTTGCCGTAGCGAAGGTAGTCGAAGAATCAGGCGGTGAGCCAGATGAAAACGGCGAGTTCATTGCCTCCCGCACGGTGTCGGCGGCGGGACGCTCACGCGCCTACTTGGGTGGGCGTTCAGTGCCAGCGGCGACATTGGGGGAGTTCGCCTCCCACCTGATTACTGTGCACGGTCAGAACGACCAGCTGCGTTTGCTATCTGCCGATCAACAATTGGCAGCGATCGATCGCTTTGAACCTGCGATTGACAAGGTTCGCACCGCATATACCGATGCGTTTAGCCACTGGCGCGCGTTGGCTAAGGACTATCAGCGTCGTACGGAATCACGGCGCGAGATGGCGCAGGAAGTTGACAGGTTGCAGTTCGCTATTAAGGAAATTTCCGAGCTCGATCCGCAACCAGGCGAAGATGCCGAACTCGTGACCCTTATTAAGCGCTTGCAAGATGTTGATGCTTTGCGTGAGGGCGCAGCCACCGCTCTCAGTGCTCTGGATGGGGGCGAAGGATTTGGGGATGAGGACACCGCCGTCAATCTTGTCGGCGCCGCCGAATCAGCACTCGCTGGGGCAAGTGATACCGAGCTCGCTCGCCTAGGGGAGCGCGTTAGCGAAGTCACCGCGCAGCTGACCGACATCGCTGCCGACCTCACGACGTATTTGAGCGATCTACCCGCCGATCCCAACCTCCTCGAGGAATCCCTACAGCGCCAACAGGAGCTCAAGCGGCTTACCCGCAAATATGCTGCTGATATCGATGGAGTCCTGGCCTGGCGGGATGCCGCTGAGGCCAAACTCGCTACGTTGGATACCTCTACCGAGGCCCTTGAGGCCTTAAAGAAAGAGGTAATGGAGGCCGAAAAGACGATGGTGTCCAAAGCCGAAAAGCTCACTGCCGCCCGTACCAAGGCCGCGAAGAAGCTCGGGGCTCAGGTCACCGAAGAAATTCATGGCCTGGCCATGCCGAACTCCACCTTGACGGCCGCCGTCAAGAAGACGAAGTACTCCAAGTCCGGCGCGGATGAGGTCGAATTTCAACTCAACGGCAAGCCCTTGGCTTCCGCGGCCTCGGGCGGTGAGCTCTCGCGCGTCATGCTGGCCATGGAGGTAGTTTTGGCCAGCGGCGACGGGACCACCTTGGTCTTCGACGAGGTGGATGCCGGCGTCGGTGGCCGCGCGGCGGTGGAGATTGGGCGTCGTCTAGCGCGGCTGTCCACCACCAACCAGGTCATTTGTGTCACACACCTGCCGCAAGTGGCCGCCTATGCGGACTCACACTTGCACGTGTCGAAGGAGAAATTCACGTCGGGTGTTGCGGATCTGACCGCCGAGGAGCGCGTTGAGGAGCTCGCGCGTATGCTCGCTGGCCTCGATGACACCGAGACGGGCCGCGCGCATGCACAAGAGCTCTTCGATAGGGCTCAAGCAGAAGTCGAGACTTTCCGCGCGCCTTCCACACCTTGAGCCCCTAACAGGGGAAACTGTCAGACATGAGTCTGTTTTCCCGTAATACCGATCTGCCTGGAGAACACGGCGCGCTGCGTGATTGCACCCCGGGTGGCAAGGGCATGAAGAAGTTTAGCGCTGGTGACTTCGCAGTCATCAACGCCGCCAATATCTCCCGCCAAGAGGCCCAGACCCTCGTGGATATGAAGCCGGCCGCCGTGATCAACGTCGCGGAGTTCTCCACTGGTTCTATCCCGAATTATGGACCCCACATGCTTCTCGACGCCGATGTCACCCTCATCGAGGGCGTAGGCCAAGATTTTGTGGACAATTTCAAGGATGGAAAGAAGGCGCGTCTGACCGAAGACGGCGCCATTTTTGCGGGCGATACCCAGCTTTCTTCGGGAACGGTGGTTACCCGCGACCGGGCGGAAAAGAATTTTGCTTCTGCCCAGCAGGAACTCATCGATCATATGGAGGCATATTTCGGTAACTCCATTGAGTTCATTCATTCCGAAGGTCCGCTACTCATCGATGGCCTGGGTGTTCCCGATGCAGGGTCCGTCATGGCCGGGCGCAAAGTTCTCGTGGTCTCGCCCACTGAGGAACACCGCAAGAAGCTGACGCTCCTGCGCAACTTTATCCGCGAGTATGAACCCATCATTATCGGCGTGGACGCTGCCGCGGACACCCTGGTTGAGCTGGGATACCAGCCTCACTTCATCGTGGGTAACCCTTCCGAGGTGAGCTCGGAAACCCTGCGCAGCGGTGCCCAGGTTATTCTCCCCGCCGAGCCGGACGGCACTGCTGACGGGCTCGAGCGCATTCAGGATTTGGGGATTGGTGCGATGACCTTCCCTGCCGCTACGGATTCAGCTACCGATCTCGCGCTGTTGCTTGCGGACTACCATGAGGCTCAGATGATTGTTCAGGTTGGCGGATCCCTCGACCTCGACGACATCTTTGCTAACGAGCCGAATGCTACGCCCGCGGCTTTGCTGTGCCACATGAAGGCGGGCACGCGCCTGGTGGATGCGGACGCTGTTATCAACCTTTATTCCGCGCCAAATTCCGGAGCTATGGGATGGCTGTGGGCGCTGCTTGGCATCCTCGTAGCACTTGCCGTCGTTATTTTGATCGTCGGCTTGGGCGGCGATGAATCCTTCCTCCAGAACCTGATCGATACCTGGAATAACTTCGCGTTAAGCGTGCAGGAGTGGTTTAAGTAATGATGTCGCCTAAGTCCCTCATTATCACCGGCCTCGGTTTCGGCGCAGCCCTTGGCATTGCGTTGGGCACGCTGGTGATTGCTCCAAATATGGATTCCGGATCGGGTCCCGGGGGTGAATCGACCAGTGAGGTGCGCGAGAAATACGGAAAGCTGGTTGTAGAAAATAACATCGCGGAGGCCCAGCTCGACTCTGCTGATTCCGTAATGGGAGATCTCGGCCGATACGTGGTGGATGGTTCCTTGGCGCAGCGCCCGGTCATGGTTGTGAGTATGCCCGATGCCGACGACGCCGACGTCAAGGCCGTCAAGGATTTGCTGGGTTCTGCAGATTCCACCGATGCAGGAAGCATCAAGCTGACTGAGAAGTTTGTAGCCCAAGAATCCGCGGACAAGCTTTTGTCCCTCGTTACCACCACGTTGCCGGCGGGAGCGAAGCTCGATAAAAAGAAGATTGATGCCGGCACACATGCTGGTCAGGCACTTGCGGCGGGGTTGATGATGGATGCTGAGACCACCGAGCCGCTTGCATCAGTTGATGATCGCGCGACCCTTTTGCGGGCTCTGCGCGATGCCGGCTACATCGACTACAAGGATGGCACTATTCTTCCTGCCCAGGCCGTAGTCGTCGTGGGCGGAGGCATGACCCCGGGAGAAGAGGACGACAGTGCTGCTGCGAAGTACGCCATCGATACGACGGTCAACTTCCTAGAAGGTTTTGATTCGGTGGATACCGCGATGGTTTATGCCGGGCGCGTGGAATCCGCCGGTGACGACGGCGTCCTGGATAAACTCCGAGCCGACAAGACGAAGATCAGCACCGTGGACTCCATCGATCACCCGGTGTCCCAGATGGCCAGCGTTTTAGCCGTGAAGGAACAACTCGATGGTGGCCACGGTGTGTATGGTTCTGCGGCGAATGCTGACAGCGCAGCGCCGGCGCTGCCGAAGGATCTCTAGATGTCACACCATTTTCGTACGGTGGGAACCGAGCTGCTTGTCGACGCCCCCATCATCGCCGTCCGCCGCGATGATGTCGTCATGCCGGGGGAGGTTGTTGCTCAGCGAGAAGTTGTCGAACACCTTGGTGCTGTGGCCGTTGTGGCGTTGGATGAGAACAACCGTATCGCCATGGTGGAGCAGTACCGGCATAGCGTCGGCAAGCGCCTGTGGGAGCTGCCGGCCGGCTTGCTCGATGTGAAGGGCGAAGACGAGCTCAGCGGCGCGCAACGCGAGCTCCAGGAAGAGGCCGGCCTGGCCGCCGAGGAATGGGCAGTGTTGACTGATCTGGTGACCTCCCCGGGATTCTGCGAGGAAGCCGTGCGCGTGTTCTTGGCGCGAGGCCTGTCGAGCGTGCCCAAACTCAACGCCGAAGGCGACGAGGAAGCTGACATGGGCTTTGCATGGGTTCCCCTTGCGGAGGCTGTCGAGCGCATCCTGGTGGGGGAGATTGTGAACTCCATTGCGGTGGCAGGAATCCTTGCGGCATATGTCTGCGTGCGTGGGGATGCCACCCCGCGCTCAGTTGACTCTCCTTTCGAGCTACGGCCGGAATCGATTGCTCACCGGCGCCCGGGACCGGATCTTAAGCAGCTGTGACGCCCTCTAACCCCGCCGCAGCCGCCGGACAAGCTTGGTTGATGCACCTCATGGTGGAAAAAGGTGCCTCGAAGAATACGGTAAGCAATTACCGTCGAGACATTAACCGTTACGTCAATTGGCTTGCGGAATTTGGGATCACGGATTTGCGCCACGTAACCCGCTCGCACGTGGAGAACTACCTCGTTTACTTGCGTAAGAGTCTTGCGCAGTCTTCTGCTAGTCGCGCTTTGGTTGTCGCTCGAGGGCTGCATAAGTTTGCCCTGGCCGAGGGGATGATTGAGGAAGATGTCGCGGCGGAGGTTTCCCCACCCAAGCGGGCGCAACCGCTGCCGGAGACTCTCAGCGTGGAGGATGTAGAGGCACTCCTCGATGCCATCCCTAGCGGTGATGCTGCAACGCCCATTGATATCCGAGATCGCGCTCTATTGGAGATGCTGTATGGTACGGGCGCACGTATCTCCGAAATCATCGCGCTAAATGTGGACGATGTGACGGGTGAGGGGAGTGCTTCAGTTCGTGACATTGTGTTGTTGAGCGGCAAGGGCGATAAGCAACGGCTAGTTCCGCTGGGTTCACATGCGGTGACAGCGGTGGAGAACTACCTAGTGCGTGCCCGCCCAGTGCTGGCTACGGGAGCCTCTCACGCCCTGTTCCTCAACACTCGGGGCAAGTCTTTATCGCGGCAAAGCGCCTGGGCCGTGATCAAGACCGCAGCGCAGCGCGCCCACCTGAGTACCAAAATTTCTCCGCACACACTGCGTCACTCATTTGCCACCCATCTGCTCGAGGGCGGGGCTGATGTGCGTACCGTACAGGAGCTCTTGGGGCATTCTTCCGTGACGACGACACAGATTTATACCCACGTCACTGCGGATTCACTCCGCGAAGTGTGGCGCACTGCCCATCCACGCGCCTAAGAGCGCCTAGAATCGTCACGACTTCAACCTAATGAAAAGGATATTTATGGCTTCAACCACTGCTTTGTCCCAAACCTATCGAGCGGTTGCGCTAGCTTCCGTGCTCTCCGTAGGTTCCCTTTCCGGCGTCGCGTCGGGCATCGTGAGCGCAACTGGGGTGCTGCCAGGGTTCGGCACGGCCGCCGCCTATGCACAAGACGCCACCATTCCGGTGCCGGCTGGTCAGACCACGACCGTTTCGCTGCCAGTTCCTGTCGACGTCAACGTGGCCTCCGATGGTTGGAACGTCACTGCTTCTGGCGGCAGCGCTACGGTGACCGCACCACCCGCGGGAGGACAAATCAGTGTGCCGGTGACCTACCAAGGCGTGACCATGACCATCGTGCTCGTGGCCGACGCCGACGTTACTGCCGATGATCTCAACGACGCAGCTGAGAACGGGGATCCGGGCCAGCTCGGCGGTGAGCAGCAGGACCACGAGAACCCGGGTAATCCCGGGGGCAACGGGGGACCGGCGGGGAGCGAGAACTCCGATGACAGCGCAGGTGGTGGTGAGCAGAACGGAGGACAGCCTCCCGCCGATGGCTCGGCGCCCGCTGTGGGTGACTCTGGTCAAGGCCACGTGCCTCCTCCGCGAACAGGCCGCGGGTGGGAAGGAATTGATGATTCGAATACTTCCTATGTGAACCTGGAATCCACGATTGACGGCCAAACAATCACTGCCAAGCTTGGGCTCAAACAGGCTCTCGACCTGTACAACCGCTTCAAGCACCTTGAGGATGACGGAGTTACGCTGCGCTACCTCAACGCGGAAGGCGAGTTCGTAAAGGGGGTCAAACGGGAGATCGACAAAGGCTCGCGCACCATGACCCTGACCTACCCAGAGGGGGCGGAGCCGGACAATCCTTTCATCATGCAATTCGTGAACAAGGACACTCAGTCCGCTGAGCTGGTAGTGACGCTTACCGATCCAACCCGTGAGAGCGCGAGTGAGGTGCCTGCGGAGCAGCAGCTGGATTCTGATGCAGCTGACAAGGCCGGCGGAGAGGAACAAGGAGAATCGGGGCTTGGAGTTGGCGCACTTGCAGCAGGTATCGCGGGCCTCGGAGTTATCGCGCTCATCGTGTGGCTCGCGCTTAAGGGACGCCGGTCGAAGGGAGCACAGAAGGACGCCTAATCTAGGCCGTGGGCTTTATTCACCGGTTTTCCTTAGCTATAATCGCGGCGCAGGCACCCACGGGGTACCCTATAATCACAAGGATGTAAGAATGCGGCGCCGCGTGTTGCTGCAAAGCCGAAGCGGAAAGACCGCACAGGGGCCGTACAGGTCAAGGAAGCAGGTGTGACTGTGAGCGACGAGGGACTGTTTGAGGCCTCGGAAGCACAGGTCGGGTTAACCGGCCGCCCACTGCGGGAGCTTCCGGAACCAGAGCCATTGGAAAAGCATGGTCCCGCCACGATTATTTCCATGTGTAACCAGAAGGGTGGCGTCGGGAAAACCACGTCCACCATTAACATGGGCGCGTGTCTGGCGGAGCTGGGGCGTAAAGTCCTCCTCGTTGACTTGGACCCGCAGGGTGCTCTTTCGGCCGGCCTGGGCCTGACCCACGACCAGATCCAGGACACCATTTATGACGTCATGCTTGATAGCGAAGTCTCAGTGCATTCCGCTATCGTGCACACCGGCGTGGCCGGGCTCGACCTCGTCCCCGCCAACATCGACCTCTCCGCCGCTGAGATCCAGATGGTCAATGAAGTTGGCCGCGAACATACCCTGGCCCGTGCCCTTCGCCCGGTACGCAAGGACTATGACTTCATCATCATTGACTGCCAGCCTTCACTGGGCTTGCTCACGGTCAATGCTTTGGCCTGCTCGCAGGGAGTTATCATCCCCATGGAGTGCGAGTTCTTTTCCCTGCGCGGCCTCGCGCTGTTAACCGATACCGTGGAGAAAGTAGCGGACCGCATTAACTTCGACCTCGAGGTCATGGGAATTCTGGTCACCATGTTCGATCGCCGCACCCGCCACGCCCGGGAAGTCATGGACCGCGTGGTGGAGTATTTCGGGGACAAGGTCTTTGACACGGTGATTACACGTACCGTTCGTTTCCCAGAGACGTCGGTAGCCGGCGAGCCCATTACTACCTGGGCGCCCAGCTCCCAGGCAGCCAAGCAGTACCGCGACCTGGCTAAAGAGGTCATCGAGCGAGCTAACGGCTAGCCGCTCATTATGACCCAACCGGAGATTACCGGCTTTCGCATCGCCCTGGGCAATTTTGAGGGCCCTTTCGACTTGCTGCTGCAGCTGATTCAAGCGAAGAAGCTGGACGTTACGGAAGTGGCGCTGTCTGAAGTCACCGATGAGTTCGTGGCCTATACGCGTGCTTTAGGGGCAACCGCGGACTTGGATGAAACCACGGAGTTCCTTCTCATCGCCGCAACACTTTTGGATTTGAAGGCGGCTCGATTATTGCCGCGTGGCGAAGTCGATGATTTTGAAGATCTTGAGCTCCTGGAGACTCGCGATCTCCTCTTTGCGCGCCTTCTGCAGTACAAGGCTTATAAGCAGGTTGCCGACCAGTTCGCGCAATGGCAGCGCGCGGCCCAGCGGCGTTATCCGCGTGCGGTGGCGATGGAGGAGCGCTTTAGCAACCTTCTTCCGCCAGTCAAGATTGGGCATACTCCGGCCACGTTCGCCGAACTCGCAGCTGGTGTCTTCCGGCCCAAACCCCCGGAAGAGGTTGCCACAGGCCATATTCACCAGGTTGCTGTCTCCGTGCCGGAGCAAGCCGGAAAGATCCTCACGACGCTCAAGATGCTGGGCACGGGCCAATGGATGAGTTTCGAAGCCTTAACCAGGGACTGCACCATCTCTATGGAGGTCGTTGGACGTTTCCTGGCGTTGTTGGAGCTCTACAAAGCCAAAGCGGTTGATGCTTCCCAGTCAGAGTCTTTGGGGCCACTTGAATTGTCCTGGACCGGGCTCGACGTGGACCCGGCGGTCGTCGCGGCGGCGAACTGGGATTAGGGTAAGCTACCGAGTCATGGACGATACGTCATCCTTGGCCCCCAGAGACCTCGTAGCCCCGAGCCGACAGGGAGCTTTACCTCTTATTTCCCAGTTGCGCTCACGCCTGGAGTCCATCCTCCTCGTTATTGATTCGCCAGCCAGCGTGGAGGAGCTGGCCCGTGTACTGGATGCGGAGGTCACCGTCGTCAGTGATACTCTGCGTGCACTAGAGCGCGAGCTGAGCGAGCGCGGTTCTGGCATCGATCTGCGGGAGACGCCGGAGGGCTGGCGCTTCTATACGCGTAAAGAGAACGCAGATGCCGTCGAGCAGTTTGTTCTCGATGGCACCCAAACCAAGCTTTCCCGCGCGGCATTGGAGACCTTGGCCGTTATCGCATACCGCCAACCGGTCACCCGAGCCCAAGTCGCTGGCGTACGCGGCGTCAACGTCGACGGAGTAGTTCGTACGCTCATGTTGCGGGGGCTCATCCGGGAGATAGAGAGCCCAGAGCCCTCAGCTGGCAACGCACATCACTATGAGACTACTGAGCTTTTCCTAGAGCTACTCGGTATTGATTCCCTCGAGCGCCTCCCGGATCTCGCTCCGCTGCTGCCAGACATCGAGCAGATCGACGAGGACTACTCATAAAGGCGCTGTATGCGGTAGGATTGCGGCCGGACATCGGCGTGTTTCCGCGCGCCGCAAATTGAAGAACTATTGAGAGGACACATTCCCGTGACTCCACCCGCTCGCCGCGATGGCACACCGGAAAAGAAAAAGCGTGACAGCGACATGATCGTGTCGAACGCTAAGCCGGCCCGCCATCAGCATGTGAAGAAGAAGGCCACCGCAGAATCTATCGCCCGAGACTTGGGCGCGGACTGGCTGGTAGACGGTAAAGATAAGAAGAGCTCCCAGAACCAAGGCGAGCGCCTGCAAAAGGTCTTGGCAAAGGCCGGCGTTGCTTCGCGCCGCCATGCAGAGATCCTCATCGATGAAGGCCGCGTTGAGGTCAACGGCCAGGTCATCATCAAGCAGGGCACTCGTGTCAATCCCAACACGGACGTGATTCGCGTCGATGGCACACGCATCAACGTCAACGAGGAGACCCAATACTTCGTGCTCAACAAACCGCGCGGTATGCAGTCCACGATGTCGGATGACATGGGCCGTCCTTGCGTGGGAGATGTGGTGGCTGATCGCGTGGTAGCAGGCCAGCGCTTGTTCCACGTCGGGCGCCTCGACGCGGATACCGAGGGGCTTCTCTTGTTGACTAACGACGGCGAACTTGCCAACCGTCTCATGCATCCCAAATATGAGGTGACCAAAACATACCTCGCGACTGTCCTTGGCGAAGCAGATAAGAAGCTCGTTCGTCAGCTGCGCGACGGCATCGAATTGGATGATGGCCTTGCGCAGGCGGACTATGTGCAGATCGTGGACAAGAACCAGGGCTATTCGCTGGTGCGCGTCGAGCTGCACGAGGGCCGGAAGCACATCGTGCGTCGCATGCTTAAGGAAGCCGGGTATCCGGTCCAGCGTCTCGTGCGCACCAAACTCCACACGGTGCAGTTGGGTGATATGAAGCCCGGCTCCTTGCGTGCACTGAACTCCAACGAACTGACCAGCCTGTACAAGGCGGTGGGGATGTAATGATTTCAAATATGCCCAATCAAGGCCTCATTCTGGCTGTTGACGGTCCCTCCGGAACCGGTAAATCCACGACGTGCCGAGCACTGGCCAAGAAGCTTGACGCCAAGTACGTCGATACCGGTGCAATGTACCGCGTGGCAACGCTTGCTGTGCTGCGCGCGGGTGTGGACCCAGCGGATACTGAGGCGGTGATTTCCACGACTGCTGACCTGCCTCTCGAGGTGTCTGATGATCCAGATTCCACCATGGTCATCTTTGATGGCGAGGATGTCTCCCGCGTCATCCGAGAAGATGAGGTCACCCGCAATGTCTCGGCAGTTTCCGCCATTCCGGAAGTGCGCCAAAACCTCGTTGAACTGCAACGTAAGCTTGCCGCCCAGGCTCATCGCGCGATTGTCGAAGGGCGCGATATCGGCACGGTTGTTCTTGCCGATGCCCCCGCGAAGGCTTTCATGACGGCTAGCGCCGAGGTCCGAGCACAGCGCCGTCACGACCAAAACCTAGCTGCCGGCATTGACTCGGATTTTGACTCCGTGCTTGCCGCCGTCGAACGGCGCGACGCCGCCGACTCTTCCCGCGCTACATCGCCGCTGCGCCCGGCGGAGGACGCGGTACTCGTTGATACGTCCGAGATGACCCGAGATGAGGTCCTTGACGCTCTCATCGCCGTCGTCAAAGAATCGGCTGCACAGGAGGCCTGACATGACTAATGAACCGCAGAATCCGGATGTAGATCCGGCGCAGCAGCCGGAAGACTTTGAGACGGAATTTCACTATCCGGCCGGAAAACTTGAAGAAGAGGTCGTACGCGATCCGCACGGCGGCTGGGCTCCGAAGGATTTCGACTCTGAAGACTTTGACTATGAATTCGACGAGTCTGAATTCAGCGAGGCCGATTTTGGTGAGGATGAGACCGATTTCGACGATGAGGCTCTGCTGAGCGAGGAAGAATGGGAAGCCCTATCCCACGCCTTTGGTGTCGGTGAGGGCCATACGGAGGAAAACCTGTGCACGGTGGCCGTAGTGGGCCGCCCGAACGTGGGCAAGTCTTCTCTGGTGAATCGCTTCCTTGGGCGCCGTGAAGCTGTTGTAGAGGACCACCCGGGCGTGACCCGTGACCGCGTGTCTTATGTAGCGGAGTGGAATGGCCAGCGCTTCTTTGTTCAGGACACCGGAGGTTGGGACCCGAACGTCAAGGGAATCCATGCCGCCATCGCCCGCCAGGCAGAGCAGGCGATGGAAACTGCCGACGTCATCGTATTCGTGGTGGACACCAAGGTGGGCATCACTGAGACCGATGCGGTTATGGCTCGGAAATTGCAGCGCTCCGAGGTCCCAGTCATCCTGGTATCCAACAAGTTTGATTCGGAAACCATGTATGCAGACATGGCCGAGTTCTACGCGCTTGGTTTGGGCGATCCGTGGCCAGTATCCGCTCAGCATGGTCGGGGCGGTGCCGACGTCCTCGATGAGATCCTCCGTTTGTTCCCTGCGGAACCGCGTCATTCCTCGATTACCTCCGGTCCTCGCCGCGTGGCGTTGGTGGGCAAGCCGAACGTGGGCAAGTCCTCCTTGCTGAACAAGCTGACGGCGGAGGAGCGCTCCGTGGTAGACAATGCTGCAGGCACCACGGTCGACCCAGTTGATTCCCTGGTGCAGCTGGACCAGCGTTTGTGGAAGTTCATTGATACCGCAGGTCTGCGCAAGAAGGTTAAAAACGCGCAGGGCCACGAGTACTACGCCTCCTTGCGCACGCGCGGCGTGATTGATGCGGCCGAGGTGTGCGTCATGCTTATCGACGCTTCCCAAGAAGTCTCGGAGCAAGACCAACGCGTCCTCAACATGATTCTCGAGGCCGGAAAAGCCTTGGTTATTGCCTTTAACAAGTGGGACCTTGTGGATGAGGATCGCCGCTACTACCTAGAGCGCGAAATTGATGAGAACCTGCGCCACCTGCCGTGGGTGACCCGCGTGAATATCTCTGCTGAGACCGGGCGCGCCTTGCAAAAGCTTGAGCCCGCCATGATCGAGGCCCTAGAAAGCTGGGATCAGCGCGTGTCCACCGGTCAGCTCAACAATTGGATGCGTGACGCGATTGCCGCGAATCCACCGCCGATGAATAATAACCGTCTGCCGCGAGTGCTCTTTGCCACTCAGGCGTCGACGCAACCACCGACCATCGTGCTGTTTACAACCGGCTTCTTGGACGCTGGCTATCGTCGCTACCTAGAGCGTAAATTCCGTGAGCGTTTCGGTTTCCACGGCTCGCCCGTGCGCATCGCGGTGCGCGTGCGCGAGCGCCGTCAACGCCGATAGCTCCGCTAGCGGGCTGAAGGCGGGACCACGGAGAGGCCTCAAATCCACCCGTTTGCTTCGGCTCGCCGTGCAGCCTCGAAGCGATTTCCAGCCCGCGTCTTCGCCATGATGGCGGAGACGTGGTTGCGCACGGTCCCGCCGCTGAGGTGAAGTTGCGCAGCGATATCAGCGGAGCCGAGTCCACGGACTAACAGGCGGCATACCTCGATTTCTCGTTCGCTCAGTGGGTTGTCGGGGGCGAAGAGAATGTCCTGAGCAAGCTGCGGATCGATAACGCGCAAACCCGAATGGACACGGCGGATGGCATCAGCGAGTTCATCGGGAGGGGTGTCTTTGACGAGAAAGCCATCTATACCTGCTTCGAGAGCGCGTTTGACGTAACCGGACCGTCCAAATGTGGTGACGATAAGGCTCCGGCAGTCAGTGCCGGCGATACTCTTGGCAGCATCGATGCCGTTCATGCCAGGCATCTCAATATCGAGTAAAGCCACGTCAACGCTGTGCTTGGCGACGAGCTCCGCGACCTCTGTCCCAGAGCCACAGCCTGCAACGACTTCAATGTCCGGCTCGGTATTAAGGAGCGCGGTCAGCGCGCCGCGAACTAGAGACTGGTCCTCGGCAATGAGCACCCGGATGGCGTTCGTCAAAGCTACTTAACCTCCTGCGTATCAGGGCCTTTGAGCGTCACGCGGACTGTGGTCAAACCGCCGGCGCGCTCGATTGTGACCTCACCGCCGGCGGCTTCTGCCCGGCGGCGAAGACCTGCGAGGCCCGTGAGACCGGAGGCAAGTGCACGCGAAGCGTCTTCTGTGAAGCCGCAGCCGTTGTCCGTAACCTTGAGGGAGTTCTCCGTGAGTAGTACCCAGCATTCAGTAGCCCCAGAATGCCGCACGACGTTGGTGCTAAGCTCCCGCAACGCCCAGGAGAACAGATCTTCATGAGACTGGGGGCGCGTGAGGGTATCCGGAAGGTGAGTTTGTATTCCGGCGGTTTCGAGGATCCGGCGCGCGGCGTGGATCTCGCCGGCAAAGGTAGGGTTCTTCATGCGGGTAACAGTCGAGCGGACTTCGGCGAGTGACATCCTTGACAGGGCGCTAATCTCCTCGAGCTCGGCAGCTGCCTTGGCGGGGTCGTGTTCGATTAGCCGACGGGCTACTTCGGATTTGAGGTTGATAGCAGTAAGCGAGTGGCCGAGAAGGTCATGGATATCAGAGGCAATATCCTCGCGTTGATGCGCCAGATCTAAATCATGGCGAAGAGCTATCTCAGTGTCCTCTCTCTGGGACAATGCTCCGAGGACCAAGATGAGAAGCGGCCAGCCGAAGAGGATGATCGCAAGGTCCATAAAGCGAGGATTCTCGTAAATCCATGCGGGGATACCAGCAAGTATGCCGGTGAGCATAATAACCGTCGCGGCAGTCCTGAACGGTTGTGTATAGGCTACGAGCGCTCCGAGATATGGGACGAAGGCGACAGCCCAGGCACCATATCCCGGAATAGATGCTAGGGCGAGTAGCGCGAGGATAACCCACCGAAGGGTGACGCGTTGACCCAAGGTCCAGCCGCGCGGAAAGAAGTCGACAGAACCAAAGGAGAGAAAGTAGGCCACACAGAAAAACACAGTGATGGCCACAGCCCAGGTCCGCTGAGCAGGCGTATAAGTGGGAAGGAACAAAACTTGGAGAAGGACAAGCAGGAGAAAGATCAACCAAATAGCTGCGAAAGCGGCATTGCGAACCTTGAAGCTACTCATCATGCTCGGTTCTTGTCGCGCTTGTGAAGAATCAGACACAACCCGACGAAAACCATTGTCCATACAGCGATATTAACCCATGCGTACCATAGCGGGTCTTCAATAAAGAGCTGCTCGCTATTGATCATTTGGGCGCCTTCAGACAAAGGCCCACGAGAAAGAGCCTGTGCGCCGTACATCGGAGTGAATCGTCCGACCGCGAGTAGCGATTCCTTTAGCGGCATGAAGACATTTCCGGCGAAGGCGAGAATGACGATAGTGGATGTTGTGATAGAGACGGTGTTTTCTGAGGGAAAGAGCATGGCACAGGCCATGCCGTAGAAGCCGAAGGGGATAGCGCAGGCGACGGTAGCAAGAAATGCTAATGCCCACTGGGTCGGTTGCATGCTTGCTGCGGTGAGTGCACCGGTAATGAAGACAGCGGCGATCGGTAAGATTGCGCGGACCGCGATATTGAGGAAATTGGAAATCCCTAGCTGGGAAGAGCGTAGGGGAGTGAGCGCCAATTGTCGGCCCCATCCTGCACGGTTTTCTGCAACCATGGAGCCGGCGGCGCCAACAGCACCTGTAGCACCGGCATAGAGAGCCATGCCGATCATCACCATGGCAGCAACATTTCCGCCGTTAAACTCGACTTGGCCGTATTCTTGCATGGCGCCGAAGAGAATATAGAAGATGATTGGAAGACCAACGCTGAAAAAGAGCGTGGGCAGGTCGCGACGTAGCCGCTTTAGGTCGTGGGCAGCGTAGTTCAGGGTGGTGCGAAGAGTGGGGTGCGCAGCGGTGTGGGGGCTCATGTGAAATCTCCTTATCGCGTGGTGTTACTGGATGTAGCGTTGTAGAGCTCGAGGAAGGAATCCTCCAAACTGTGTCCTGTGATAGTGATGTCGCGAGCAGTGGTTTCGTTAAGCAGGTAGCGTGCCACCGCATCAGAGTCTCGAGCAGTGATGACCAGCCCCGTGTCTGTTTGCTCTTGGTGGATAACTCCGGGAAGTAGGTTGGCCGTAAGCGCATGTGGCACCTCGCCGGGAAAGGCGGCCCGGATGACACGGGTGGAGTTGGAGTTGCGGATCTCTTCTGTCGAGCCATCGGCTTGAATGTGGCCCTTGTTGAGCATGATGATGCGCTGGGCAAAGGTCTCGGCTTCTTCAAGGTAATGGGTGGTGAGCACGATGGTTCGGCCGGCATCTGCCTCTTCGCGCATAGTTTCCCAGAAGTGATGTCGGGCACCGGCGTCCATGCCAGTAGTTGGCTCGTCGAGAAGCAGCACTTCCGGATCTCCTAAGAGGGCCAGTCCGAAGCGGAGGCGTTGTTGCTCACCACCGGAGCATTTGCTCACGCGGCGCGACAGGATATCTCCTAGATTTGCGCGCTCGATGATGTCGTCAAACGCACGGTGAGATGGGAAGGCCGCGCCGAGGAGCTCGAGGGTTTCCTTGACGGTGATGTTAGGAAGAAGGCCGCCGGATTGCATGACGGCTCCTATGCGTCCGCTTTTAATAGCGGTGTGTGGGCTTTCTCCGAGCACCTGGATAGTGCCGGAAGTCGGTGTTGTCAGGCCCAGGATGAGATCAATAAGCGTCGTTTTTCCGGCGCCGTTCGTTCCTAGCAGGCCAACGATTTCGCCCCGATGAATGGAAAGGGAGACGTCGTGAAGCGCTTGTACAGGATTGGGCGATGACGCATTAAAAACCTTGCTGACGTCATTGACGTCAATGACTGGTGGGAGAGTGCGTGTTGTGCTCATATCTTCACGCTATGGTGGGCAGATATGTGCAGCGTAGACGTGGTGTCACCAATTAGACGTGACAGTTGTCATGGTTGGGGCGGGCTGGCTACTCGCCAGCGCGGGCCAATAAGAAAGCATCTGTCCGATAAGGAATGCGAAGGACTTGGCCGGGGCGAAAGCCCATGTGTTCGTAGAGGTACCAGTTGAGGTTATGTGTCATGCGTTCATGGATCTTTTGGCCATTGCGAAGCCAATATGAGCGAGTATGCATAAGAGAATGAAGGCCTTCGGGGCTCAGCTTGTGTTCCCACGTCAAGCGGAGCTCTTGGCGAAGCGTCCATGGTTCACAAAAAGCGGGATAGAAACCGGGACGGTGGACATCTCCGGAATGCATGATGCGGGAAAGACGCAGGACCCACGGGTCCGCATTGACGTCCAGAGTGTTCCACACCAAGAGGACTTTTCCGTTGGGGCGGAGAACCCGGTCAAATTCTGCACAGGCTCGTTGGACGTCAACCCAATGCCAGGTCTGCGCGCAGGTGAGGGCGTCGAGGGAGGCGTCTGCAAGCGCAGTGTTCTCGGCAGTTGCACGCCAGCACGGCACCCCGAGGCGGTTTAGGACTCGGGTCATGTCAGGGGATGGATCGCTGGCGTAGACAACGGGGTTGCTTAGTGATTCAGTGAGCTTTCCGGTGCCTGCGCCAACATCGAGGACAGTCCGCGCGGAGGCAATGAGCCGTGATACCTCCTGCGGATAGCCAGGACGCACGTCATGATAGGCGTCAGCACCGTGGCTGAATGATTGGGCAGAACGAAGACGCTGCTGAGCTGTGCTGAAGCTCGGTGCCTCTTTCCCCGAAGCCGGGCGATAGCTGGGGTAATGCTCGGGGACCGGGAAAGGGGATGAGACGCTGGGGGAATCAGTTGATTCGGAAGGAGTTGGGCTCATGATGCTCCTAAATCTACCGTGGTGCTGCAGGTTCGTGGATGTCGGTGGGATGTTTTAAGGTGGACGAGGATATTTTCCCGAGGGCGAGCGTGGCGAGGCAAATGATGAGTGAAGATTCCGCAGCATGGCTGCGGTGTTCGCGCACGCTGGCTGGGATCATGTCAACCGCAGCTTGCGTCATGGCGCTGGTCTCGTGCAGCTCGCCTGAAGAAGACACGACTACTTCTCCATCAACAGCAGAGTGGACAAGTGACCTCGGTTTCCCCGTCGCCCCTATGCTCGTTGGCCCCGACCCAGGGCACACGAAAAAAATGAAGTTGGCCTCTGGACGTAGTTTTCTCCTCCACGTGCCCGAAAACTACACTGCAGATCGATCCTGGCCGGTCCTGTTGTCCTTCCACGGTTATACAGATTCTCCGGAAAACATGGAGCAATACAGCCAGTTTGATGCGGCTGACGCCATAGTCGCCTACCCTGCAGGGGAAAATGCGGCGTGGGCTCCGGCGCCTTATGCTGCTACCAGCGCGGAAGAAGACCTAGAATTCGTGCGAGCAATCGTGGACAGCCTGCGCGCAACTTATGAGGTAGACGATAACGCTATCTTCGCTGCGGGCCTGTCCAATGGAGGAGGATTCGCGGCATTCTTAGCCTGCCGTATGCCGGGGACGTTTCGCTCGGTAGCTACTGTATCGGCGGCTTATTACGAAGGCATCCATACGGATTGCTCAGACAAGCCTGTTGGCCGTTTGGATATTCACGGTACAAAAGACCCCGTTGTCAACTATGAGGGCGGCGTGCGGCACGAGACTGCTTATGCTTCGGTCGCAGAAGTGCTCGGGCAGCATCAGCGTCGTAACAAGTGTCGTGGCGACGTCGAGTCCGTACGTCTCACAAACGGTGCCACCAGAGAGACATGGACTGCCTGCCAAGCACCGCTGCAGCACATTCGCATCGAAGGCGGATCCCACGTTTGGCCTGGTGGAAACAACGCTACGAAAACTGAGGTGGGTAAAGGTTTTGCCACCGACGCGGTACTAGACTTCTTCGGTATCCCCGGCCGGCCTGCAGACACCGAGGAACACGGAGTGGCCTAGGACTGATTCCTTCGTGGACTACTCGCTGAGCGTGTAGTGATTAAAGGGGATGCCGAGGGAGCGAACCCGCGCTAAGCAGATATCTGCCACCGTTTTATACCCAGCTTGGTGCGCGGCACTGGTGGTTTCCGTGGGGGCCGGAATCTGTACGAGGTGAAAGGAGCGTTGGCCGCCATCCTCGCGATTGAGCTCGACGACGGCCTGCGCGGTGGTGCCAGAGCCAGCAAAAAAGTCGAGGACTACCGCGTTGGGGCCGCCGGCGATTGCGATGAGGTGCTTGATAAGCCGCACTGGTTTGGGAAAATCGAATACGCCTTTAACACCGAGTGCCTCTTCAGCGTCACGACGGCCTGTACGGGTTACGCCGAATCGTTCCCCGTCCAGTATGGAGCGTGGGCGCGCACCCTTCTTTTCATAGTTTTTGGTGTAGACAAAGCCGCGTCTGAAAACCAGGTCGTCATAGTGCTTATCAACTTTGTCCCGCCCCCAACGCCAGCGCGCCACCTTCGACTTCCCGTCGGGTTGATGAGGCCAGTATTTATCACCTTTCGGACCGATGATGGGAAAGTCGAGGCTTGGTAGATAACCCAAGGTCTTGGAATCTAGGCGAACGAGGGAATAGTTACCCTTCTCATCGCGATGGTTGTAGCGGGTCGATGTCTGCGCCCCTAGATCAACATTGAACCCGGAGTTTTCCGGAGATTTGGCGTAGCAAAGGACATATTCGTGCTCTTGGACGGCATATCTTGAATCATTCTTTCCAGTACCGCCTTTTTTCCAAATGAGCTGGCTTGCAAAGCAATCCTCGCCGAAAACCTCGTTGAGGAGGAGGCGTACATGGGCACACTCTGATTCGCCGATCGAAACCACGATGAATCCTGTGTCTGCGAGTACTTCACGCGCAAGGATCAGTCGTGGAAGCATCATAGAAAGCCATTCGGCATGCCATTGACCAAAGTGCTCTGAGCGCATTTCTCGCCGTTGGCGGAAGTTGTCGCGATAAACAAAATCTTTGCCGGTGTTATACGGCGGGTCGATATAGATGACGTCGGCCTTCATACCGCGGGCAACAAAGCTCTTGAGCGCGGATAGATTATCGGCGACGGTGACTGAATTGGTGGTGGCATCCGAGCCGCTTATCAATGTTTGCCTCCCCGCAGCTTGAGAGGCAGCAAGCGCAGCGGCAGCATTCTTTCCCGGCCACACTAAGCCAAAGGCTGAGTCATCGTTTGTGGGTATTTCTAACCCACGAGAGGGCGTCGAAGAATCAGGTTGTGTAGCGGGTCGGGGAGTTGGCTCAGAATGAGGAGAAGGCATTGTGGGCAGGCTTGTACTTTGGCGATTGATCTACGGACGAGGGCATGTGCGTTAATTATTGCGCAAAGAACTGAGCGCGGAGCGCAGCCAAAGAAGTGTGTCCTAGAGTGCACAGCAATGCCAACGAAGGCGCGCCTGCTTTTAGCAAGTTGTTGAACGAAAAGGGGTAGGTGGAGGGGGTAAACGGATGCGCCGACCCTGAGAATTCTTAGAGTGCTGCTTTGTGTTGGGAACGGTACGTCTCATAACTAGGGTGATTAATAACTCGTGTGGCGAAGACTCTGGTGCGTCGGTACGGTGGAGTCTCGTGATGGCTCGCAACGTGAATGCCGCGGTCGATAGTGCACTTGTTCGTAGTGTGCGGAGCCGATCGATGGGGTTCACACCTACTGATCGGTTGTAGCCGCAGGCGTATTGACACGTTGGTAGCTAGCACGGTTAGAAACAGTAAAAGCAACGAAAGGATTGTAGGAATGGGTATTTTTGACAAGGCAAAGGACGCGCTGAACTCCGATAAGGGCGAGCAGGTTTCGGACAGCGCACTGGACAAGGGTGCTGATCTTGCTAAGGGTAAGCTCGGCGAAGATAAGGCCGATAAGATTGACTCTGCTCGCGACCAGCTCGATGATCGTATCGGTAACGAGGGCGCTTAAGCTCTAAAAATTGAGGGCGGAAGCAGTGTGCTTAGCACCCTGACGTTGCGGGAATAAGAGCCCACTGCCTCTGAAATGCCACGCTAGGCGCGCTCTATAAGTCCTGTCCACGATGTGGGCAGGACTGTATAAGTTTTGTAGCAATGTATATGTTGACTTCGGCTGGGACATAATATGGGCGAGTTGATGGAGAAAAGGAATCTGAGAGAAACCTTTAAATCCTCCTATGTTGTGTTTATGAATATAAAATCGGTCATTTCCTGGGTAGGCTGAACACTGTGAATACTTCAGTAGGTGTGGAACAAAGTAGCCAGCCCTTTAAGCAGCTTCTGATTGAGCAAGCTGGCCGGGTCATTGCTAAGGCGGGCATCGATGAAGTGCGCCTTCGGGAAGTTGCTGACCAGGTTGATGTGCCTCTTGCGGAAGCTCAGGCACTTTTTGCTTCCGAAGCGGAACTCGTCGAGGCAACTAAGCACTCTCTCAATGATGCGCTGACGTCAACTATTGATTTGCACCTACAAGGATTGCCCGAGAATGCGACCGCGGTAGATAAGCTTCGTGCGACCGCGCTGTCCTACTTTTCTTTTGCGGTCGAGGACCCATCCTCTTTTGCGGCTTTTACTGCTGTCTACGCTTCTCCCCGCACGGGATTGACGGCTGAGGACTTTGCTAGCCGTGATGGAGAGGCTGACACCTGCCCCATTATGCGTATTCTTTTTGACCTGACTAAAGACGCTATTAAAGAATCCGGCGGCACGGAGCTCGATGCCTATGGGACGCTACTCTCCGCTCTGTCGATATTTTCCCACCTACACGGCGTTACACAGCTTGCAGCTGAAGGGATTCTGCGCTACCTCTCGCCAGCGGCGAAAAAGCAAACCTTTAGTGCTGTCATGGATACGCTGAGCGTTGGTCTTTATCCCTTTTTTAGGGGCGAGCGTATCAAGCGCGCCGAACCTTGCGGCCTGGCAGGGGAGCAGCCTGAAACACTCCTAATCAGTGCAGAAGACTTTCCACGAAGCACAGAGGATGAGCAGCGAACAGCTCTGCTCCGAGGTGCTGTGGAGGAGGCTCTAGACCACGGCGTGACTGGCTTGCATATCGGTGGCGCCGCAAAACGAGCAGGACTTAGCGTCCAAGAGGCTGAACACCTTATTGAAAGCGACCAAGAGCTGGCGAGTTTCTTGGAGCGCTATTTGGACAAAATCAACTATGAGTTCATTTACCGTCAGGTAGCCGCGTTGCCGCAGGACGCTAGCGCAGTGTCGAAGATTAAAGCTACGGGCTATGGATATGTCTCGCATGCTTTGCATGACCCGCAAGGATTTGAGGCGCTCATTAAGATCGCATCCGGCCCGATCGTGCCCATGTCGTTTGAGGATGACTTCCTGCCAAACGCGAATAAAGCGGTCGAGCTTCAACGTGATTTCAGCGAGTTCGGCCGAGCCTTTGGGTTCATTATGTCTCTCGTACGCGAGGCTATCGATGAGGTGGACGGGCCGCGCACTCCATGGGTTCTTTTTACATTAGTGATTTCAGTGTGGGCTGGCGCCCACGGTCTTGCCATGCTGAGCACCAACGGGCCATTGCGTGGGTATAATTCCGATTTTATTTTTGAAATTCTGACTCAGTATATGGATATCGAACTCGGCGGCATCATGCGAAGCCTCAATGGCATGGCAGGCTAGTTCAGTGAAATGAGCGTGCGGGATGCTCAACTGAGAGTGATTCGCATCATATTCCTCCCTACTTTCTTAGAGTGAAAGTGGGGATTCTTTTGTCAATATCTGAGGGTGGCGGCACCTTGTCGGGGTGGTGTGGACGTGGGCTTTGGCTGGGCGCATTCATTGCGTGAAGGGGGTAGAAATCGGTCTGGAGCGACTAATGTTTACGGCGTGAACGGCAAAGATGTCGATGGCCGGTGTCTCTGAATGGGGGTAGCAAGTAGTTGCTCAAGTGTAGAAAATATACTCTGCAGGTTGTATGGTGGCCACGTCCGAACCTTAATCGCAAGCCTTATAAGGCTAAGCGGGTTTTCACTTCAGTTTAAGAAAGACTAACTATGCGCCCTACTCGCTCTCGCATTGTCGCCACTGTAGCGGCAGTGGCTACCTTTTCTTCCGTTATCGTTGCTCCTCAGGCAATTGCGGTAGAGGAACCGGCAGAATCTTCCTTCGTTCATGAGGAGAATGGCACTGGCACTCTTGATGTCAACGGCACTGCCTTCGACGAAGACGGCAACCTGGTTGATGAAGACAACGCTGGTGATAACGCGATTGAAGAGCTTGACCGCGACTCTCGCAACAACGACATCAGCTTTTATGACGCGGAAAACAGCAAACCGACGACGCTTGATGAGCTGAAGAGCACTGAATCATCGACGGCTGACGCTTCGATCAAGGTCGTCGAGAAGGACGGCAAGCTGGTCTGTGAGATTTCTGATGCTCCTGGTAAGGAAGGCGAGATTCTTGAGCGCAAGCTCGACCTAGCTCGTGCATTCTATGATGGCGGCAACAAGCTGCTGCAGACCGTATGGGAAGTTATTCCTGTTGTCGGCGATCTCGTCCCGTCGGACTTCATCAAGAAGATTGGCGCAAGCTCGTGGGAGCGGATCGCTGAAATGGTCCGTGAAGGCGAGAAAGACAAGGATGTCACGTGGGACCTCGCACGTGCGCAGGGCATGGCTATCGCAAAGATCGAGAACTCCGATGCTGATGTCGATTTGAAGAACCCGGATGCGGCGAAGAAGACCGTCTCTGGGCTCATCAAGTTTGCTGATGGTGCTTTCGGTACTGGAGTCGCTACCGTATTGAAGGTTTTTAATGCCGCCGTTACGATTGCTGGCCTTTTCCCGGGCGCTAGTGCCGCTAAGGACTTGAAGCTGAGCGATACTCAGCGCAAGGAAATTGAGTCCACCCTGTCTGGTATCTCGACCGCGGCTTCTGCGTTGGCCGAGGTTAACGCACCGGCTGGACAGAAGTGTGCGGACATGCTCAATGGCAAGCAGGTCAGCGACGAAGCGCCGGATTCCACCTCGACAACCGAGTCCTCTGAGCCTTCCGAGTCCTCTGAGCCTTCCGAGTCCGCCGAGCCTTCTGATTCCGAGAAGCCCTCCGAGTCCACTGAGCCTTCCGAGTCGAGTGAACCCTCCGCATCAGATGAGGCTTCTGAGTCCGCAGAGTCGACTGCGCCTGAATCTACTGAGTCCGAGGCGGCCGAACCTGAGGATCCGACGGAGGAATCCGAGCCTGCTTCCACTACCTCGGCCCCTGTAGATTCCGATGATGAGGATAATAACGGTGAAGACGGGGAGCCTGGCCGTGATGGCAAGGACGGTGCCGACGGCAAGGATGGCCGCGATGGACGCGACGGTGAGGACGGCCGCGATGGTCGCGATGGCCGTGATGGCAAGGACGGCGCCGACGGCAAGGATGGCCGTGACGGTCGCGGCGGCCGCGATGGGCGTGACGGCAAGGATGGCATCAACGGCCGCGATGGCGTCGACGGCAAAGATGGTAAAGATGGCGAAGACGCTGATATGTCCTCCGCTGTTGGTTACTCATTCCTTGGAGCGATTCTCGGTGGCGGTCTAATCGTTTCCATCTTCGGCGCTATTGATTACCTCTACCTGCTGGGCTACCTGCCCAAGGAAGGCATTCCGTGGCGCGCTAACCGCTAAGACCAACTCGTAGTTCCAGCCTGAGCAGAGAAATCTCAGGCAGAGCACTACAGAACAGCCCCATTGCATCCGCAGTGGGGCTGTTTGCATGAGCGATTGAAGGGTAGGCAAGCGCAGCATTGGGGCAAAGCTCGCTGTTTATAGCAGCGTGAGTGCGCGTTTCAGAGCTGCCCGTGATGGCGTCTACCCTCCCGTCGGGATGGCACAACGAACACAGCGGTGTTGACCAGATGGTTTATCGCAATAAGAGCACCATTCCTGTGGCGGTTCTAGGCGATGAGTAGGTCGTAAACACCGGACTATAGAGTGGGAAGCGTGACTGTAATAGTCTGTTGCGACCGGCTGTTTGGTAGCAGCGTCGTGACTTTCCGGTAGCGCT
>NZ_KV799843.1:0-59214 GCF_001810085.1 Corynebacterium sp. HMSC072A02 | reverse complement strand
CAGCCACCAAGCTTAAAGCGGTGGTGTTGATATCCGCCTGCAGGCTGGGCATGGCAGCCTGCCAGGTGTCATAGATGGCACGGCGGGCTGCCGCGCGGGCTATGGCGTGTGGATTATTCGGATTCGTTGTTGAGAAGAAGAAAAAGGAGGTTGAAGGGTGCGTGGCGGTGGTAGTCATGAATGTCTCCCCCGAGAAACAAAAGTTAGAAGAAATGTTCTAACCATGATTCTACGACCCCCACGACACATAGCCATAGCCAGCAGTAAATTCACGTCAAGTCGTTACTATAAACGGGGGTAGCCACCACGGGTTAGCTAGGCCGTTCGATCCTCAATCAGTAGCGGTGACTGGCACAAAACGAATAATTCCCCACGCGCGTTGTTGGTGGCACGTGGGGCATGGGGATCTACTGGGCGTCGGAAAGCGCGACGCCAGTGAGTAATTTATTCGTACCGCACATCACCGCGCGCGATGTCCTTGCGCCCGTGAACGAAGAAGTAGACCACCGAGGCCACTAGCATCAAGGCAGCCAACATCCAGTACATGACGGAATAGCCCGCCGCGGAGATGATCTGCCCCAGCAGAATCGGACCAAAGCCAATACCCAGGTCTAGCAGCAAGAAGAAAGTTGAGATCCCCGCACCCATTTCGTGCATCGGCACCAGGCGCACGGCGATAGCCTGGCCCGCCGGAAGAATTGAGCCGTAACCAAACCCCACCAAGGCACCCGCAGCAATGATCTGCCAATCAGCTGCAGCCAGAGCAAGGACTACCAAGCCAGCAATAAAGAAGACGAGCGAGGAATAGATGATGATGTTGTCACCGCGACGATCTTGCAGCTTGCCCAGCACAAAGCGCAGAATGAGGCTCACCACCGCATAGGCCAGGAAGAAGTAGCTAGCGCCCTTCTCCAGGCCCGCATGGGAGGAGTAGCCGTTAAGAAACGTAATGATGCCCGTGTACGCGACGCCAACCAAAAGGATAAAGACGCCAAAAGGCGCCACCGCTGGGTGCACGATATTTCCCAAGGAGAAGGAGACGCTTCGACGCTCCTGCGCCGGTGCCTTGACGACGAGTCCCAACCCCAAGGCCACTACCGTGAGTGTCAGCGCCACCATAAACACGGTGTTATAGCCAGCGTGGTGGACAATCGCCAAACCAGCTGCTGGGCCAAAGGCAGTGGCTAGGGTCGTCCCCAAAGCGAAGTAGCCGGTCCCCTCGGCACGACGGTGGTCCGGAATCACCGATTGCGCCACTGCCATCACAGCGGTCGAGGCCACCGCATATCCGAAGCCATGCACAATACGGACGGCAAAAAGCATCGGCAACGAGTGCGCTGGTATGTACAGCGCCATGGCTACAGCCACCACAATGAGCGAAGCTACCAATGAGCGCTTTCGCCCAGCCGCGTCCACAATGTAGCCCGAGAATAGACGGGCTATCGTCGCCCCCACCACAAAGGCACTGGACGCAAACCCGCCCGCCGTATCCGAAGCCTGAAACTGCTCCACGGCATAGAGCGCCATGATGGTCACAAGCAGATAGAAGACCGTAAACTGGGCGAAATTTACCAACCACGCAAACACGAATGTCGGCGTAATGAGGGACTGGGATTCAGAGGACGTTTGAGACACCTTCTTCGATAGCGTTATGGAATTAAGACTTCCACACGCTACCAAAGATCAGAGATACTTTCGAATCCAAATCACGGGTTGCACGGCGCTTGACGACGCCCCTACACGAACAGTTTTCGCAGGTAGGATGAACCAAACTTCCACTCCGGATCCATCTTTTCACGCAGCTCGCAGAACTCATCAAATCTTGTATAAAGTTGAGCAAAGTCCTTTCGGGACAAGGAATTCATCTTGCCCCAGTGCGGACGGCCACCGGCCGCGCGGAAAATGGGTTCCAGCTTCGGCATGTAGTCCTGCGGATTCAACGCACGCGGAATGTGGAATGCAATGTACATCGACTCACGGCCAGATGCCGTCGAAAGAGCAACGTCATCCGCGGCCGTCGTGCGCAGCTCCATCGGAAATCCGATGCGCCAATCCTGCTCATCAATGAAGCGACGGATTTCGCGAACGGTGGCGGGGCCGTCGGCAAGCGGCACCGCGTACTCCATCTCGTGGAAGCGCACCCGGCGCGGGCTGACAAACACGTCATGGGCGGCGGAACGGTAGCGATTATGAGAAATGACCGAGGTGGCGTACTTATTAAGGGTCGGAATCGTTCCCGGAATCAGGCACCCCAACGCCAAGGCGGCGGCAAAGGCGCCGTTGCCAATGAGCTCGTCGTCGATAAGTGCTTTGAGACGTGAGCGGCGCTCCCCATTCGGTTCGAGGCGCGTGTTGGCCTTGACCATCGCACGGTCGGTATGCGGGAACCAATAGGACTCGAAGTGGTCGACGCTGCGGGAGAGCTCCTCCCAGTTGTCCATCAACTCATCGAAGGCAATGCCAGACTCCTCAGCCAGCAGGTCGAAGGCATCCACGCACTGCATTTCGACCTCGACGACCACACCGAGTGCGCCAACGCTGACCACCACGAGGCGAAGTAGTTCTGGGTCCTCGTCGATGGAATAGGTGCGGGTGTTACCGTCGGCGTCGATAAGCGTCAGCCCAGTGACCGTGCCCGCGAAGCCCGTGTAATTGATGCCGGTGCCGTGGGTCGAGGTGGAGATCGCGCCCGCCAGCGATTGCGGGTCCACATCGCCCTGGTTAGCCAGAGCAAGCCCAAACGGGCGCAGCAGTTTGGGCACGTCTCGCAGGCGAGTGCCGGCCAGGAACCGGACGCGTTTGCGCTGCTTATCGACGCTCACCAGCCCACTCACGTGGTCAAGGTTGAGCATCGTCTCCTCCCCCGCCGCGATGGGAGTGAAGGAGTGGCCGGCGCCCACCGCACGCACGCTGCGGGAGCGGCTAATAATTCCGGGGATCTCGTCTATGCGGGCGGGCTGTACAAACTCCTGCGGTTTCGTGGTGACCGATCCTGCCCAATTGCTAAATGTGGTTGTCATCGGAGTGTCCATCCTTGTCCTCTATAGGTGTCCCATACATCAACGCCGTCGTGCCCGACGGCCAAAAGGCGGTCGACGTTTTCCGTCATTTCACCGGCCTTGGCGTGGCGGAACCACACTAGGTCCTCGACTTCTAAGTCAGCCCCGTGCAGCGGGGTCTGCACTTCACCGGCTCCCTCCGTGCTGGAGTAGCTAAGGCCCGCCGGCCACACCGGTACGGGGACGCGATCCTTCGCGGGAGGGCCGGAGGCGATCCAGCCGCCGGAGTTGACCGTGGCCCAGCCCGGCGCGGGCACACGGGATACTTGACAGACGAAGAACGCTGCCGCCTTGTGGTTGATGCCAGTGAAATCATCGAAGATCGCTGGCGTATAGAAGCCGGAGCCAGCGGCCAGCTCGGTCAAGGTTCCTTCGGCCGCGGATTCCTGGAGGCTGCCTGTGCCACCGCCGTTGACAAATTCGATGTCCGCCACCTCCCGCGCGGCCTCCACGCAGGCTCGGCGCCGCGGAGCGAGGTCGGCCATGGACTTCGAACGTAACCAACGCTTGACCGCTCCCACCGGCCCCGGCAAGCCATCCGCGACGGAGGCCACCTGGCCTTCATAAGCCATGAGCCCCACAAGCCTGTGCCCGCGCCGAACGACTTCACGCGCCAGCGCTGAGACCTGTTCCGGAGTGCGCACGGGCGAGCGCCGCGGGCCGATGACCGCACCCGGCAAGTGGAGGGTGCAGTCAATATCGATGGCCACGCGCACGGAACCCTCGAGCAGGCTCAACAGCTCCACGCTATCCACCATGACGGTGATGGACTCGCGCGCCGTGTCATCTGTGGCGAGCTCACGCAGGGCCTTCCGATTAACACTCGGGTAGGCCACCACGATGTCGCGGAAACCCTCCCCGACCAGATGCAGCGCCTCCGGTACGGAATACGCGAGGATGCCTCGGTAGCCCTCATGTTCGAGGGCACGGCGTAGTGCCGCCACGCTGCGTATTGACTTCGAGGCCACGCGGATGGGCAGTCCCCCGGCGCGGGTGGGCATCTGTGCAGCGTTGTAGTCGAATGCATCGAGGTCAATGACGCCTACGGGCGCTGGGCTTTCTCCAGATCTGACGAGCGGCTCAACGGCCGAGCGCACCTGGGCCTGTGGAGTGGTCGCGATGATTGGCATAGCGTCATCCTAACCACAACTAATTTGGTTTGTGAGACAAATCTCGAAAAACTCATAGCACCATCCCATATTTTTGGGACAATAGACCGCATGAAAACCTTCACTCAGACACGCCTGCCCCAGCGAGTGCACAATTTCTTGGATACGGCCCCCGCCCGCGATGTCTGTGGCACGGGTGAGCAGCACCAGGCCCACGCGCCGTTTAGCGGTGACGAGCTCTTTAGCTTCCCCGTCGCCACCGCCGGGGACGTCGAGAAGGCAGTCATCTATGCGCGCGCCGGCGTCGGCCAAGGTGACCGCGCCGCCATTCTGCTGCGCCTACACGACCTCGTCCACGAGAACGAGGAGCTCATCCTCGACCTCATCCAGGCCGAGAATGGCAAATCCCGCTCCCACGCTTATGACGAGCTGATGGATCTGTATAACTGCGCGCGCTTCTATGCCATCAACATCCGCAAAGCTTTCGGAAACGACCGCCACCCCGGCGCGCTTCCCGTGCTGACTAAGACCCGCACCCAGTATTACCCGCTGGGCGTGGTGGGGCTCATCTCCCCGTGGAACTACCCACTGTCCCTGGGTGTGGGCGATGTTCTGGCAGCGCTCTCCGCCGGCAATGCCGTGGTGCACAAGCCGGACTCCCAGACCACGTTGACGGCAATTCTGCTTCGGCGCCTAGCCATTGAGGCGGGCCTTCCGGAGGCCACCTGGCAACTGGTTCCCGGCCGGGGTGCCGAGGTGGGTGACGCCCTGGTTCCTCTGGTGGATGGGCTCTCCTTTACCGGTTCCACCCAGGCTGGCAAGTCGATTGCCACTCAGGCCGCGGGGCACCTCATCCCCACCATGCTGGAGTTGGGCGGCAAGAACCCGATGCTCGTGCTTGACGACGCCCCCCTTAAACCCACCGCCCAAGGTGCCGTACGCACCGCCTTCTCCTCCTCCGGGCAGCTGTGTATGTCGGCTGAGCGCGCCTATGTCCACGAGAGCGTCTTTGAGGAGTTCCTCGCAGAACTCACAAACGCTCTGGACCAACAGGTGCTCGGGGCGGCCTTTTCCGATGCCGCCACCATCGGCTCGCTGACCTCGCAGCGCCAACTCGATGCAGTAGTTGCCCACGTCGAGGACGCCGTCTCCAAGGGCGCCACCGTGGTTTTTGGCGGAAAGGCTCGGCCGGATCTTGGGCCCTTCTTCTATGAGCCCACCGTGCTCACCGGCGTGACCCCAGAGATGGATCTCTATGCCACCGAGACTTTCGGCCCAGTGTTGGCGGTATACCCGGTGAGCTCCGATGCCGAGGCCATCCAGCGCGCCAATGACACCACCTACGGTCTTTCTGCCTCAGTATGGTCCGGTAATTCCCGCCGCGCGTGGAAGGTTGCCTCCCAGCTAGAGGCCGGCATGGTCAACATCAACGAAGGCTTCGCCGCCGCCTACGGTTCTATCGCCGCGCCAGGTGGAGGCGTCAAGGAATCTGGCCTGAACCACCGCCACGGTATTACCGGCATGCGCCTGTGGGCCAACGAGCGCACCGTGGCCGAGCAGCGCCTGCACCCGCTTGCGCCGTCGGAGTACGTCTCACCGGAACGCTTCCGCCAGCTGGTTTCGACGGGCATGCAGCTGATGAAGACCTTCCGGCTCTAATGTAGACAGCCATGAAGGAACTTAACCGCGACGAGCTTCTAGCCCGCCGGCTCATTGCTCAAGGCCTCGCCCCATCGGCCGCGAGGCCATCGCTCGCCTCGGCGCTGGACGTCGCTGAGCATCTCCTCGCTCTGCAGGGGCAGACCTACGATGCCGGCATCACAGCACTAGCCCTTCGCGCCGGCTGCACTGATCAAGAGGTGCTCGGTGAAGTTGGACACTATCGCGTGGTGCGCTGTTGGCCACAGCGCGGCACGCTGCACTTCATGCCGGCTGCCGACGTCCGCTGGATGTCCCGCTTGCTCTATCCGCGCGTGGCCTCCAGCCAGAAATCCCGGCGACCGAGCTTGGGGCTCAGCGAAGACATGATGGCAGCAGCTTCGGAAGCACTACATGGCGCAGCCACCGAGCCTCTCACTCGCACGGAGGTCTACGAGATTTTCGCTGAGGTTGGAGTGGACCCCACAGAAGGCAGGGGCTCCCACCTACTCCGCGCATTCGGCGGTGCCGGTGACTTGGTACAGGGCCCAAAAGCTGGCAACCAAGAGACCTTCCTCCATGTCGACGCGCTGCCTAGCGTCCAGCGCAAGCCAGAGAAGCCACTCTCAGAGCTAGCCCAGCGCTATGTCGAAGGCCACGGCCCCGTATCCGTAGCCGACCTCCAAACATGGTCCAAGCTCAGCAAATCCCAGGCTGCCAAGGCTCTTGCGAGCACGGAGGCCACGACCGTTAGCCATGATGGGCAGACACTGTGGATGGCGGGCTGGCAGGAGGATGTCACCGCGAGCGAAATCGACGGTGCCTTAAAAATCCGGCTCGAACTCCCCGCCTTCGACGAATACCTGCTGGGCTATGCCAACAAGGATTGGATCGTGCCCGATGAGATCCGAGCAAACGTCCTCACTCGAAATGGCCTCAGTTGGCCGTGGGTCATGGAAGGCGGGCGCGGCGTAGCCAGCCTACGGCATCCGTAGGATGCGGCGATGAACCGTTCCTTCGGGCTCGACATGGATAAACACTTCCGCACCGGGAAAAAGCTCATCGATGGCGTCTTCGATGCGGTCGGCGATTGTGTGCGAGTGCAGCACCGTCCACTCGCCGGGAACATCCATGGTGAGGTAAACAAGGCGCTGGCGCCCTGCCGCGACCGTGCGGCGTGAGGTGAAGGAAACATCGTGACGGCCCTCCAGCTCATTGAGCAAAGCATCCAACTTGGCGTGTTCCTCTTTGGGCAGGGACTCCGACAACAGGGAGCTCAAGGATTCCTTGAGCAGCTTATACCCAGTCCACAAGATGTTAATGCCCACTGCCAGCGCAATGACGGGGTCCAACCACAGCCAGCCAGTCAGTGCGACCGCACCAATGCCGAGGAGGACGCCGACGGACGTCCAGACGTCGGTAAGCAAGTGCTTTCCGTCCGCCTGCAAGGTAGCTGAGCGGTGTTGCTTGCCTGCACGCACGAGCAGGAGGCCCACACCCAAGTTCAGCAAGGAGGCGATGAGTGACAGTAAGAGGCCGAGCCCAGGTTGCTCCAGCGGCTGCGGAGCCAGAAATCGGCGGATGGCCGTGTAGATGATCATCGCGGCGGCCACGAAAATCATCGCGCCCTCTACCAACGCGGAAACATACTCGGCCTTGCCGTGGCCGAACTGGTGGTTTGCGTCTGCCGGCTTCGCCGCAATTTTGATAGCCACAAACCCCACGACGGCGGCCACGAGGTTCACACCGGATTCGAGGGCGTCGGAAAGAAAGCCCACCGACCCCGTCACCGCAGCAGCGATGACCTTGAGCGCGATCGTGGCCACTGCGGTGGCAATGGAGAGCTTCATGAAGCGTTCGAGCAGCAGTTGCTCGGTTGGAAGAGACATGTGTGTCCTTCTATATGTCCTTCGCTGAGGGAACTTTCTATTTACCGTGAGTCAGGGTACCAAAGGCGAGTGTGCACGTACTGTTCACGCATTGTTTACCGCGTGTGGTCGTAAAGTACATAAACCGTCGTTAGTTTGTACTTCATGTCCAAAGACATATCTCCCCCAGTTCTCCTCTTCGATTTCGACGGCACCGTTAGCCTGGGCCACGGGCCCGTGCTGGCCTATGCCCGCCACATCGGGGAGGCAACCGGAAACCACTCCATCCCCCACGCCGCCGAGCACATGCTCTCAACGAACGACGCCTCCCTAGTGCACTATCGCGACGGCTACGACCTCGTCCGCAGCCTCGCCGCGGATTGCGATGTCCCGGAGGACTCCTGCCAACAGGCCTACATGGCCTCCCGACTAAACCTTGCGGACACCGGAATCAAAGCGCCTGAAGGCCTCGCCGAGTTTCTAGGCTCGTATCCCGGCCGCGCGGTTCTCGCCACCAACTCCCCCGAAACTGGCCTCGCAGAGGCGCTAAAGGTTTTGGGGCTGAGCAACTCCTTCGACGCCATCTACACGAGGGTGGGCAAGCCCGACGGCTTGACTCGAATCCTCGAATCTGATTTCCCCGATAGCCCCATCATCGCTTTCGGCGATATCTGGGATTTCGATCTCGCTCCCGTGGCTGCCCGTGGCGGGCGCACCGTTTTATTGGAAACACCGTTCGTCACCCCCGCAGACGCCAACCCCACGTGGCGCGCTCAGCGCGTCACCGACATCTTTTCTGAACTATCTTCCACCTTCTAGCACTCCACCCCTCGACACAGAAAGACATTCTCATGCGCCGTTTCACCGTCCTCGCTGCCTCCGCCCTTGCACTGTCGCTCTCCCTGACCGCTTGCTCCTCTGATTCCTCCTCAACCGATGACTCGAACTCCCCCGACAAGCTCACCCTCGCGCTCATCCCGAACGAGAAGGTCAACGATCTCGTCACCACCGCAAAGCCGCTGACTGACTACCTTTCCGAGGAGCTCGGCATCGAGGTCGAGGGGGTCGTGACCAAGGACTACCAGGCCGCCGTCGAGGCCATCGGCTCCGGCCAGGCAGATATCGCCATCGCATCCGCCGCGCAGCTGGCCTCTGCAGAAGACATGTACGGCGCTCACGCCGTACTGCAGGACGAGCGCTTCGGCGCGGATTCCTACGCCGGCCAGTTCGTCACCAACAACCCCGACAAGTACTGCAAGGACGAGCCGGTGGCCTCCACCTATGCTGCCAGCGGTGCCGACTACCTGTACTGCAACGGCACCGCCACCCCGGAGGAGAACAAGGGCCAGGGTCCGAAGGGCCTCGAGGCGCTCAAGAAGATCGATGGGGAGACCACCGTCGCCATGCTGGGTGCTACCTCCCCCGCCGGATACCAGCTGCCGGTCATGGCCATGGAATCCCAGGGCATCGACGTCGACAGCCTCAAAAAGATGCCAGTGACCTCCAACGATGCCTCCATCATGGCGGTCTACAACGGCGATGCCGAGGTGGGCTTCAGCTTCTGGGATGCGCGCTCCACCATCGACGCATCGGAGGCGCCAGATCTGGCTGAGAAGCTCGTGGTCTTCGGCTACACCGACATGTACCCCAACGGTGGCGTCGTGATTTCTGATGAGGTGCCGGAGGATCTGCGCGGCCAGATCACCGACCTCATGGACGGCTTCTCCGAGGTTGACCCGGACACCATGTCCGCCATCTTCGACATCACCGACTGGGTTCCCGCCAAGCAGGAATCCATCGATATGGCGCGCAAGGTCAACGAGCGCTTCGCCCAGTAGCCTGACGCCCCTACTCAGAAAGGCTTCACCCATGACGGAGGAGAAAGCGTGGGGAATCCGCTTCGAGAATGTCTCGGTGCGCTACCCCAACGGAACGCTGGCGCTTGACGATGTCTCCGTGGACATCGCTCCCGGCGAATTCGTCGCCATCGTCGGCCTGTCCGGCTCTGGCAAATCCACGTTCATCCGCAGCATCAACGGCCTCGTGCAACCGACATCCGGCAAGATTTTCGTCGGCGACCACGAGATTTCCGCAGCGAAAGGAGCGCAGCTGCGGAAGCTACGCGGCCGCATCGGCATGATCTTCCAGGAGTTCAACCTAGCCGACCGCGCGAGCGTCTTCTCCAATGTCCTCGTCGGGCGCTTTTCTCACAATCCCAGCTGGCGCACACTGTTGGGAATCTCTACCGCCGAGGACAAAGCAATCATCGCCGAGGCCCTCGACTCCGTAGGGATCCTCGACAAGGCGTGGAATAAGGCCGGCGCCTTGTCGGGCGGCCAAAAGCAGCGCGTGGCCATCGCCCGCGCCCTGTCCCAGAAGCCGGCGATCATGCTGGCCGATGAACCCGTCGCCTCCCTCGACCCGCCCACTGCCCACTCCGTGATGAAGGATCTGCGCCGCATCAATACCGAGCGGGACCTGACCACCCTGGTGAACTTGCACCTGGTGGATCTGGCGCAAGACTACGCCACGCGCATCATCGGCATTCGCCACGGCAAGATAGTTTTCGATGGGCCCGCCGCAGGCTCCACCGTGGAGGATTTCGAAGCCATCTACGGCCGGCGCATCCGCGAGGAAGACCAGCTGGGAAGTCAGGAGAGCCGGGCATGACGGCGGTACTTCCCCCACGGCAGCGCAACTGGCCCGGCATCCTTGGCGGGCTGGCTGCTTTTCTCGCGCTCACCATCGCCACCTGCGTCCCCGCCTGGGGCGGAATCGAGATCGACTTTGGGCAGATCGCTCGCAACTGGCGCAACGGCGCCGACCGCTTGGCCCTAATGTTCAGCCCCGACTGGTCCATCCTCCCGCGCACGTGGGAGCCGATGCTTGAAACCCTCGCCATGGCTGTCGTCGGTGCCGCCATCTCCGCGGTCATCGCTCTGCCCTTATCCCTGTGGGCGGCGCGGCCCACCAACCCATCGACACCGTGGCGCTCGCTAGTGCGCGGCATCGTCAACGTTGTCCGCGCGGTGCCCGACTTGGTCTACGCCACCATCCTCGTGGCCATGCTCGGAGTCGGTGCCCTGCCCGGCATCATCACGCTGGTGCTTTTCGACGTCGGCATCGTGGTCAAGCTCGTCTCCGAAGCCATCGACTCCGCGGATGATTCTTACATGGAGGCCGGCCGCGCCGCCGGCGGCACGCAAACCCAGATCAACCGGGTTACTGCCCTGCCGCAGACCTGGCCGGTCTTTGCCAGCCAGGTGATCTACTCCCTCGAGCTCAACGTCCGCATCTCCGCGGTCCTCGGCCTCGTGGGCGCTGGTGGCATTGGCCTGCTGATCGACGAAGTCCGTGGCTTCTACCGCTATGACGCGCTCTCCGCCATCGTGCTCGAGCTGCTCGTCGTGGTCATCGCCCTGGAGATCGTGTCCGTCAACCTGCGAAAGAGGCTGCGATGAGCACTGCACATGTACTTCCCTCCCGCTCCCGCAGCTGGGGAGTCTTCGCTGCGTGGGCCGGAATCCTTATTATTTTGGCGCTGTCCTTTGGCTACATTCGCGTTGATCTGACGGCTCTTAAAGATTTGCCCTCGAACATCTGGCACTACCTCGTGCTCATGTTCTCCAACCCGGACTGGTCCAAGCTGGGTGAGGCCCTCCTGCAGACCTGGCGCTCCGTGGCCATGGCCTGGATCGGCGCGCTGCTCGGCGTGTTCCTCTCCACTATCCTCGGTGTCCTAGCTGCCAATACGGTCTCCCCGGGGTGGGTATGCCTACCACTGCGCGCGCTGTTTGCCATCATCCGCGCGGTACCGGAGATCATCATCGCCATCATTATCCTCACCGTCACCGGGTTAACCCCGTTTACGGGCGCGCTAGCTCTGGCCATCGGCGGCATCGGCACGCATGCGAAGTGGACCTATGAGGCCATTGAAACCGCGCCGACTGGCCCAGCCGAAGCGGTCAAGGCAGCCGGCGGCAGCCTGGCAGAAATGGTGCGCTGGGGAACCTGGCCCATTGTCCAACCCGAGCTGGCTTCGCTCGCGCTCTACCGTTTTGAGATCAACGTGCGCACCTCCGCGGTCCTCGGCCTCATCGGCGTGGGTGGCATCGGTGACATGCTCACCGGCTATACGCAGTACCGCCAGTGGGACGTCGTCGGCGTCCTGCTCATCGTGGTCATCGTCATCACCATGTCCATCGACGCCATCTCCGGCGCTATCCGCCGCCGCATCGTGGCCGCCAAATTCACCTGATAGTTACCCCTATGACTGATTCCGCCCCGCTCTCCGCGCACATCACCACGCGCATGCCGAGCCTGCAGCCCATCGAACAACGCGTGGCCCAGGCAATCCTCGAAGACATGGACTTCGTCCTGCACACCACTGCGGACCAGCTGGCGACCAAGGTAGGCACGTCCCGTACCTCCGTCATCCGCACCGCGAAGGCGCTGGGCTACGACGGGTACCAGCAGTTGCGTGTGGCGCTCACGCAGGAGATTGCGCAGCGCCCCACCCCGCCGGCGGGTGCCGATTCCACCCACGTCGGCCGCATGAGTGCCGAGATTGCCTCCTTCAGCAACTACCTGCATGGGCTTACTGCCCTGCTCAACGAGGATGAGCTAGCCGCGACAGTGGAGGCAGTAGCGCAGGCCAAGCGGGTTCTCCTCGTGGGCAATGGCCTCTCTGCTCCCTTGGCGCAGACCATGGCGCTGCGCCTCACAAGCATCGGGCGCCCAGCCGAGTTCGTGGCGGAGGCCATGGGCCAGCACATCGCGGCGACGCAACTAGACGCAGAGTGCGTGTGCCTCGTCGTTTCCGGTTCAGGGTCGACCACGCTCACGCTCAAAGCCGCGACCGCAGCCTTCGAGGCGGGCGCGAAGCTCATCGCGCTGACCTCGTTTACCTCCTCGCCCTTGGCGGAGCTCGCCTCCTACACGCTGGTCATCCCCTCCCCGGATGGGACATTTCGTGCAGAGCTGCAGGATGCCTCGCGCGTTGCTTTTCTGCTGGTGCTTGAAGCACTCGTGACGCTGGTGGATTCCCACCTCGATGATTCCGCGGCACGGCGCACGGTGCTCTCCGTGCTCCAATCGGCGATGGAAGATTAATTTCCCAGGTAGGCGTAGGCCGCGGCGATGAGCGCCTGCGTCGCGGTGCTGAGCGTCGGCTGCAACTCCGGAGCAAAACGCGGGTTGTGGTTAGGAATGGACGCGCCATCAGTACGCCCGCCAAAACCCCAGAAGCAATACGGAGTACCAAAGGCATCGGGGATCCTCGAGAAATCCTCCGATGCGGTCCACGGTTCCATGTCGAGGACGTTGTCGCTTCCGAGGACGTCGACAAGCTGCGCGCGCACCTTGTTCGTGACTTCCTCATCGTTGACAGTGAGCGGGTAATTATCGCTTTCGGTGATCTCCGGCTCACGTGGGGACATCGCTGCCTGGCACTCGGCGTTGACGATCCGGTGGATGGCCTCAACGATTTGCTCTCGAATCTCCTCGCTATAGGCGCGGACATTGATGCGCAGGGTGGCCGAATCCGGGATGATATTGGCCTTCGACCCCGCTTGCAGCGCGCCGACGGTCAGTACGGCGAACTGGTGAGGATCGACTTCGCGGGACACGACGGTCTGCAGCCGCAACACGATGGAGCTGGCCAAGACGACTGGATCGACGCTGAGGTGTGGCATCGAACCATGGGAACCGTGGCCATAGACGGTGACCGTGAGTGAGGTCGCTGTCGACAAGACCGGGCCGGGCGCAATCAGTACGGTGCCGGCCGGGGCGTTTTTATCAATAAAGATGTGTTGGCCAAAGGACACATCAGGCATGGGGACTTTATCGGTGAGGCCCGCGTCCACCATGGATTGCGCGCCCTCAGCGGTTTCCTCGCCCGGTTGAAAGAGCGCGATGAACGTGCCGGACCACGCGTCAGTGGCCTTCGCCATCACTTCCGTGGCGCCGAGCAAGGCGGTCACGTGGGTGTCGTGGCCGCAGGCGTGCATAACCTCGCCCGTGGCCGAGTAGTCCAAGCCAGTGTCTTCAGTGACCGGCAGGCCGTCGAAGTCAGCGCGCTCTAAGACCGTCGAACCCTCACCGTTGCGGAGGATGCCGACGACTCCCCCGCCGAGTTCAAGCACTTCAACCCCTGGAAACTCCCGGAGCTTGCCCGCGATGACGCCGCGGGTGCGCTCCTCTTCCATGCTGAGCTCAGGATGCTGGTGAAGGTCCTTGTACAGGGCTTCTTGCCACTGCGTGGCATGTGCTGCTCGGTCCAGGATGTGGGCGATACTCATGCCCACAGCCTACGCGCTATGAGCGCACGAGCTAGCCGCCGATCTTGAAATCGCAGACGTCGCCATCCTGCATGATGTATTCCTTACCCTCCTGGCGCACCTTGCCAGCGTTGCGGGCTTCCGCCATGGAGCCAGCAGCGTCTAGGTCGTCGAAGGAAACGATTTCTGCCTTGATGAACTTCTTCTCAAAGTCGGTGTGGATAACGCCAGCAGCCTGCGGTGCCGCAGAGCCCTGCCTGATGGTCCACGCGCGGGCTTCCTTCGGGCCAGCGGTCAGGTAGGTCTGCAGGCCGAGGGTGGCGAAGCCGGCCTTGGCCAACGTCGCCAAGCCTGGCTCTTCCTGGCCGACAGACTCCAGCAATTCCAGAGCCTCTGCCTCGTCGAGCTCAAGGAGCTCGGTTTCAGTCTGGGCATCGAGGAAGACGCACTCCGCCGGGGCGACAAGCTGGCGCAGCTCCTCCTTCTTGGCCTCATCGGTGAGGACGGCCTCGTCCGAGTTGAAGACATAAAGGAAAGGCTTCGCGGTCATGAGGTGCAGCTCGCGCAGCAAAGACAAATCAATCTCATTGTTCTTGGACGCCGCGAAGAGGGTACGGTCATCCTCCAAGATGGCCTGGGCCTTCTTGGTCTCCTCCACGGTTTCTGCCAGATCCTTGTTCTTGCGCGCTTCCTTTTCCAAGCGCGGCAAAGCCTTCTCGATGGTCTGGAGGTCCGCAAGGATGAGCTCGGTGTTGATGACCGAAATATCGTGCGCCGGGTTAACCTCGCCGTCGACGTGGATAACGTTCTCATCAGCGAAGGCACGCACCACCTGGCAGATGGCATCGGCTTCACGGATGTTGGCAAGGAAGGCGTTGCCCATTCCCTCACCCTTGGAAGCGCCCTCGACAATGCCGGCGATGTCCACGAAGGACACGGTGGCCGGAAGGATGCGCTCGGAGCTGAAGATTTCCGCGAGGCGGTTCAGGCGGGAATCGGGAAGCTCCACTAGTCCGACATTGGGCTCGATGGTGGCAAACGGATAGTTCGCTGCCAAGATATCGGAACGGGTCAGGGCATTAAACAAAGTGGACTTGCCCACATTGGGCAGGCCGACGATTCCAAGTGTAAGACTCACGGGGCCAATCCTAACGCACCCCGGATCTTTTAAGGCAAGATGGTGGGGTGAGTTCTGATCAGCCATCCCCCAATGCATCCTCGCCTGAGCTCGCCGCCGCTGAGGCAGCGCTTGGCGGACGCTTCGATGATTCCGTCGACGCCGCTTCGCTGAACGCAGTCTCGCCGCACCCGCCAGGCAACCAAGTGGATCGCTCCGTGGTGGTCGGCGAGGTCATCAAGTCCGCATCGCTGTGGGCACTGCGCCTGACCATTATTGGGCTATTCCTCTATGCCTCATTCCGCATGTTGGGCAACTTCTGGCGTGGCATTTTGCCGGTTCTCATTGCTCTCATCATCTGCACTGTGCTTGCCCCTGTTGCGAGCGCCATGCGGCGCAAGGGGTTGCCGTCGGCCCTGGCTGCGGCGGTAACCATCCTCGTGTCCTTTACCGCGGTGGGCTCGCTTTTCATGTTCATTGCTCCGGACTTTGCGCGGCAATCCCAAACGCTGTACCTGCAAACTGCGGAAGGCATTCAGCGCCTGCAGCTATGGGCACAAGGGCCGCCGCTCAACCTCGATCCGGATGAGATCGGCCAATACATCGATGAGATCGCCCTGTGGCTGCAGCGCCAGGCCGGCTCTATTGCGGGTTCCGTGTTCACGGGAATTGGCACGGCGACCTCCATCGTGGTCACGCTCTTCATCATCGTGGTGCTGACCTTCTTCTTCCTTAAAGATGGCCACAACTTCCTCCCCTGGTTGCGCCAGGCCACGGGCCGCCGGACCGGCTGGCACCTCACCGAGTTGCTCACCCGTGTGTGGACCACGCTGGGCGGTTTCGTGCGGGCGCAGGCGGTGGTCTCGCTTGTCGACGCCATCTTCATCGGCCTCGGCCTCGCACTCATCGGGGTGCCTTTGGCCATGGCGCTGGCCATCATCACCTTCATCGCCGGCTTTATCCCCTTTGTGGGCGCGATTGTAGCTGGTGCGCTATCCGTGACCATCGCGCTGGTCTCCTTGGGCTTTACCAAAGCACTGCTCGTTCTTGGCTTGGTCCTTTTAGTTCAGCAGCTTGAGGGCAACGTACTCTCCCCGTGGCTGCAATCGAAGGCCATGAACCTGCACCCGGTCATCGTGTTGATTTCTGTGACTGTAGGTTCCGCGCTCTTCGGCCTCGTCGGCGGCTTCCTCGCCGTTCCGGCGGCGGCGACCATCGCGGTGGTCTACCGCTACTTCCAAGACATGATGATGCTCCAATCCGGCGAGAGGACCGCCGAAGACTTGGAATTCTCAACGGTCGCCGGTTTCCTCATCGGGCGCTACACACAGCAGCAGGGCGACCGGAAGCGCGAGCAGTGGCTGTCCATCCCGGACCACGCCGCACCCGAAGGCGCTGCGGAAGATGTAGCCCACGACGGCACAAGCCCGCTGGACCAAAAGATCGATGTCGACGTTGACGCAGATTTCAGTGAGCGCGATAGCGGCGCCCGAGCGGGAATTAAGCGAGCGATTGGCGCTCTCGAACAGATTTTGCAATCAAAAGACAAGAGCTAAGCCTCCGTGTCCGGGGAGCGTGCCATGATGACAGGCATGACGTCTTCCCTTCCCGTAGTGCTCTTATTCCTCGGCCTCATCATCGGGGCCGCTCTGGGCTGGCTGGCCCGCGCCTATTCCGCACAGTCCGCCCAGCCATCAGAGGAACACCGTGCACTTCAAGAGTCTCAACGCCGCCAAGCAGAACTCGCCCCTCTAGAGAAGGCCATGGACCGTTTGGGCCTCCAGCTCCAAGAAATCGAGGAGGATCGGGCGACATCGCTCGCAGCACTCAGCAGCCAAGTACAAGCGGTGACCCGCACGTCGACACGCCTGTCTGACCGCACGGACAAGCTGGTCGGCGCACTGCGTTCCCCGAATGTTCGGGGACGCTGGGGCGAAGTGCAGCTCGAGCGCGTCGTCGAGCTCGGCGGTATGCGCAAACACGTGGATTTTGATTCACAGGTGAACGCCCGCATCAATGGCTCGCTCGTCCGCCCCGATCTTGTCGTTCACTTGGCCGGCGGGCGCAGCATTATCGTGGACGCCAAGGTACCGCTCAGCGCCTACCTCGATGCGATGGAGACTGAAGACCCGGAGGAGCGGGCTGGATACCTACGCCGCCATGCGCACCTCATGCGTTCCCACGTGCAGGCACTGGCGTCGAAGGACTATATCGAGGCCTTCTCCCCCACACCACAATTTGTGATCCTCTTTGTCCCCGCTGACACCTTCGTGGACGCGGCCTTGTCTATCGACGCTGAATTGCTCGAGTTCGCCTTCGAGCGCAACATCGTCATCGCTACCCCGAGCACCCTTTTCGCACTCTTACGTACCGTTGCGGTGAGCTGGCAGCACGAAGAGATCGAGGATAAAGCCCGCGAGGTCCAGCGCCTGGGCCGCGAGCTGTACACCCGGCTCAACACTCTTAATGAGCACTACGACAAGGTGGGCCGCGGGCTGGAGCGCGCGGTGGAGGCCTATAACGCAAGCCTGGCTAGTTTGGATTCGCGCGTTTCGGTCACTGCACGGCGGCTCAAAGAATTGGACGTCCCCGCCCGCGTCGACCGCCTGCCCGTGGAGCCGCGCCGTGTCGGTTCTTGGCCGCGGCGCGCCCAGAATGAATAACGGTTTGGCCAACATTCCCGGTAAGCTCTCTGGGCGTGTCAGTTGCCAAAAATCGTCGCCGCCCTCCCCGCCGCGGGATGCCGCTTACCCGAGCGCTTCTCCTCGCGCTCGTCGTAACGCTCGTGGCTTTGACGGTCTCAGGAGTGCTTGGCAGCGTGGGGCTGCCGTTCGCCCTGATTTTTGGACTGGGATCGCTCGCCGTCACCTGGCTGGTGGAAACCCGCGGGCTCTACATGCTGGTAATTTCATTGCCCCTGCTCTACGCGCTGGGAACCGTGGGCGGTGGCTTCATCAGTTCCACGTCAGCCTTGCCAGAAGGCGCGTCGCCGTTTTCTAAGACCGCGCTTCTCACCACGGCCTTCCCGCTGCTGCAGCACTTCCCCGTACTTATTGTCACAGTAATTGCCTGCGCGCTACTCGCAGTCCTGCGACTGTGGCGCAGCGACAATCGCGCGAAGAGCCGTGAGGCCAAAGCCCAGGAAAAGCGCCGCACCGACGCAGCTTCCGACCTTCGAAACCGCTCCGAGCGTCTTTCCGTAGCCGAGCTCCTTGCTCGTGAAGCCACAGGCTCCGGCCGAGTCCGGGAGCGCGACCGCGAAGAACGCCGCCGTATTCAGGCCGAGGAGCGCGAACAGCGCAAACAAGCCTCCCCCGACGCAGATGAGCGGGAGGAATTCCGCCGTGCCGCCGCTGAATCGGCAGAGAATGCGCGGCGCGCACGGGAGCGCTCCCAGCGGTCCTCCCAGCCGCTGGAAGAGAATCTCTACGACGAGGATTAACGCGCGGTGCGTGCCGGACGCAGATCGCGCGGCAAGGAGAACGTGATGGTCTCCGTGGAAGTCGTCACCTGCTCAACGTCGTGGTAGCCACGCTCGTCCAGGAATTCCAGTACCTCACGGACCAGCAGTTCAGGCACGGATGCGCCACACGTCACGCCGACGGTGTTCACGCCCTCCAGCCAAGCTTCTTCGATCTCCGAAGCGAAGTCTACGAGGTGCGAGGCCTTAGAGCCTGCTTCTAGGGCTACCTCGACGAGACGCTTGGAGTTGGAGGAATTCTGGGACCCGACGACGATCATGAGATCACACTTCGGGGCAATGGCCTTCACCGATTCCTGACGGTTCTGAGTGGCGTAGCAGATATCATCTGATGGCGGATTCTCCAGGTGTGGAAAGCGCTCACGCAGCTTATTGACGATCTGAATGGTTTCATCAACCGACAACGTGGTTTGCGACAACCAGATGAGTTTCTCATCGTGGAGGAAATCCGGCAGCTTGTCGACGCCGTCCAAGCCATCTACCAAGTGGGTAACCTCTGGGGCCTCACCGGCGGTGCCTTCGACCTCTTCGTGGCCCTCGTGGCCGACGAGCAAGATGTGATAGCCATCGCGCTCAAAGCGCTGTGCTTCCTTGTGCACCTTGGTCACCAGCGGGCACGTTGCGTCCAGCGTTAGCTGCTTGCGTTCCTCCGCTTCCTTGCGCACCGTCGGCGCAATGCCGTGTGCAGAAAATACAAGGTGAGCGCCTTCAGGGGCTTCGGAAGCCTCCTCCACAAAGATGACACCACGCTTAGCCAGGGATTCAACAACGAAGCGGTTGTGCACGATTTGCTTGCGCACGTAGATAGGGGCGCCGTATTTCTCCAACGCCTTTTCCACTGTCTCAACAGCACGGTCCACGCCGGCGCAATAGCCGCGGGGAGCCGCCAGGAGCACCTTCTTTGCAGTTTCAGTCATGGCTCCCAGAGTATCGAAAGTCGCGCGCATACTGTAGTTACAGCTTGCCAGGCTTGGCCGGTAGCACCAGATGTCCGGCACGCCTCTTACACTGGACGGAACATACCCGAGAGACTAGACCACTCAAGAGAAAGGACTGCGCGTGAACCAACCGGCCAATTCTGCGGAAACGCCGTGGCCCGTCGGCAAGGTCAATGACCAAGTCAAAGGCTGGATCGAGCGCCTCGGTTTCCTCTGGGTGGAGGGGCAGATCACCCAGCTGAACATGAAGCCAACATGGAAGCTCTCCTACATCACGTTGCGTGATGTCGAACAGGAAAAATCTGTTCAGTTGACATGTAACACCTCGCTCATCCGCAATGCCCCCTCACCGCTCAAGGATGGCGACCGCGTCGTGGTCTACGGCAAGCCCGCCTTCTACGCCGGACGCGGAAGTTTTTCCCTGTGGGTCACGGAGATCCGCCACGTCGGTATTGGTGACCTTCTTGCTCGGGTAGAGATGCTGCGCCAGCGGCTGCGTCAGGAGGGCCTGTGCGACGCTTCCCGTAAGCTGCCGCTTCCCTATCTACCGAAGAAGATTGGCCTCATCACCGGCCGCGGGTCCCATGCCGAGCGCGATGTGCTCTCCGTAGCGCAGGATCGTTGGCCAGCGGTTCAGTTCGAAGTCATTAACACTGCTGTCCAGGGAGCCACTGCCGTTACCCAGGTGATTGACGCGCTCCGGACTCTCGACGCGAACCCGGAAGTCGATGTCATCATCATCGCCCGCGGCGGTGGTTCAGTGGAAGATCTGCTTCCCTTCTCCGAGGAGGCGCTCCAGCGCGCTGTGGCAGACGCCCGCACTCCGGTTGTCTCCGCCATCGGACACGAACCGGACCACCCGGTGCTCGATGATGTCGCCGATCTGCGCGCCGCCACGCCCACCGATGCGGCCAAGCGCGTCGTTCCTTCCGCCGCCGAAGAGTATGCGCTGATCTCTGAAGCCCGCTCGCGCATGGCGGCAGCGCTGCGCGGCTGGGTGGACAGGGAACGCCGCGGCCTCGAGAGCATCCGCTCCCGCCCGGTCCTCGCCGATCCCATGGTGCCGATCAACGCGCGCCGCGAGGAACTTGAGCGCAACCTCGCGCTGATTCGCCGGGTAGTTACGCACCGGTTGGATCGCGAAAGTAACCAGGTAGCCTCGTTGCGTGCTCGCGTCTCAGCCTTGGGCCCCTCGGCCACACTTGAACGGGGCTACGCCATCGTTCAGGTGCTGCCTCGCGACGGTAGCGGACCAGAGGTTGTCACCAGCTATGCGCAGTCTCCCCCGGGATCGCAGCTGCGCATCCGCGTTGGCGATGGTTCGATTACCGCCGCCGCAATGGCCTCCCAGGCCGCAGATTAAAACGATTTATTAGAGCACAAGAGAAAAGGAATTGACCCCATGACTGACACAATTGGTGCCGGCCAACCCGGCCAGGACGCGTTCCCACCGGTAGAAGAACTGAGCTATGAACAAGCCCGCGATGAACTCATTGAGACCGTAAAGATCCTCGAGCTGGGCCAGATGGGCTTGGACGAGTCTCTTAAATACTGGGAGCGTGGCGAGGCCCTAGCAAAAGCTTGCGAGGCGCACCTCGACGGCGCATCGAAGCGCGTAGAGGAAGCCCTCCGCAAGAATACTGAGGGCACCGATAGCGCAGCCACCAATGCAGAAGCAGGAGAGGATTAAATGAAAATTTACGGCTACCCGGGAGATCGCGTCGATTTCGTCTCCAAGTCGGGCGGAGCGGGATCCATGGTCTTTGGGGATTCACGCCAGCTCGTCGAGGAGTTTTTCGGCCCGCCGCACACCGTGAGCGGAGAGGAAATCAGCTATTTCTCCGGCTCCATCGTCCTGCGTTTTAGCGCTGATAAACTCGTCGAAATTGCACTCTTCCCCGGCAAGTCCCAACACGAAAAGGTCGATGTCTACCTGGGCAAGACGCGCCTGAGTGGGCTCGACCCGGAGTCTCTCACCAGTGCCGCCGGCGATGCCGTCGAGGTGGAGTGGGATGAAACGCTGCAGAGCGTGACGTTCCGCTAACTATTTACTCGCTGACGACGCTGCCATCCTCAGCAATTTGGAGCGGCTCAGCTTCCGCGAAGGCGGTGAGGGCCGTCTCATAATCAGCGTCGGAGGCAGAGCCCGTAAGAACGAGGCGGGCATCGCCCAAGTCAGTAATCCACAGTGGACGCACATCTTTGTCGTCACTGCTCAGGATTTCCACGTCGTGGCCCGCCACCTCACGCCGCTCGGAGTTGCCACGATAGTTGGAGTCGTAGGCCGAGGGGACATCGCCAAGCGCCAACTGCGTCTGCGCCGATTCCACGTAGCCTTCCTCGGCGGTAAGCCAGCTCACCACGGCACCGGATTCGCCGCCCATCTCCTTACGCCGTGCGGCCGTAGGCTGCCAGCCCTCCGGCATGACGGGCTCCCTGATGACGGCCCCGGTGCCGCGCGCCTCCATTTCCAGAAACGTAGCGGCATCCACGTTCTGCACGGGCCCCGGCTTTTCCGGGTTGATCGAGCACAGTCCCGTTGCTCCAACCGCCAGGAACATCATGATGAGGATGACGCCCACCGTCAGGGTGATATCACGCGCGTCCTCAAAAATCTTAGGTTTATCTTCAGATGCCACCCGCCCAGTATGTCACGCCGCCTCCCGCGCTCGCGACAGCGACCTCCCACCTGCCCTTTTGGTGGCCAACTTGACTGAGACCCTCTTCTGGGGGAGGCATTCGGGCTTGGATACGAGGGAAAAGTGGAAGAATGGAATATGTATTCCGGGTTGTCCCCCACCCCGGGCCGAGCCACCTGAAAAGAAAGGGACTAATCACACATGTCTGATAACACGTCTTATATCCCCGATCGCAACCTAGCCATGGAGCTGGTGCGTGTCACTGAGGCAGCAGCACTCGCCTCGGGTCGCTGGGTTGGCCGTGGACAGAAGAATGAAGGTGACGGCGCCGCGGTGGATGCTATGCGCAAGCTCATCAACTCCGTAGAGATGAACGGCATCGTCGTCATCGGTGAGGGCGAAAAGGATGAAGCCCCCATGCTGTTCAACGGAGAAAAAGTCGGCACCGGCCAGGGTGCAGAGATGGACATCGCCGTCGACCCGGTTGACGGCACCCGTCTTATGGCAGAAGGCCGCCCGAACGCTATTTCCGTCATCGCTGCTGCTGAGCGCGGCACCATGTATGACCCATCCGCAGTGTTCTATATGAAGAAGATTGCTGTCGGCCCAGAGGCTGTTGGCTCAATCGATCTCAATGAGTCCGTGGAGTGGAACATCAAATCCGTGGCCAAGGCCAAGGGCATCAAGCCAGCTGACCTGACCGTCGTCGTACTCGACCGCCCGCGCCACGATGACCTTATCCGCCAGATCCGTGAGGCAGGCGCCAAGGTTCGCCTCATCATGGATGGTGACGTCGCCGGCGCCATCGCCACCTGCCAGGACACCAACTCCATCGATATGATGATGGGTATCGGTGGCACCCCAGAGGGCATCATCACCGCATGTGCCATGAAGTGTATGGGTGGTGAAATCCAAGGCAAGCTGTGGCCTAAAGATGAAGCAGAGGCAGAGAAGGCACGCAAGGCCGGACACGACCTTGATCGCGTCCTCACCACCAACGATCTGGTCTCTTCTGAAAACTGCTACTTCGCCGCAACCGGCGTTACCAATGGCGACATGCTCCGCGGCGTGTCCTACCGCCCCAACGGCGCCACGACCCGTTCTCTGGTCATGCGCTCCAAGTCCGGCACGATCCGCTACGTCGATTCCATCCATAAGCTGGCTAAGCTGCAGGAATACTCCGTGGTGGACTACACCAACCCCCACGATAAGGAAAGCTAATCCACTTTCCTGCGAAGAGTGCTACGGTGGCCATCAATGCCGTGCCACGGCACACATAAAGAACTCTACAATTCTCATCTCACAGAAAAGGTGACTTCATGACTGAATACCGCATCGAACACGACACTATGGGCGAAGTCAAGGTTCCGGTCGACGCCCTGTGGCGTGCCCAAACCCAGCGCGCTGTGGAAAACTTCCCCATTTCTGGCCGTGGCCTTGAAGCTGCCCAGATCCGCGCACTCGGTCTTCTCAAGGCCGCCTGCGCTCAGGTGAATAAGGATTCCGGCAAGCTGGATGCGGAGAAGGCCGACGCTATCATTGCGGCAGCCACCGAGATTGCAGAAGGCAAGCACAACGATGCCTTCCCGATCGATGTCTTCCAGACCGGCTCCGGTACCTCTTCCAACATGAACACGAACGAGGTCATCGCTTCCATCGCCCACAACAATGGCGTAGAGATTCACCCGAATGACCACGTGAACATGGGCCAGTCCTCCAACGACACCTTCCCCACCGCAACCCATGTTGCGGCGACCGAGGCTGCCGTCAACGACCTCATCCCGGGCCTCAAGGTCCTCCACGAATCCCTCGTGGCTAAGGCCAAGGAATTCGCCGACGTGGTCAAGTCCGGACGCACCCACCTGATGGACGCCACCCCGATCACCCTGGGCCAGGAGTTTGGCGGCTACGCTCGCCAGATCGAGCTCGGCATTGAGCGCATTGAGGCAACCTTGCCGCGCTTGGGCGAGCTGGCCATCGGCGGCACCGCAACCGGTACCGGCCTGAACACTTCCGCTGACTTCGGTGGCAAGGTTACCGAGGAGCTCAAGAAGCTCACCGGCGTCAAGGAGCTGTCTGAGGCTAAGAACCACTTTGAGGCCCAGGCCGCTCGCGACGCCTTGGTGGAATTCTCCGGCGCTATGCGCACCGTGGCTATCTCCCTCAACAAGATTGCCAACGACATCCGCCTCATGGGCTCCGGCCCGTTGACCGGTTTGTCCGAGATCCACTTGAAGGACCTGCAACCGGGCTCCTCCATCATGCCGGGCAAGGTCAACCCGGTTCTGTGTGAGGCCGCCACCATGGTCGCTGGCCAGGTTATCGGTAACGATGCAGCCGTTGCCTTCGGCGGCTCCAACGGCCACTTCGAGCTCAATGTCTACATCCCGATGATGGCTCGCAACGTTCTCGAGTCGGCCCGTCTGCTGGCCAACGTCTCCCGCGTTTTCGCTGAGAAGTGCGTTGACGGCATCGAGGCCAACGAGGAGCGCATGAAGAAGTTTGCGGAGTCCTCCACCTCCATCGTGACCCCGCTGAACTCCAAGATTGGCTACGAGAACGCAGCCAAGGCAGCTAAGCACGCACTGCACGAGAAGATCACTGTCCGCGAGGCAGTCATCGACCTCGGCTTCGTCGACGGAGAGAACCTCACTGAGGAGGAGCTCGATGAGCGCCTCAACGTTCTCACCATGACCAACCGCGACCGCGACAACTTCTAAGCTCGCTTTCGCGAACGCCGCCGCTCTCCTTCGGGAGGGCGGCCTTCGTCGTTTTCAACGCCCACGCTCAGCGTCATAGTAACCACCGTCATATTTTTAGATCTCCCTTTCAAAAATCACTCGAATTGCACTTGGTGCAAATTTGCACTGGGTGTACTGTTGCACTCTGTGCAAGAAGAAATGTCATTACGCGAGCAGAAGCGCCTCAAGACGCGCCTGCGAATCGAAGACGCCGCCACCCGTCTCGTGGATGAGCGTGGATTCGCCGACGTTACCGTCGAGGAAATCTGCGACGCAGCGGGGATTTCTCGGCGCACCTTTTTTAATTATTTTGATTCCAAAGACACTGCTGTGCTCGGTGCGCCGAGTCACGACTTCACAGAGGAACAGAAGAAGGCTTTCCTTAGCGCCCCTACGGATAGCGTTTTCAGGCTGGCGGTCGACCTAGTTAAAGGACACCTCGTTGGCCAGCATGTCAACGAGGTCATCGCTGAACGTCGCCGTCGGATCTCTGGGGACAGCGATGCCGCGGCGGCGGCACTCAGCCGTAAGCGGGCCAAGTCGAACGAGATCCTGGGGCTCATCACCGAGCGCCTTGACCAGGATCCCTCCTTGCGGCAGATGCCCGAGGTCACGGCTGAGACTGAGGCGATACTCATTGCCTTTGCTATCAGGGAAGCATTCTGGATAGCCACTGCGTCGCCAGATTTCAGCTGCGACATCCCCTTTGAGGCACGCTTCGAATCTGCGCTCACACTCATTAATAAATTTTCGAAAGGACTGACATGGTAGATACCGCGGCTAAGCCGGCCTCTCAGGCCGGCAGCGGCAAGCCGGATAACAACCTTGCCCTCGTATTCTCCGCCCTCGTGCTCACCATGCTGATGAGCTCTTTGGGCCAGATGATTTTTGCCACCGCTCTACCCACCATCGTCGGCGAGCTCGGCGGCGTGGACCACATGAGCTGGGTCATCTCCGCCTTCTTGGTCATGATGACAATCGCCATGCCTATCTCCGGCAAGCTCGGTGACATGATGGGCCGCAAGTGGCTCTACATTGGCGGCATCGGCGTCTTCGTCATCGGCTCCACGCTCGGCGGCTTCGCTGATTCGATGAACCTGCTCATCATTGGCCGCGCCGTGCAGGGTTTCGGCGCTGGTTTCATGATGATTTCCTCCCAATCCATCATCGCGGAGGTCACCACCTCCCGTGAGCGCGGCAAGTTCATGGGCATCATGGGCGGCGTCTTTGGACTCTCCTCCGTCCTCGGCCCAGTCCTCGGTGGCTGGTTCACTGACGGCCCGGGCTGGCGCTGGGGCATGTGGATGAACATCCCGCTGGGTCTGCTCGCTATCATCGTATGCACCCTGGTCCTCCACCTACGCGTCGGCGATACCGACCTGCGCAAGTTTGACCTCCTCGGCGCCATCTTCATCTCCATCACCACCGCCTCCCTGATCCTTATGACGACCTGGGGCGGAACCCAATACGAGTGGTCCGACCCGATCATCCTCGGCCTTGGTGTCACCGTCATCATCGGCGCCATCATTACTGTCTTTGTGGAATCCAAGGCTAAGGAGCCGCTCATCCCGGTACAGCTGTTCAAGAACCGCAACATGGTTCTCACGACCGCAGCCGGCATGGTGCTGGGCCTGGCGATGTTCGGAGTGCTGGGCTACATGCCAACCTACCTGCAGATGGTTCACACTTTGACCCCGACCAAGGCGGGTCTCATGATGATCCCGATGATGGTCGGCATGATCGGAACCTCCACAGCCGTCGGTTTCATCATCGCCCGCACCGGTCACTACAAGCGCTACCCCATCATCGGCCTAGCAATCACTGCTGGCGCGCTGTTCTGGATGTCCAAGCTGACTGCAGACACCTCTCTGACCCAGCTCGGTGCAGAATTCCTCGTCTTCGGCATCGGCCTTGGCTTCGTCATGCAGGTTCTGGTCCTCATTGTCCAGAACTCCTTCCCCATCGCCCTCGTCGGAACCGCGACTGCCGCAAATAACTTCTTCCGTCAGATCGGTTCCGCCATCGGCGCGTCCCTCGTCGGCTCCCTCTTCATCCACAACATGAAGGATGAAATGGCCGCCAACATGCCCGCTGCCATCAAGTCCATGGGTGAGGCAGGCAAGCCCTTCGCGGAGAAGTTTGCCAGCGCCAATGGTGGTTCCTCCAGCCTTACCCCGGCGCTGGTTGCTCAGCTGCCGGACCCCATCAAGGACGTTATCCTCAACGCTTACAACGACGGCCTAACCCCCGTCATCCTGCTGATGGTTCCTATGGCCATCATCGCGCTCCTCCTCATCCTCCCCGTCCGCGAGGAGCACCTCAAGGAGACGATTGATTAGAAGCCACTGCTTCGAGACAAGCTGGCGCTTGACGACGAGCAACGGTGGTCTGGGAGCTGGGATGTCCCCTCGGCGTAGAAACCGGGTGAAGTAAGAACGAATCCTCGCTACGAGCATTCACGTAGCGAGGATTTCTTATTGTCACGATGCTTAGCGCAAGATTCCCAACTGGCGTGCTACCTGGGCAGCCACGCCGATGAGCGCGAGCACGCCGGCGAGGATGCCCACGATGGCACCAATGTTCGTGCCGCCGGAGCTCAAGTCCCCGCCGAGGGACTTCTTGGTCACCTTCACGGTCTTGGTGATCTGGTTATCCGAGACCTTTGCCTGGCCATTGCGCAGAACATAGGTGTTAAAGGTGACGGTCGCGGTGCCCTCAGACTTTGCTGTGTAGGTTCCGTCCTCGTTGACTTCAAGGACCTCTGGGTCGCTACTGCTGGGCGCCGCCACCGGAACCCCCAGCTTCGCTCCCCAGAATCCATCGATGCGCAAACCCAGGCTTCCTTGGCTTCCGACCGAGGTGCCTCCCGTGGCCATCAGTTCAGCACGGTTTATAGCGCTTTCCGGCACGGCGATGGGGAATGCATGGCGACCGGCCGCCAACCGCGCCGGTTCGGACGGCTTATCATCGGCCGAATAGAGACCAGCTGTCACTTCTCCGATTTGAGCCTGCGCAAACTTCACGTATTCAGGATTAAGAATCGTGTACAGGTGGCCATTATTTGTTGACCATTGGCCGTTCTCTCGGACAAGGTAGTCCCACTCGCTGGGACCGCCGCTTCTGCTTGTAGACCACGATTCAACGGCATGTTCCATGTCCGTCGTGGTCAGGTTGTCCAACGTATTGTAATTGTCCAGGATTTCAGGAGTACGTGTGCCAACTGCGCGGCGATGATCAAACAAGAAGTTTCCCTCAGCAGCACGCTGCAAAACCGCGTGCTCGAGACCGCGATCCCAGGAGATTGAATTCACATATGCGTCGCGGGTGCGGTAGCCAGCGGCACTAGCGGCCTGCTGCAGGGTTCCGCCGTTGAAGGGCAGATTGGCGTCCCAGGCTTTGCCGCGCAACTCGCGAACTTGGCGGGTCACCAGGTCGATGTCGGACTGCATCACTGGCTCGGCAAAGACATAGGCCAGAGCGCCGTTAGGCTGATTAACGTCGAGCTCGGCCACGGGAACGGAACCAGCCGACGGATAGGTTGCTGCCGTGGCAACAGGTGCGGAAAAAGCACCCGCCGACACGGCTACGGCTGTAGTAAGGGCAAGGACAGAAGTGCGCAAGGACATGCTTCACCTTCTAAGCGAGGGGAAATGAGAACAGCTTTAATTCTATCCCCACTCATGCCCTTCCATTAGAAAAGCAGGATAATTACTTTCTCTTCTGGTTGGCTGCTGCCTTCTTCTCCTCGGGCTTCGGCAGAAGAAGCTCGTACACGTCCGTATCACGCCACTGGCCGGCGAGCTCACCGTAGGTCATCTTTGCCATGTGGGAGTACGTGCCTACCTTGACGAAGCCGCGGGACTTGTGGAGGCCGGCGGAACCTTCGTTCTCCGGGAAGATCCACGAGTGGATAGCCCACTTATGCAGGTCGCGGCAGACCTCGATGAGCTGATCCAGCAAAGCGCCACCGATGCCCCTTCCCTGGGCTTCCTTGCTCAGGTAGATGGAATCCTCGACGACGCCGTGGAACACGGTGCGGGTAGACGCCTGCGCGGCGCACACCCAACCGAGAACCTTTGAATCATCCTCCGCCTCAACAGCGACGAAGACTGACGCCATGATTTTGACGTTTTTGAACTCTTCAAAGGTCAACGAGCGGGTCTCGTAGGTAGCGTGGCCAGTGTTGAGGCCCTGCTCATAGATTTCTCGCATCTGCGGATAGTCCGCCGCGTTGAAGGGACGGATGCGGAAATCCTTCTTCTTGTCTTTCGCGTTGTCGCTCATGGAACAATTATTACTGAGCACACGGCGCTCATGCCAAGCTGAAGGCAGGGAGATCGCCACGCGCGAACGCGTTAGCTTTCGCCTTCCAGCAGATCGGTGACCAGCTCTGCAATGGCAGAGCGCTCAGAGCGTTGCAGCGTGACGTGTGCAAAGAGCTCACGCCCTTTAAGTTTTTCAATGACTGCCTGCACGCCGTCGTGGCGGCCAACGCGCAAGTTATCGCGCTGGGCAACATCATGCGTCAGTACAACTCGGGAGCCACGCCCCAAGCGCGACAAAACAGTCAACAGCACATTGCGCTCAAGCGATTGGGCCTCATCAACGATGACGAAAGAATCATGCAGGCTGCGGCCGCGAATATGGGTCAACGGGAGAACCTCCAGCAATCCGCGGTCCTGGACTTCGTCCATGACGTTTTCGGATACCAGACCTTCCAGAGTGTCATAGACGGCCTGCGCCCATGGATTCATCTTCTCGCTTTCAGAGCCCGGCAGATATCCCAGGGACTGCCCGCCCACCGCATACATGGGGCGAAACACCACGATGCGACGGTGTTCGCCGCGCTCCAGCACTGCCTCCAAGCCAGCACACAACGCCAGCGCGGACTTACCAGTGCCCGCCCTGCCTCCGATGGACATGATTCCAACAGAGGGATCCAAGAGAAGGTCCAGGGCAACGCGCTGCTCAGCAGAGCGGCCTTGCAGGCCAAAGACATTCGCATCGCCGCGCACCAAGCGAACGGTGCCCTCAGCCGTCATCCGGCCCAGAGCGGACTGCCCGCCCGCCTGCAGCGTAATGCCACAGTGCACCGGCAGGTCCTCGACGCGGGTGCCGGCGGTGGTCACGGATCCGTCGATAAGCACCTCGCCCTCCCCGTAGAGCTCATCGATGACCTCAGCGCTGGTGGGCACCGTAGCCATGCCGGTGTAACCGGTGAGCACGACGTCCTGCGCATGGTATTCATCCGCCTGCAGGCCTACAGCACCAGCCTTGACACGCAATGGGACGTCCTTAGTCACCAGGACGGTGTCCTTGCCCTCATGCTGGAGATTCAGCGCGCAGGCCAGAATCCGGTGATCTCCCTCCGGCCCGCGAAAGGCCGCTGGCAACAAGGATTGATCCTGGTGGTTGAGTTCCACGCGCAAAGTCCCGCCCGCTGCATTTACGGGCAGGGGCTGGTCCAACGCCTCATAGGTAGCGCGAAGGTCCTCCAAAAAGCGAAGAGCTTGGCGGGCGAACCAGCCAAGCTCCGGGTGATGACGTTTTCCTTCCAACTCAGAAATAACGACGATGGGCAGTACCACATCGTGTTCAGCGAACTTACGCAACGCCCAGGGATCTGAGAGAAGGACGGACGTATCGATGACATAGGTCTTGGTCAAAACAGAGGCCTCATGCGGCTGCTCGGTGAGGACGGAAGGATCGGTCATAGCGGCAGGGTTCTCCCTTGTTATGCCCGCCCCAACTCATCGACCTGGGACGGCATGGTGAAGCTGGTGGTTTTCGAACTGTCCGGAGCCTGTTCTTAGCTTCCGGACACCGTCCACGCTAGAGAGCAAAGGTTGAAATTACATGGGTGCAAGATGAACAGTATTAAAACGACAATCACCAGCGTCACACCATTCCCATCAGGCTCTACGAGCCTGTCGTCTCTCCCCCACTCCCCCAACACTGCAGCTACATTCTTCGGCCCTGCACTTTCACGCGTTGACCGTGAAAAACGAAGAAGCTCCGCACCGTGTTATCAGTGCGGAGCTTTGTCGCTTTAGCTCACAAGGCAGCGAGCCGTTTTATGAGCGCTTAGTTGATGGTGGCCTCGTACTCACCGGACTCACCCTGCATCCAGGAGATGGTGCCATTGGTGAACTCCTGTACCCAGCCGTTGCCCTCGGCCTGCTCCGGGCCAGTCGGCAGGCCAACCTTGCTCTCTAGGCCGCCTTCCTCGGTCCAGGTCTCTGCGATCTTGCCGATGATCGGCTGGGTGCCGTCACCCTCACCGAATGCCAGCAGCTTGTCCTTGGCAAAGGTAGCAACGCTTCCCTTGTCGGTGTTTTCAATGGATTCCGGATCGCCCCACTCAGCAGCCTTCTCCTTGATGGCCTGAGCGAAATCAGAAGGAACCTCTACGTCACCATTGGCGGTGGACACGCTCTCCTTGTCGCCCTCAGCGCCGGAACCATCCTTCGACTCGGCGGAGTCCGACTCAGAAGAATCGGCACCTTCGCTGCCTTCGGCTCCCTCAGAGCCCTCGGCCTCGGAAGAATCGGCGGACTCGGAGTCCTTCATGGAATCCTTTGCGTCCTTAGCGGCAGAACCGGCAGCATCGGTAGCGTCGGACGCAGCGGACTGAGCAGCGTCGCCAGCATCCTTAGCGGCATCCTCAGCATCGGAACAAGCAACGACACCCAGGGACAGGGTGGCGGCGGCGATACCTGCGGCGAAACGACGAGTCATCTTCTTCATATTCTTAAGCCTTTCTGTCTAGTTGAGCACTGTTCTAAGTACTTTTGTTGAGAACGATGCCCACCGTAGGCATGGCCAGCACTTCCTGCCACCACAGAACCTATGATTTGACAACAAAGACGTTGCTTTATCTCCGTTTCCGCTGTTGAGAACCCCTATATCTTTTTGATAACGGTTTGGAAGCCGAGCCTCTTTGAGGCTTTTCTTGGGACTTTCTGCGCGCTTGCTTAGCTTTTGCTTTGTCGCGTGCGCTGCGTTTCGGAGCGGCATTGCGGGATGAATTCCGCGTCCTTCCCTTTGCGACCCCGACGAAGTCTTGGATCTCATCGCCGTCATCAGCCCGGCGCCACACCAGTGCAATCACTGTGCGAGCCACAGTGGGGTCCTCCAAGCCCAGTGCCACGACCTGCTTCTTGCTCAGCACCTTCAACAAAGGCCGCGGCGCGATGGCTACGCCCACGTTGGCTGCCACGACCTGCAAAGCGGTGCGCAGCGCCGGAACATCGACGCTGCCGTCCTGCGCAATCCGGTAATTCACTATTTCTTCGGCAACATCCTCCTGCGTGACGTCCTCCCCAACCTCCGCGTAGACAGAATCTTTCGGAACGGCGATGCCGGGTGCTTCCTCGTAGAGCTGGACGACGTGGAAGCTGTCATCAACCCGCGAATCCGGCAAGCGGGTCAGCGCTAGATCTGCCTCATGAGCAAGAAGAACGTCCATCGCGTCATCGGCGTCGACGGTTACCAGGGACTCTGGTGGATGTGAATCACGGTAGCGACGAAACCATTTGCCGGGTTCTGTGCCAGTGGAAAAGACAAGGCGGAGCATGCACCTCATACTACGGTGCTGCTAGCGTTGTGAGCGTGACTGATACCCCGAATAGTGAAACCCCAGCCAACGAAACCCAGCAGCCTTCCGGCACCGCCATGCGTGCGCAAACCGCAGCGAAGAAGTTGGGCATCTACCTGCCGGCCGCCCCGGAGGAGTTTCAAGCCAACGCGGTAACCCATGCGCAGCTGCGCGACTTACAGGAGAACCCGCCGGAGTGGCTCGCTACCCTACGCCGCGAGGGCCCGCACCCGCGCCCGGTCGTGGCACAAAAGCTGGGAATCTCCGTGACCTCGCTGAAGAAGAACGAGATGGACCGCCCTCTCACCACCGCGGAAATTAAAGAGCTCCTCAGCGCGATGCCCGAGTGGCTCGAAGCCGCCCGGAAAGCCCACGCTGAAGAGCGCAAGGAAGCTTAGACCAGCTTCCAGTCCTCAAGGCCGTCGTAGAGCGGGAAGTCCGCGGCGACCTTCTCAACGCGGGCGCGCAGCTTGGCGACGTCCGCGTTCTTACCGTTTGCCAGTGCAGTACCGATAACGTCGGCAACCTCGGTGAAGGCCGCCGTGTCGAGGCCGCGGGTAGCCAGGGCCGGGGTACCAATGCGTAGGCCGGAGGTGACCATCGGCGGGCGCGGATCGTTCGGCACCGCATTGCGGTTCACGGTGATGCCAACCTCGTGGAGGAGGTCCTCCGCCTGCTGGCCATCGAGCTCGGAGTTGCGCAGGTCCGCTAGGACAAGATGCACGTCGGTGCCGCCAGTGAGGACGTCGACGCCCGCCTTGGTGCAATCCTCGGCAGTCAGACGCTCAGCCAGAATGCGAGCACCTTCCAGGGTTCGCTCCTGGCGCTCCTTGAATTCCTCGGTGGCCGCGATCTTCAGCGCGATAGCCTTCGCCGCGATGACGTGCATGAGCGGCCCGCCCTGCTGCCCCGGGAAGACGTTGGAGTTGATCTTCTTGGCAAAATCCTGCTTGGCCAGGATGAGACCGGAACGAGGGCCGCCCAGCGTCTTGTGCACGGTGGAAGACACGACATCGGAGTGCGGCACCGGGGAGGGGTGCAGCCCAGCTGCCACGAGGCCCGCGAAGTGCGCCATATCCGTCCACAGGTACGCACCGACCTCATCTGCGATGGAGCGGAAAGCCTCGAAATCAATGGTGCGCGGGTAAGCGGACCAACCAGCGATGATCACCTGGGGCTTTTCTGCCAGCGCCTGCTCGCGCACCTTATCCATGTCAAGGCGCATGGTCTCCGGGTCAACCTCGTACGCGGCAACGTCGTAAAGCTTGCCGGAGAAGTTCAGCTTCATGCCGTGGGTCAGGTGCCCACCATGAGCCAAGGACAGGCCCATGATCTTGTCACCCGGCTGGATCAGCGACGCCAGCACAGCAGCATTGGCCTGGGCGCCGGAGTGGGGCTGGACGTTGGCAAAATCAGCGCCGAAAAGCGCCTTGGCACGATCACGAGCCAGATCTTCTACGATGTCAACGTGCTCGCAGCCGCCGTAATAGCGGCGCCCCGGGTAGCCCTCGGCATACTTGTTGGTCAGAACAGAGCCCTGCGCCTGCAGAACCGCGCGGGGGACGAAGTTTTCCGACGCGATCATCTCGAGGGTATCGCGCTGACGAGCAATCTCACCGTTAATAGCAGCAAAGACCTCGGGGTCGAGATCGCGCATCTCCTGGTAGCGCACGTCTGAATTGTTCGTAGTGGTCATGAAAGCGTGATGTCCCTTCGTAGAGGTGGTCAATGAAGCCCGCGGCGCCCGCCCGCGGCACGACACCACCGGCTCTGCAATCGCGGAAGCTAGTTCTACATCCTAACGCCCGCATCCCCCGCGTGGGGGCCTCCTCGAATCTTTTCATTCGGGGCGATTGCCACAGGCGCTCTGTTGAGTGGAACAATAGTCGGCATGGCGCGAATGACCGATGCGAGCCCGTACCTCGATTTTGACCGCGATACGTGGCGTGCCCTGCGTAAATCCATGCCACAGGTGCTAACGGCGACCGAGGTGGAAAAACTTCGTGGCATCGGTGACCGCATCGACCTCACTGAGGTGGCTGAGGTCTATCTGCCGTTATCCCGTCTTATTCACATGCAGGTTGAGGCCCGCCAAAAACTCACCACCGCTACCGAGGCATTCTTAGGAAACCCACCCACGCACGTTCCTTTCGTCATCGGCGTTGCCGGCTCCGTCGCGGTGGGCAAGTCAACGACCGCGCGCTTGCTCCAAGTTCTTCTACAGCGCTGGGATTCCCACCCGAAGGTTGATCTGGTCACCACCGACGGGTTCCTCTACCCCACCGCGTATCTTAAAGAGCACGGGCTTATGCAGCGCAAGGGCTACCCGGAGTCTTATGACCGTCGCGCGCTCATGCGTTTTGTTACCGACGTTAAGTCCGGCAAGCCGCTGGTAACCGCACCGTTGTACTCGCATGTGTCTTATGACATTGTTCCTGGTGAGTTTCAGGAGGTTCGCCAGCCGGACATCCTCATTTTGGAAGGCCTCAACGTCTTACAAACCGGGCCGACCCTCATGGTTTCGGACCTGTTCGACTTCTCTGTTTACGTGGACGCCCGAGTCGACGACATCGAAAAGTGGTACATTGATCGCTTCCTCAAGCTCCGCCACACTGCCTTCCGCGAACCAGGGGCGCACTTCGCGTCCTTCGCGGACATGACGGACGAGGAGGCCTACGTGCAGGCCCGTGAAATCTGGCAGTCCATCAACCTGCCCAACCTCATCGAGAACATTTTGCCCACCCGGGTACGCGCCTCCCTGGTTCTGTGCAAGGGCTCGCACCACCTGGTTGACCGGGTGAGGATGCGTAAGCTCTAGCCCGATCGCCAGAGCTAGCGGCCGAAGCGGCGCGAGCGCTGTGAATAGTCACGCAAGGCGCGCAGGAAATCCACCCGGCGGAATGCGGGCCAATAGGTATCCGTGAACCAGATCTCCGAGTAAGCGGCCTGCCACAGCAGAAAGCCGGACAGCCTCTGCTCGCCGGAGGTACGAATGACGAGATCGGGGTCAGGCAAACCCTTGGTATAGAGGTTGCCCGTAATGGCCTCCGCCGTCACGTTGTCCGCAATTTCCTCAGCGCTCAACCCCTTGCGGGCTTCGCCACGAATGAAACTCTGCACGGCGTCCACAATCTCCTGGCGCCCACCATAACCGACCGCAATGTTGACGATGACGCCCTGGTGATCCTCCGTAGCCTCAGCCGCGCTTTGCATCTTGGCCGTGACCTGTTCAGGGAGCAGATCTAGGTGCCCAACGAGCCGGATCTGGCAATCCAAGTCCCCTTGGGAGAGGTGCGTGACGACATCCGAGATGATGTCGAAGAGCAGCTGCACCTCCTGCTCGCTGCGCTTCAGGTTCTCCGTCGAGAGCAGGTAGATAGTGACAACCTCGATGTCGGTGCCCTGGCACCAGGAGATCATCTCGCTGATCTTCCGCGCGCCCTGCCGGTGGCCGTGGCTGATATCCGTAAATCCAGCCTCGCGCGCCCAGCGGCGGTTGCCATCAGCCATGATTGCCACGTGGCGTGGTTGCGGCTTGTTCTTGATTTCACGTGTCAGACGCGCTTCGTACAGGGGGTACAGGAGCTGGCTTAGGAACTTCACGGTGGGAATCGTCCTCTACCTTAAAAGATGGACTTCTTGCTGTTATCGAGGATGCCGGCTTCCTTCATTGCTGAATCGATCGCCTCATCATTGAACGGATCGATGCCGTGATCCTGCGCAAACATGGTTCGACGACGGAAGCGCGAATAGCGGCGGTGAAAATTCCAGCCTGCAAAAAGGACAGCAACACCCATCAGTGCGAGGATGAGCAGACCAATAGGCGAAGCCTTACCAAACTCCGGTCCAACCGGCCCGCTTTGGCTTCCTTGGGCGAGCAGGGCGACGTCGTGCGCTGCGAGGTAGAAAGCGTTCATGCTTTAAGACTCCCCTACTTCTGGAATTCCCGCAAATAAATCATCTTCCGGCAGTGCAGTAGAAACGCGAGTTTTGGCCAACTCGAATTCCTCCGTGGGCCAGTGCTCCTGCTGTACGGACACGGGCGTGGCTAGGAAGGCACCGGCTGGATCAATTTGGGTTGCGTGCGCACGGAGCGCATCCTCACGATTCTGGAAGTAATCCGCGCATTCGACCTGTGTGGTTACCCGCGCCATGATGTCTCCGAACGTCGTATCCCAGCGCGCCAGCATCGGCTCATATGGACTGATCTTGCCTTCCTCCAGAAGAAGATCATGGAAGATCTTCATCCTTTGGTATACGAAGCCATGCGTGTAGTACAGCTTCTGCGGCTCCCACGGCTCACCCAATTCTGGGTGGTATGCCGCGTCACCCGCGTTTTCCCACGCCAGCATGGACGCGCGGTACACCATGAGGTGATCCGGGTGCGGATAGCCGCCGTTCTCGTCGTAGGTAATAATGACGTGGGGCCGGAACTCACGGATGATTTCAACCAGCTCTTGGGCTACGTCATCATCTTCCTTAAGCGCAAAGCAGCCCTCAGGTAGTAAGTCCTTGATATTGGGCGCGAGCGGGTTACCAGGAAGGCCCGAATCAATGTGCCCAAGCCAGCGATGTTGCACGCCCAAGGCGGCGGCTGCTTTCGCCATTTCCTCACGGCGAATGCTGCCCATATTCTCAAGGACACCGGGGCGATCCATGGCCGGGTTGATAATATCTCCCCTCTCGCCACCGGTGCAGGTCACGACGAGGACTTCCGCCCCCTCCGCGGCATATTTTGCTGTCGTCGCAGCACCCTTCGAGGACTCATCGTCAGGGTGCGCGTGGATAGCCAAAAGGCGCTTCGTGCTCACTGGGTGATACATCTCCCTACATCGTCCCTACTTCGCCTCATTAATACAGAGGCATTAAACAGAGGCCTAGTCTAGTGGATAGTTTCTTCGCGGCGACTGTTGGATAGAATCAGACTCATGTCTGACGCCCAACCTGCTTCTCAACCCGCACGCTCGCAGTCCCGCTACGGTTCTTCCTCTCAGTCCACTCGCACAAAAGGTTCATGGACCAACCGGGCACTGGTGCTGGTATTCCTGGCTATGTTGATTGCGGCCATTGTCTACGGCGTTCAGTATTTCCGCAGCCAGCAAAAGGTCAACGCAGATATCTCCTACGTCACCCACGAGATTCTGTCTGATGACACAGCGCGCGTGTGGGTAGACATCACCCGCAACCGCGTGGAAGAACCTGCATACTGCATTGTCCAGGCCTTCGACTACTCCAAGGCTGAGGTGGGGCGCCGCGAGGTCGCCGTGCCTGCTGGCGGTGAGTCCGCTCAACGCATCGCGGTGGATATCCCCACCAACCACAGAGCCGTCGCCGGTGGCGCCTACGGTTGCTCCGGAAGCATCCCGTCCTATTTGGACACCAGCACGATGGATACAGCGGGTGAGGCTACCGGCGAGTAAAAGCCCAGCTGTGCTAGTATGTTGAGCGTTCTGAATGGGCCGCGCCACCTGCGCTTTCTGGCCCATCCAATGAGAAGTAGACCCGTTCATTAGGAACCGTAAACGGAAGGTTGCACTATGGCTGAGCAGCAGAAGCAGTACATTACCCCGGAAACCAAGGCCAAGCTCGAGGCCGAGCTGCAGGCCCTCATCGACCACCGCCCGGTCGTCGCCGCGGAGATTAATGAGCGCCGCGAGGAAGGTGACCTCAAGGAGAACGCGGGTTACGACGCAGCCCGTGAGATGCAGGACCAGGAAGAGGCCCGCATCAAGCAGATCTCCGAGGTTCTGGCGAACTCCACCACCGAGCGCACCGCCGTCCAGGAGGGTGTTGCCCACATCGGTTCCGTTGTGCACGTGTACTACAACGGCGACGAGGAGGACCGCGAGACCTTCCTCATCGGTACCCGCGCCGCTGCTTCCGATAACAAGGACTTGGAGACCTACTCCGAGCAGTCCCCGCTGGGCGCTGCACTCCTGGGTGCTGCTGAGGGCGAGACCCGCGAGTACACGGCGCCGAATGGCAAGACCTTGTCGGTCACCGTGGTCTCTGCGGCACCTTATGATTCCGCAAAGGCTGCCACTCCGCGCAAGTCCTAATTTATACTGCTCTTAGGTCATCGTTTTTCCGAGAAAGAGTTTTAACCCATGAAGAAGTTCACTCGTTTCGCTGCCGCTGGTTTGGTTTTCTCCGCTGGCCTCACCCTCGCTGCCTGCCACCCTCCGAACCAACAGGATTCCTCTGAGAAGGTTGACACCGGCGCTTCCTTTGCCGGTGAGGCTCCCGGCGCAGGTGCAGCCGCCCCCTCCGAGGCTGCGGCTGAGTCCGAAGCAGCCACTGAGTCCGAAGCCGTTGCTGCAACCGAGGTTGCTCCGGCTGAATACACCACTGCTCCGGTTCAGCAGTAGGTTCAACGGCAACTGGCAAAGAAGCGGCGTCCCGATAGTTGGGGCGCCGCTTTTAGCTTTCTGGGGTCCGTCGTCTTTTTCTACTTTGCCTCCCGGACCCAATCCCCGATAACCCCTGGCAGTACTGCGGGTGCTTCGCCGAGTAGATCACGGCGGTTGGGGTCGCGTTCTACTTGAGTCGTGACGGACTTGACCCGCCTTTCGCCTTCGCCGCCGCGTGCCATGCCACCCATCATGGGCATCATGCGCATCCCCGCACCGCGGGCACTGCCGACGCCCTGCCTCGCACTACCCGCTCCGCCCGGGGCTCCCAGGACACCACCAGCGCCACCAGCGTTGCCGACGCCCCCGGAACCTCCCGTACTGATGGCACCACCTCCGACGAGGCCGCCTCCGCTTAGCGACGTCCGCCCTTCCCTCTGTTGTCCAGTTCCCGTTACGGCCCCAGGAAGGCCTCCTAATACCGGATGCGTTCCGGTCTGCGGCCCACCGAATGAAGCGCCCGCGCCTCCGAACCCCGCTGCGTTTGTCGTTGGATTCGCCGACATTTCCGGCAAGCGACCGCTGTGGCCTGCCACGCCTCCGGGAAGCTTGTTCCCACGGCCATCAGCAAGACCGATGGCTCCCAATCCCTGGCCTACAGCGCCGCTGCCTAGACCTCCGAGCCCGTTTACACCAGCTGGCATGTTTGCCGCTCCGCTGGTAGCTGCCAACGATCCTGGCGCTCCTCCCCGAACGGGATCAAGGGCGCTCAAGCCTGCGTTGGCAGCCGAGGTATTCACCTCGCCTGCATTGATCGGCGCTAATGCGTCTCCGAAACCAAGCTCGCTGAGGATGCTGCGCCCACGATTGTGTAGCTCATTGTGAAAGCGCGCGATATCGTCAGCCCCCATCCCCACGCTTTCCAGACCTTGGATGTGGCCATCCGCAACGCCAAAGGAGCCTGGGCCCATGGTGCCGTTTTCTATCGCTTCGGCTATTGGCTTCGGCCATGTGACTCCATCGGTGTTGTAGCGATTTCCGTCGCCCATGACTGCCCCAAAGTGGGTACTGGTGTCTCCGCCGCCGCTGGGCGGCGCTGCGTCCATAAGCGCATGCTGATACGGCATAGCGGAAATCACTTGCTGCTGAAGGACGCCCTGCATATAGACCAAGGCTGCTTGTTCAGCGGCTTGACGCGTAGCAGGCTCTGGGATTGCCGCCACCTCAAAGGCCAAGGCAATGGCTTCCGGCTGAACATTCATCAGCTGCGCTTGGAAGCCGAACAGCTTCTGTTGCATGACGCTCGCATTGGCAATGAAGTGTGTACCCGCCTGCGCAACTTCACGAATCTTCTGCGCTGCGCGTGTGGTGGCTTCACTGTCGTTCTCGGCTTCCAAAGACGCGGCCGAGTTTTCAAGACCCGCAACGATTTCTGCGACTTCCCCACTCAAAGCGCCCCACCGCGCATTCGCTTCCGACACATCCCAGAAGCGCGTGCTAAACAGATTCGATGCTAAGCCCATGATGGAAGCACCGGTGTCCACGATCGGGATGGTAAACCCAAACGGGCTGTATCCCGGGTCTGGTTGCGACACGATCGGCATCGATACCGCCCCGCCTCCCCCACCAGCGTCAGCGACATCCAACCCCCGACTCGTAAGCTCATCCTGCGATTCGAAGCTTGCTAGCTCAGTTTTGAGTGTCTCCCCGAGCCAAGAAACCTGTCCCCTAAACCCCTCTAAAGAATTTCGCGCCGACCCCGGATCCGTTGCCAGCACACGCTGGTGGATTGTGCCGACCTCACTTAGGCCGGTGATGGTGGAGAATCCACCATCGAGTGGACTGTGCGCGCCACTCGAGGCATGTTGAAGTCTCTTCCCAAGTTCAGATACACGCGATACTTCTTGCGATAGCGCATTTTGGTTAATGATCATTTCCCGAGCCCCTCTATTTAGACAAGTTCTAAAAGTAAGTTTCTTGATTGTTCACATTTTTCCTTCATTGAAACCTCGGCAGCTAGTTCCGTCCATGCAACTGAAACGACACCACGAATAGTTTCAACGTAAGACGTGCAACTCGTGCCCCTCACAAATGTGTCTTCTACGGTGTAGATATCTTCGTTCACTTCTTCCATAAATGGAAAAGCCTGAGGATAAAGCTCACGAATGCTATCCATTTTCTCATGCTGTGCTCCAAGGGCTACAGCAGCTTCTCTGCCATTACCCAAATCTTTTGAGAAATAGCAAGTTCGGTACCCACTCTCTCTTTCAGGAGTCGAAGTCATCTCTAAGCTCAACTCCGAGAATTTTTCATTGGGTATTTCTGAACAAGGATCAAACACCTGGAATCCAGGCACTGTCCGGTCAAATTCACCGAGCGGCGGAAGTAACCCACCGCCTGCACGAGACTGCTCACTTGGAGCTAAAGACTCTCGCGCCGTCGTGGCGGTGGCATCAGCGACCCCCGAGTCCACTGAGCCACCGCCGGCTTTCATGTCAGGAGAATTGCGAAAGTCCCCCGCGTTACTACCATCGCCACGAACACTGAGGCCGAGCGGTGACGCGCAGTTTGACAGCACCCCGATACAAACCGCCATCATCACAAGGCCCCCGATTCGCTTCATGGTGTCCCTTCAACTAACTTTCCTGACCGTTAGAAGCCCCTCCCTTGAGCTTTAAGCTCCGAGCGACTTCTGCGACCAGAATGCACGAGAAGGAACAAGAAGTCGCGCCAGTGCCAAATTAGTCATTTTCTATATACAAATTTATTGTAACTATTCGACCATTCTAATAGAATCATCCGTCAATAACAGCTGGTCGCAGCCTGTATAGAGCTTGAGTACGCACCGTGAACTACATGTGTCTTGGCTACCGATTATAACCAATTGGGGGTACCCGAATTACAACACTGTCAATTTTCGGGGTGTCGTTTTTCGTCGATTGAGCAAGAATCTTGCCCCTTTGTTGCACGCCCCTTAGAGCATCGCGCCTGTGGGAAACATGAGAAACCCAATCCGCCGGCATGATCACTGCAAGCTCAGAGCTAAGCGCAGAAACAGATGCTTACCGGTGTCGTTGCCGAGCTTCCGACGGACGGCGCCCATTTGCAGCAAGGCCAAGACTCACCCATCCAAGAATTCGAACATTTCACCCACAAGAACCGTACAGCACCCCATCTTTGCAACCATAGCTTCCTCCGCAGTCATCCACGTCACACGACTTTAGGAACTGGCCACCTGTACCGCAATTGGTACGCAAAATGGATATTTGCGAAGGGAAATCCTGTTCTCACTGTTGCAATCTGTATCAACTCGCACCAGTCGATGCCAAGATCCCGCTCGCACCTACCGTGCGCTACGCACCTTCCCCAAAAGACCCGACTTAGGTCATGGGTGGGTGAGCACCGACTCTCTTGAGACTGCTACCTGGTGTTGTTCGGCGGTGGGGCGGGATCGTTCCGCACTAAATCCGCCTAGGTCAGGAAGGCGTCCTGCACAAGGCATCTGGCAGAAGGCATCTTTGAGCCTGAAAACGCCATCTGCTCTGAGTAAAGGGCGTTTTTGGCCGTGAAAACGCCTTATGGCTGATGCCTTTTGTCAGACGCCCTTTGTCAGATGCCTCCAGCACGTCGATGGAGGCACGCCGACGTTGCGCGCTGCAAGGGGAGCAAGGAAGGTAATCCGTTTCGCGAAGAGACATGCAGTTCTCTACAGAAACGGTCGTTGTGTCCCGACTTAGGTCTTGGGTGGGTGCCGCAACGTCACTCTTAACATTGCTACCGGGCGTTTACGGCGGTGGGGTGGGGTTTCCGCACTAAAATGACCTAAGTCGGGCAAGATCCCGCCCGCACCTCACGGGCGCCCCCACTTCAAAAGATGTGCGCCACACGCACAAAGAAACCGGCGGCCAGCAACCACGAGGCTTGTGGTGCCAGCCGCCGGATTCGCAGAAGCGGTATGAGACTACTTAATCCCTGAAGTAGCTCAGCAGACGGAGAATCTCCGTGTACAGCCAGACCAAGGTCACGGCCAAACCAAGAGCGATACCCCAGGCATACTGCGCCGGAGCACCCTGGCGAATCAGGCGGTCTGCCTGGTCGAAGTCTGTCATAAAGGACAAGGACGCCAGAACAATGCAGACGAGGGAGAAGATGATGGAAAGCATGCCACCATCACGCAGCGGATTAAAGCCGAAGAAAATAGCGCCCAACATGTTACCCAGAGCCAACACGGCCACGCCGGCAATGAGGCCGAACATGATCTTGTTGAACTTCGGGGTGACCTTTACCGCACCGGTCTTGTAGACCATCAGCATGCCGATAAAGACGCCTACGGTACCCATGATTGCTTGGCCGATAACTGCCATGCCATCGGAATTGCCGAAAGATACGCCGGCAAACATAAGGGAGAATCCGCCCACAAAGAGGCCCTCAAACACGGCATAAATCAATGTGACGGCTGCAGAACCAAACTTCTTGCCAAACGTTGAGACAAGAACAGTAATGAAACCGCCGAGCGCACCGACCAAGGTAAGAATCATCGCGATGCCTGGGTTAATCAACTCGCCAACAGCAAAGTTGAGCACGGCCATGACGATGATGACGCCAAGAGTAATGCCAGTCTTGGTCACGACATCATCAACAGTCAGCGGCCGATCGGCGCTGCGATTCTCCTGGATAAATGGATTATCGCTCTGACCGTAGGGATTGCCGCCCTGGGTCTGATTTTGGCTGGACGAGAGGGAACTCATGACGGGGTTGCTAGAACGCACGCGAATCCCGATTCCTTTCACAGTCTTTCTCTAAAAAGCGGCCTCTAGGGCCGCCTTGTTTGTCGTTTCATAAAGATCAACGCGCCCCACTGCTAGGAAGTTCCCAAAAATCTCAAAATTCGCAAAATTGTCCACGCGTAACAGGAATGCGTCGACAAGCACTGTGATTGACCAGTACGTGTGGAAATAGTGAGCACTTACGGCTGTCGGTTTTGACATTCACCCCACGCGTACCGGTTGCAAAGGGCTACTATCCATACATCTGGCCATCCCTTCCTTGAAAGAGAGTAATCCGGATGAAGAAGCTTTGTTTTGTACTCACAGCGAGTGCGGTGTTCCTTGGCGGATGTGGCAATGACACTGAGCCCGCGCCCACCCCAACTAGAACCAACATCTCGAGCACCATCGAAAGTCCCTCGATTACTAGCGCCACAAGTGCCTATGAATCCACGAAGCCGTCGACTACATCCGAGGAGTTTCAACCTGAGCCAGTCCGACCTGAAACCGACGCCCCTATGGCCGACGAAGTGCCTGCAGAGCCCACCGTTCTCGAATGTCTTGAGGGGACCCCCGGACCAGCTCGATGGTCTGATGGCACCGTTGCCTACTCCCAGTGGTGCTTCGACACCCTTGGCGGCGAGGAATATCTCGAAGCCGAGCACAGCGCAGGGCTGATAGCGCCAGAACAACAGCAACCAAGACAACCGAGCCCGTGGGTGCAGGGCCAGATTGATTGGGCGAATTGTCTTGAGTCTGGTAAATCCGAAGAACAATGCCGACTAGAACTGAACTAGAAGGCGAATGATAAACACAAACGTGCAGCAAAGAAAACGAGACACCGACCGGAACGGTGTCTCGAGACTTCACATGGTGCCCCCAGTGGGACTCGAACCCACACTGAATCGATTTTAAGTCGACTGCCTCTGCCGATTGGGCTATGGGGGCCAAACCGTGCCCACTCATCTTAGGGCACGGGTAGGCATGGACTGAAAATAGGGTCGGCTTCTGCGCAACTCTTTTGGTTTGAGCTCGCTAGCTGGCGGCGAGGCCGCTAATGATGCCGTCGAGGATGTCCTTCTCGCTGATGAAGAAGGAACGGGCTTCACTGTTGCGCTCAATCATAGTCATGATGCCCTCGATGGCCACGCATCCGCCACCGATGACATCTGCGCGCCCAGGGTGGATGACGGGGTTGAGAGCGCGCACATCCGAAGGCAAACCAATCATCTGTCGGGTGAGCACCCGCAGCGCATCGAAGCGAAGCTCGGAACCGTGGATGGAGTCGGCATCGTAGCGCTCCATCCCCTGGGCAAGCGCCGAAAGAGTCGTAAACGTACCGGCACAGCCAACGAAGGTTAGGGCTTTGTCGATAGGAACGATCTTCTCCACTTCGGCCATGCGCTCAGCAACATAGTCGCTAGCAATCTCAATCTCGGCCTCCGTGGGAGGATCGGTGCGCATGATGCGCTCGGTAAGCCGCACGCACCCCATCTGAGCAGAGTGCGAGCCGAGGATCTCGCCGTCGATTGTCCCCACGACGAACTCTGTCGAACCACCGCCCAAATCGATGACGCAATACGGGCCCTCCTCAGAGTGCAGGTCCCCCACCGCACCGGTAAAGGACAGCAGTGCCTCTTCCTCACCGGAAATTACCTCCGCGCGAGCCCCCGGCTGGATTTCACCGAGAAGCTCTTCGGTCATGTTGAAAAACTCGCGGTGGTTCTTTGCATCACGAGTGGCCGAGGTGGCGACCATGCGCACGCGCTCGACCTTTTCAAACTTCATTTGTTTGACGTAGCCTTCGAGCGCTACGCGAGTCCGCGCAAGAGCTTCAGGATCAAACTCACCGGTAGCATCGACGCCCTGGCCAAGGCGAACGATCTCCATCGTGCGGGTGATATCCCGGATCTTGCCATCCTCCTGAACCTCGCTGATAAGCAGGCGAATGGAGTTGGTTCCGCAGTCGACAGCAGCGACGCGAGTCATAGGGTTAGCCTTTCTTTTAACCGGCGTTAGAAAAATCGAACTGGGTCATGTCGATGCCCAGGTCCCCCACGGTGGGCCAATCCTCAGGGATGGCGCTTCCCCGGAGTTTACCGTGCTCCGCAGCCATCGCGACGGCCTCGGTACCAAAGCGCACGCGGCCCGGCCCCTCAGCTAAGGCATAAGCGATGAGAACGTGGAGGCACTTCACGCGCTCTGGCATGCCGCCACCTGAAAACTCAGTGCCCAGGTCTTCCATGGCGTTACGGGTTTCCAGGTAGTGTTCGTGCGCTGCCTGGTAATCCTGCTGCAGGTCCTCTTCTTGGGCGAGGCGCTGCTCCATCCACTTCATGACATGGGCGACCTCAAGGCGCGATGCTTCGGCAGTCAGGCGCGGGTCGGTGAGGTAGTAAAGGGTGGGAAACGGGGTGCCGTCGGGAAGCTTGGGTGCGGTTTTAATCACCGCTGGGGCTCCGTCCGGGGTGCGGTAAGCAATGTCCACGACGCCGCGCGGGGCGCGACCCAACTGTTCGCGGACGACTTCAAGGTCAGCATCGGTCACGGTCATAGGAACCATTGTGACATGGAGATATGGATGAGTCCTATTCAGCAGGTGTTTCCGGTAGGTTTTCCGCATCTTCCGATACTGAATCCCACAGCACCGTGTACCACTCGCGGTCGTCGGCATCCTCACGACGCTCTGAGGTCACCGTGTCACCAGAGTCCATGCGCGGATCCATGATGCGAAAGGCCATCTCACCTTCATCCATGACACCGAAGCGGCGGCGCGCCTCCTCCTTGACGTATTCCTCGGATCGGTACTTGTCAATCTCCGTGAGGAGGTCATCCTTCTGTGCCTGCTTGGCGACGATTGAGCTTTCCAGCCGCGCAATCTCCGATTGGCCGTGGTAGTAATTTCGCAGCGGAACGGCAATGGATAGCAGTACTACGAGAACAACAGCGATGATCACGCCGATCCCGAGGATGTCTAGCCCCTTGGCCTGCACCGGTGCTTTCTTCCGTTTAGCTCGCTGCTCATCGCGGGCACGCGTGCGAACCGGAACGGTGTTCCGGCGTTTCGTGCGGGGAGAAGTAGTGCGTGCCATCGGAAAGCCATTGTATCCCGGACCGGCCCAGGTGCTGTGCGGCGCGCGACGTGTCCCAGAAATAACATGCGCCTCAGAAGTTTTGGGCTGGGCCTGTTCGGGGCCGGACAACAGGAAAGGTGCCACGATCAAAACGACTAAAAGGTGCCACAGTTTCTGTGGCACCTTTTGTTTCACCAGTAGTTCAGCGAGTGGTCTGTGCAGACCACTGCTAGAAACCGGAGTTGAGTCCTAGCCCTGGAAGCGCGGGAATGCGGAGCGGCCGGCGTAAACTGCGGCGTCACCCAGTTCCTGCTCAATGCGCAGCAGCTGGTTGTACTTGGCAACGCGCTCAGAACGGGCCGGAGCACCGGTCTTGATCTGGCCGCAGTTCAGAGCAACGGCGAGATCAGCAATGGTGGTGTCCTCGGTCTCACCGGAGCGGTGGGACATCATGGTGCGGTAGCCATTGCGGTGTGCCAGCTCAACGGCGTCGAAGGTCTCAGTCAGGGTACCGATCTGGTTAACCTTCACCAGCAGAGCGTTGGCGGCCTTCTTCTCAATGCCTTCCTTCAGGCGAGCCGGGTTGGTGACGAAGAAGTCATCGCCGACAATCTGCACCTTGTCACCGATAGCTGCGGTGAGCTTGGTGTAGCCCTCCCAGTCATCTTCCTGCAGCGGGTCCTCGATGGACACGATCGGGTAGTTGGCGATGAGGTCCTCGTAGACCTTGGCCATCTCCTCAGCGGTGTGCTCGCCGCCCTCGAAGTGATACTTGCCGTCCTTGTAGAACTCGGAGGATGCAACGTCGAGAGCCAGGGCGACATCCTTGCCCGGCTTAAAGCCGGCCTTCTCGATGGCCTCAACGATGAGGTCCAGAGCTGCCTTCGTGGACTCAGCCTCCGGAGCGAATCCGCCCTCGTCACCCAGACCGGTGGACAGGCCCTTGGACTTAATAACGGCCTTCAGTGCGTGGTAGACCTGTGCGCCCATGCGCAGGGCCTCGCTGAAGGACTCGGCACCGATCGGGGCGATCATGAACTCCTGAACGTCAACGCCGGAGTCAGCGTGGGCACCACCGTTGACGATGTTCATCATCGGAACGGGCAGGACATGAGCGTTCGGGCCGCCAATGTAGCGGTAGAGCGGAAGGCCAGCAGACTCGGCAGCGGCCTTGGCGGCTGCGATGGACACGCCCAGGATGGCGTTGGCGCCGAGGCGGGACTTGTTATCCGTGCCGTCCAGCTTGATCAGGGCCTGGTCGATGAGACGCTGGTCATCGGCCTCGAAGCCGGCAAGTTCATCAGCAATCTCTTCGTTGACGTTCTCAACAGCCTTCAGAACGCCCTTGCCCAAGTAGCGGTCACCACCGTCACGCAACTCGTGAGCCTCGTGAACACCGGTGGAAGCGCCAGACGGAACGCCGGCGACACCGCGTGCACCATCGTCGAGGAATACTTCAGCCTCAACGGTGGGGTTGCCGCGGGAATCAAGAATTTCGCGTGCCATTACGTGGATGATGTCAGCCATGCTGCTTTCACTCCTATAGAGCCAAATTGATCTTGGGTTCGTGTTCTGGGAGGGGATCCCAAACCACCTGGGGACAATTGTTCCAGAAAACTTCGGAACATGTCGGGCGGAAACGGACAACGTGACATAGATCTAGAAAGAGGCTAGGACACGGCAGGCTGTTCAATGGCGTAGGAATTTGCGGCTGCTGCGACTTTGCGCAGGTAATCCTCGGATTGGTTGTAATTGAGGACCGCCGAGCGCCATCCCTCTGGCGTGGAAAGATCCCTATCTCCGTGACACAGCAGTGCGGCAGCACCCAACGCGGCATCGTCGATTTGATTGGGATCAGCAACGCCATCGCCGTTGGCATCTCGGCCTAGATGCTCCCACGAAGAAGCGATGAATTGCATGGGGCCAACCGCCCGATCAAACTCGACATCGCCGTCAATGGCGCCGCCATCGCTATCAGGAACCAAAGTGGTGTTGTTAGTTCCGTCGAGAGGAATGCCCACAATGGGCGGGTCGGGATAACCATTCTCATCAAGGGAGGAACGGTCGAAGAGGCTTCCATTATAGGTCCCGTGACGAGTTTCTACCCAGCCGATACCGGCGAGGGTATTCCAGCGCAGATTACAGTTCGGCCAGGATTGCCGCGCGATCAGCTCGGCGTTGCCGTAGGCCCGCAATGCCTGGGCGGGGATACTGGTGGCGTCGGCAAGCTGGTCGGACCACCACGTCAGCTTGTCCGCCGTGCGCCCCGGCCCGTCGACATCAATAGCGGGCACCTCTGCCCCGCCCACGGGTGGAAGTTCCTCTGGGACGGGGGAAAGCTGCCGGAACGGGGATGGTTTATCCAGGAAGGAAAGACTCCAGGCCACCAAGGAAATGATCAGAATGATGGCCAAGACAATGCCGAGGCCACAGCCCCCGATCCTCCTAAGCCCCTGCGTCATAAAGGTGAATACTACAGCCCGTTGCAGGAAGGGGGTCGAGCGACACAGAGGGCGCCACGAGGCGACCGTATAGGCAAGACCTACGACAATCGCGGAACAAAAGTTATGTCCAAATGTTCCCATGCGTAACATTCTGCGCTACACTGCAGCGTTGAACAGAGAGCCGAGGCCCTGCTGGTGCTCCACGTTCTATCACTGTCCGTTCTAGAAACGTGCCTTTCTCTTAGCCAAGGAGTTCCATGTCCATCCGTCGTATCCTCGCTACTGCTTCCGCCGTTGTCGCCCTCGGCGCAATCACCCCCGCCACCGCTTCTGCCGCTTCCCTGACTGAGCTGGGCGGCTTCCTCTCCCAGGGCATCCAGTCCGCTGATTGCAACACCCTGCGTAGCACCCTGACGCTGATTGATCAGAGCACCGAGGGTGAGTTGCTTACTCCGAACACCACCCGCAACCAGCTGTCCAAGAACCTCACCGCACTGGGCAACTCTGAGGAACTCGGCCCGCTGGCCTTGGCCGCCGTGAAGTACTCCGGCCAGACCGCCGACCGCGCCCTCGAGTGCAAGATCGTCAAGGAAGACACTCTCGCAACCGGCGGTACCGGCCTATCCTCCACGATCGCTGACTACGCTCCCCTGCTGTCCTCGATGATTCAGAAGGGCTAGTTCTTTTCTCGGGCCTTACCCTCGGCCCACAGGCGCTCCTGCTCCTCTACCCCCACGACGTCCTCCGTGCCGTCGAAAAGGTAGGGCGCGCGGGAGCGCATTTTGTTGACGAAGGACATCGCAACATCGTCGAGAGTAAAAGCCCCACGGCGTGCCGCGATCTCGGCGTGAAAGAGGACCTGTAAGAAGACATCGCCCAATTCCTTAAGCAACTCGGAATCAGTGGCACGCTCCCGCACCGCCTGGGCGAATTCCGCCGACTCTTCTTCTAGATACGGCAGCAAAGTTTCGTGGGTTTGATCGCGCTCCCACTCCCCGATGCGCCGCGCACGCGACATCACCTCACGTGCCTTCCACATCGGTTCCTCAAGGGAGGGGGCGAGGATGAGGTCCGCATCAGCGTCGATAAGCGCGCGCACCTGCGGGTGTGATGGATCTGTGCTCACCACAACACCATGGCCTTCCGGATCCTCACCGCACAACAGTGAATCAAAGTCCCAGCGCACCTTCACCGGAACTTCATCAGTGAAAACAACAGGGCCCTGCAGTTTCCCAACGGCCTCCATAGGGATTAACGTGGGCCAGCGCGGATCTAACAACAGGACAGTCATAAGCAACGAGTATAGGTCCCCAGTTCTTTGAACTTTCGCTGCAGTTGCACAAACGCCCGCCTGAAGGGGTATTTTTAACCAATGACCACTTCCAATCTCACCGAATCGCCGCGCACGCACTCTGTGACGTTGTGGACGCTCATCGCGCTCATCATCGGTTCCACGGTGGGCGCCGGAATCTTCTCTCTTCCGCAGAACATCGCCTCCGTGGCCGGCCCTGGCGCCATGCTCATCGGCTGGCTCATCGCAGGCATCGGCATGCTCTCTGTAGCTTTCGTTTTCCAGATTCTTGCCCACCGCAAGCCGCACCTCGACTCCGGTGTGTACTCCTACGTCCGCGCCGGCTTAGGTGACTTTATTGGCTTTACGTCCGGCTGGGGCTACTGGCTAGGATCTGTGATGGCGCAGGTAGGCTACGCCACCCTGTTCTTCAACACCATTGGCCACTACGTGCCTTTCTTTGACGCCGACCACCGCTGGGTCTCCGCCATCGCCGTATCGGTGTTGTCCTGGGGAATCTTTGCTGTGCTGGCGCGCGGAATTAAGCAGGCGGCGATCATGAACATGGTGACGTCCATCGCCAAGATCGTCCCCATCCTCGCCTTCATCGTCATCCTCGCTTTCGTAGGCTTTAGCTGGGACAAATTCACTCTTGACTTCTGGGGCGAGGCCTCCGATAAGTCCCTCTTCGAGCAGATTCAGGGCATCATGCTCTTTACCGTGTGGGTCTTCATCGGCGTGGAGGGCGCATCCGTGTACTCCAAGCAGGCGCGCACGCGTGCCGACGTCGGCCGCGCTACCGTCATCGGCTTCATCAGCGTTCTGGCGTTGCTGGTATCCGTGTCCACGCTGAGCTTCGGCGTGCTTACCCAGGAAGAGCTCGCAGCGCTGCCGGATAACTCGATGGCGTCCGTGCTCACCGCGGCCGTAGGCGAATGGGGCGGCGCTCTCATTTCCCTCGGCCTGTGCCTCTCCGTGCTCGGCGCCTACGTGTCCTGGCAGATGCTGTGCGCGGAACCGATTGTCATGATGGCTGTCGATGGTCTTCTCCCCCGCAAGATCGGCACCGTGAACATCGCCGGTGCGCCGTGGGTAGCGCAGCTGATTTCTACGCTGACGATTCAGCTCTTCGTTATCGTCTTCTTCCTCAACGAAACTTCTTATAACGCCATGGTGCAGCTGGCCACCATCATGTACCTGCTGCCCTACATCTTCTCTTCCCTTTACCTGGTCCTCTTGGCCGTGCGCGGCAAGGGGCTGACTCACCCACATGCAGGGGTGCGCTTCGATATTTCAGGTCCGGAGGTGAGCCGCCGAGAGAATCGCCGCCACCTCTGCATCGGCCTCGTCGCCTTCATCTATTCCCTGTGGCTCATCTATGCCGCCGACCCGGTTTATGTTCTTCTCGGCGCGCTAGCCGTGGTCCCCAGCATGATTCCTTATGTGGCCACCCGCCTGTACAAGAAAGAGCGCGTGTTCAACACCTTCGAATGGTTCGTGGTAGCGCTGGTAGTTATCGGCGCGGTTGCCGCGGTGTGGGGCTTGAGCACGGGCCGCTTGGCGCTCTAGAAAACCTCGGGCGCCGTGCGGCGCGATAGCACCGCATAGGCGATGCAGCTTGCTATCCACAACACGTGGCCGATAGCGCTGATGACGAGGAAGATGCCTCCAGTAATCGAGGCCGCTTCCTCGTTGCCAAACCACCACGTCGGAACGGTGGCCGGACCGACGTCCCCAAAATCCGGCACGTTGGCATTGCCCACGATAAAGCCGATGAACACCAAGGCCATCGACACCCACGCCCACCCCAGCTTGCTTGTGTAATCACCGCGGATAAACAGCGGGAGCAAACCAAGCAGCACCCAAATGCCAACCAGGATTACTCCGAACATCATCAACATGAAGGTGAGCCAGCCACCGTTCTCACCGCTGAACTTAATCACCAGTGAGACGGGGATGCTGAGCAGCGAGGCAGCCATCCACACCGCCACTAAAACGATTCTGGGATTGGCCCGAGAAATCCCGGCGGCGGTGCTGGCGTCCATTATTTTTCTCCTACGCTAATGACATTCTTCTTAGTCTTAGCACCGCTGACGTCGACGCGCTCGAGTTCGAACATCGAAGCCAAGAAGTCCGCCACCCACTGCAGGAGTTCGATGTCACGCAACTTGGGGTCCGTGACGTTGCGTCCGGCCTTGGGGAAATTGAGCTGGATGGCCTTGGCCGCTGCACGGTAGTTGGAGCCCGGGAAGAGGCGCTTGAGGCGTACCTGCTTGGAATCCGCCAGCTCCACCGGATGGACCTTGATGCGCGTGCCCTGCACCGTGATATCGCTGACCCCGGCCCGGCGGGCCTGGTGGCGCAGGCGAGCCACGGCGAGCAGGCGCTCGACCGGCTCCGGAATGGGCCCGTAGCGGTCCTGCATTTCCTCCACCACATGAGCCAGGTCCGCGTTGTCTTTGGAGGCCGCCAGCTTGCGGTAGACCTCCAAACGCAAGCGCTCGGAGTTGATATAGGACTCCGGAATATGGGCATCCACCGGAAGATCGATGCGGATTTCCTTCGGGCCTTCGTCCGTGACCACGGGGGTCTCACCACGCGCGAGCGCCTTGAAGGTCTCCACTGCCTCACCGACAAGGCGCACGTAGAGGTCAAAGCCCACACCGGCGATGTGGCCCGATTGCTCAGCACCCAGCACGTTGCCAGCACCGCGCATCTCAAGGTCCTTCATGGCCACGGCCATACCGGCGCCCAGATCGTTGTTTTGGGCGATAGTGGCCAGGCGGTCATAGGAAGTTTCCGTCAGCGTGGCGCCCTTCGGGTACAGGAAGTAGGCATAGCCGCGCTCGCGGGAGCGGCCCACGCGCCCGCGCAGCTGGTGCAGCTGGGACAGGCCCATGTGGTGGGCGTTTTCCACGATGAGGGTATTCGCGTTCGCAATATCCAGGCCGGTTTCCACGATGGTGGTACACACCAGGACGTCGAATTCGCGGTCCCAGAATCCTTGGACGGTGCGCTCAAGGACGTCCTCGTTCATCTGGCCGTGTGCCACGACGATTCGCGCTTCTGGGACTAGGTCCCGCAGCTCGCGGGCCTTCTTTTCGATATCCGCAACCTTGTTGTGGATGAAGAAGACTTGGCCGTCGCGCAGCAGCTCGCGGCGGATGGCCGCGGCCACCTGCTTATCCTCATACGCGCCAACATAGGTCAGGACCGGGTGGCGGTCCTCCGGCGGGGTCAGGATGGTGGACATCTCGCGGATGCCCGCCATGGACATCTCCAAGGTGCGCGGAATCGGCGTCGCGGACATGGTGAGCACGTCCACGCTGGCCTTGAGCGCCTTGATGTGCTCCTTGTGCTCCACACCGAAACGCTGCTCCTCATCCACCACGATGAGGCCCAAGTTCTTCCACTGAACGCCAGTCTGCAACAAACGGTGGGTACCGATGACGATGTCTACGGAACCATCCGCCAAACCGGCGAGAATCTCCTTGGATTCCTTGGTCGAGGTAAAGCGCGAAAGCACCTCGATATCCACCGGGAAGCCCTGCATGCGCTCGCGGAAAGTATCGGTGTGCTGCTGGGCCAGCAAAGTGGTGGGCACGAGGACCGCGACTTGCTTGCCGTCCTGTACGGCCTTGAAGGCTGCGCGCACGGCCACCTCGGTTTTGCCATAACCCACATCGCCGACGACCACGCGGTCCATCGGCACCGTGGATTCCATATCCTGTTTGACGGCGTCGATGGCCAGCATTTGGTCCTCGGTCTCGACGAAGGGGAAATTATCCTCCATCTCGGCCTGCCACGGGGTATCGGGGCCAAACTGGTGACCGGGTGCGGCCTGGCGCTTGGCATAGAGTTCCACCAGCTCACCGGCGATCTCGCGCACCGCGGCGCGCGCCTTCTTCTTGGTGTTCTTCCAGTCCGAGCCGCCCATCTTGGACAACGTCGGCGTCTCGCCGCCGGTGTATTTGCTCAGCAGATCCAGCGAATCCATGGGGACCCACAGCTGATCAGCCGGCTGGCCGCGCTTGGAGGCGGCATACTCCAACACGATGTATTCGCGGCGGGAGGTCTCATCACCGGATTGGACGGTGCGCTCGGCCATCTTGAGGAACTTGCCGATGCCATGGGTCTCATGCACCACGTAGTCGCCCTGCTTCAGGGCGAGGGGATCCACGCGGTTGCGGCGCTTTGCTGGGCGACGCTTCGCCCCCGCAATATCGCCTACACGGTTACCCGTGAGATCCGTTTCCGTAATGACGACCAGCGGCAACGCCTCAGCGTCCTTGAGCTTGCGCACCTTCGGGAACACCAGACCAGCATGGGACAAGGCCTGGTAGAGGGTGACCTCACCGGGGCTCGGCTCCCACCCTGGCGTGGCGACCTTGGTGGGGATGCCCTTTTCCGCAAAGCGCTCCACCATGCGCTTGATAGCACCCTGCGCAGGCGCGATGAAGGCGGCACGCCCGCCGGCCGTGGTGTGCGCCAGAAGCTGTGCCATCATGGCATCGATCTCTGAGATATCACCGCGCGGAGTAGGTCCGGGCTCAAAGTCCAGCGGCAGAGTCTCCGATTCAGCCGCCGCAAACATCCCCGGCGGGGCAAAAGTCCACAACGGGGCCTCGATATTCCGGCACGTCGCTTCCAACGACTCATAGGAGCGATAACTCGACGCCGAAGTGTCCAAGCCCTCGGCCGCCAGCGGACCATCCGCGCCCATCGCGGCGGCCTCCCAGCCAGCAGCCAAGAACTCGGCATCGGTGGATTCCAAGTCTGCAATACGGGTGCGGATTTTCTCCGGCGCCACAAGCAGCACGTGCGTGCCTTCCGCAAGCAGTTCGGGGAGGGTGACGAAGGGGGCGTCGGCAAGCACGGCCAGCACAGCCTCCATACCTTCGGCCGGGATGTGCTCCCCTACCTTGGTCAACAGCTCCGCCAGTGCTGCGTTGCCCCCAAACTTCTGCGCCAGCTCGCGGGCGCGCGCGGCTACCTCATTGGTGATCGGCAGCTCGCGGGCGGGATAGATAGCGACCTCTCCCACCTCGATCTCGGGGATGGCACGCTGGTCAGCCACGGAGAACTGACGGATATCCGTAATCTCATCACCCCAGAACTCCACGCGCACCGGGTAATCCGACGTGGTGGGGAAAACATCAAGGATGCCGCCGCGCGTGGCGTACTCACCGCGCTTGGCCACCATGTCCACGTGCTTGTAAGCACGAAACTCTAGCTCCGACAGGATATGCGCGAGCTCGTGCTCGTCCTCTTCCTTCAGGAAAATGGGCGCGCGGCCCTCCACCTTGCTCAGGATGGGCTGGCAGTACCCGCGGGCGGAGGTCACCACGACCTGGGCTTTGCCCGCTCCCACGAGGTCGAGCACACGCGCGCGCTTGCCGACGATATCCGCGGCCGGCGACAACCGCTCATGCGGAAGCGTCTCCCATGCCGGGAAGTAAGCGACCTTATCCCCCAGCATGGCTGTCAGCTCCGCGGTAAGGTCCTCCGCCTCGCGCCCGGAGGCGGTCACCACCAGCACCGGTGCGTGGTGCGCCAAGGTACCGATGGCCCAGGGGCGGGCCTGGTCGATGCCAGTAATGTGCAATGAGGCTTCCCCCGCTTGGGAGGCGAGGCCTTTAAGTTTCGGATCTGAGGCGGCTACTTTTAAAAGCCCGCCCAGCATCGGCGTTGCCACCTACTTGGCTCCCTTCAACTTCGGTGCTGCTTCCATGCCGGAAAGACCATTCCAGCACAGATTAACGATGTGCGCGGCAACTGTCTCACGCGAAGGCTCACGCTCATCCAGCCACCACTGGGCTGTGGTGGCCACCATGCCGACGAGCGCCTGGCCGTAAAGCACCGCCAGCTCTGGGTCGAGCCCGCGGTGTTCAAAGGCCTCACCGAGGATGTGCGCGATCTGATTAACTGCTGCATTCAACAACGTGGAGAAACTACGCTCATCCCCTGGCTTGGAATCGCGCACGAGGATCAAGAAACCATCGGTTTCCTCTTCCACATAAGTCAGCAGCGCGACGACCCCCTGCTCGATGCGCTCGCGCCAAGAACCCGTCTGTAGCGATTCCGTCACGACCTTCTCCAAGGCGACAAGCTCGCGATCAATGACGACGGCGTAGAGGCCTTCCTTGCCGCCGAAATGCTCGTAGACCACTGGCTTAGACACACCGGCGCGTGCCGCAATGTCCTCCACGCTGGCGCCATCGAAACCGCGCTCTGCGAAGGCCGCACGGCCAATGGAGATCAACTGCTCACGGCGCTCACGCCCGGTCATCCTTTGTCGAACCATGTCTTCTACTGTATCTCCCTCACCGGACATGGCCCGCACCAGCTAAAAGTAAGCCGCAAGCAACGGGAACGCGAGTCTTGGCCACCGGTTTAGGTCTGATACGCACCCGTCGGGTAACATGTCCCCCAGCGCTCATAATGTGGGCGCGTTTCCCCATGGTGTAATCGGCAACACTACGGTTTTTGGTACCGTCATTCTAGGTTCGAGTCCTGGTGGGGAAGCAAAATAATGCACCGTTCTACCTGTATTGACACAGGAGAGCGGTGTTTCGTTTTGACTTTGACGGCAGTAAGAAGACTCGCTAGCGAGGCCCTAGCGAGACTCTTTCCGCGGGCATCATCACACAGGGGTATACGGATGTGACAGCAGAGAAAACGGCAGTTGCGTCCGGCTGCTCACTACAGCTCCAATCCCGCCTATTCCTCTCATTTATTGTGTAACTCAGGCAGACGAACCATAGAAAAGGTACGGTCTGAGTCATGACGATGTTCCACTCCACGGTGCGCGGGATGGACAAGATCACCTTCAGCCACTCGGGTCAGGTAGACAAGGCCCTGTCGGTCGCCCGTCGCAGCACTCAGACCCGACAGACCCGCGTATTCAACCAAATTGGGGGCAGGATCAGCCGCCAAATCAACCGGCAATCCCAGGGATCGACGGGCAATTAATTGAATATGGCCCCATTATCGGCCATACGTACGCCGGCCCCATTCCTCCACCCCACATCATCAATGGTTGCGAGAAAATTCAGCCAGGGCTTGGCGAGCGAATTCTGGACGACGCCCACGAAGACACAATTGCGGATCGGCTGAACACTCAGAAGGCGTTCGATCACGCCCTTTGGGAGGCCAAGGCTGGCTTTCGCGTCGCCGCGTTCATTACATTCGCTTCCATTGCCGGCATTTTCTGCTGTTTGCTCTTTCTGGAGCCACCGGAGTCTTTCGTCGGCGCTACGATCCTTGGCTTAGCATCCCTTACTCCTCTCGTGAGGACTTTCCTCAACCGAAACCAACAAAAGCCTGCGGCTAACGAACTTGCTGTAAATCCCGAGGAAAATAAACAGGTCTAATCAAAACCAAGAAATCAGCAACCAATAGGAGCTGTAGATAGGCCGAGGTCCGGCCGAGAACCTATTTACGTTTTCTACGGCCTCGCCGAAAGCCCCTAATTTCAGCTTTCCGTGCAATCGATGCCACCTGCGCCGCGGTGTAGTTCAAGGGAGCAATGCCAGCGCGCGGAAGCACCCATCCGCGCCAATACGCCATAACTGCTAGGCCAAAGCCCACGAAGGGCGAGATGACCATGCCGAGGGCAAACTTGTCAAAGTGCGCGAAGGATGCCATCACGATTCCTGTAAGCACCGCCGGCACGGCATAGAGTGGGCTGCCGCCAAAGACCGAGGGAATCTGGCCGGAAGCAACATCGCGTACCATTCCGCCACCCACTGCGGTCAAAACGCCCAAGAATACGCAGGCGATGAACGGCATTCCATGGGTCAGCGCCTTCACGCATCCAGTCGTGCACCATACGCCCAAGATGACAGCATCCGCGTGCTCGAGGAAGATTTCCCAGGCCTTGCCCTTCAGGTCCGTCAAGAAAGCAATGAGCGCGCCCACACACGCCAGCGTGAGATACAGCGGATCAGAGATAGCCGCAGCCGGACCGCTGGCGATCAGCATGTCACGGATCATGCCGCCAGCCAGCGCCGAAAAGAGCGCCAGAAAGACGAAGCCAATAATGTCGAATTCCCTACGGCGTGCAATCGTGCCACCGATAATGCCGTTGAGTACCACACCGATGAGATCAAAGACCTGGTACAGGGAATGGATGAGCGGGTCGACGTCCTGAATCACAGATACTGACCCTAGCGTACTGCGAAAGGAGAAGACCTAGTTTTCTCATGAAAAGAAAAACTACGAAATTAGGACAGTGTTGAAACTCCAGCGAAGAAAAGCGCGAAATTCTGCAACGGAGTGCACGCCATATCGAAAACAACAACGACTGGGAAACTCGCTCGACTCCACGTTGGACACAACGCTTCCAACGGTCTATACAAACTCATACCTGTTTACGTGGTGAGCGCTACCTAGGTTATCCCCACATGCGTGGGGCATACATGTTGCTTGACCCGAAGTCAGTGACCCGAGACGAGCTATCCCCACGTGCGTGGGGCGTACTCTCCGACAACTGCACGGACGCCGTCCCGACAGTAGATCCGACTATAGCAGACTGTAGTCGTCCTAGCGCTTCCGCGGTCAGGTGGGGAGCACTTAGCGAGTGGTGTGAGGGCGCGGGCCTAGTTGGGCTCATCCCCGCACACGCGGGGAGCACCGCAAATGTAGTAACCCCTACGTGCTGCGCAGCGGCTCATCCCCGCTCACGCGGGGAGCACGTTACCCGTGTACCTCGCAGACGCCCCCGAGTGGGGCTCATCCCCGCTCACGCGGGGAGCACCTGCTACATCAACGCCGCCGTGCAGTTCTTCGCGGCTCATCCCCGCTCACGCGGGGAGCACAAGGT
>NZ_KV799842.1:0-11078 GCF_001810085.1 Corynebacterium sp. HMSC072A02 | reverse complement strand
TCACGACACTGCTACCAAATAGCCGGTCGCAACACCAATCGACGTTTTCACTGGGAAGCAAATTGAAAAATCCAGTGCCTAGAGCAAAACTGTCGCGGAATTCTGGTTCTAGTTCTGGAATGTAATCGAGAATGCTGTTTCGTGGAAACACTAAAAATTCGAGTATCCCAGTGTTGAGAGTGGCGTAGCGGCCACCTGCGGTCGAGGGATAATCAGACAGAGTCCAGTAAGTTTTCTCTGTTTCTGGCGCGACAGGGATGATGTGCTCGAGGGCAAAGGCGATGTCCTTGATGACTGCTTGCGCAACTTCAGGAGGTGCGTTCTTTTCCAGTTTTGTTGGTCCCGATACTTCGGCAGCTCGGACAAAAGCAGCGCGGTCAGATGGTGAGGGCTCCCAGTCCCCAAGTACCCAATGCTTTTGCTCAGTGACGGTAACCACGGAATCGAAAGGACTGGGGCCTTCGGAGGCTAATACACCGCTGCGATTCCTGAGTAACACTCCCGCATCGAGCTGGTGCTGGATCATTTGTTTTTCAAGGATGTCCAGCTCCAAAGGTGGTGCGGGCGCAAATGATAGCGCTACGACATCGCCCCAGGATTCATGATGCTTGGATCCATGGGTGTGGTTTCTGAACCGTTTGACGACGTCAATGGTTTGGCCCACATACTTGGTGCCGTCGTCGAACTCGATGACGTAGATTCCGCACCGCTCATTGGCGGGGAAGATAGGACCGATGGGTGTGTTTGAGTCAAGCTCCAAGCGCTTGAAGTTGAGGGGAGAAACCATGGTGTCAACGTAGACGATGCGTTGGCTTAGCGTCTGGGGATTGGGCGTTCCAGATAAAGGAAAGCCCCGCTGACGCGGGGAAGTGATGGCGTTAAACATCAGCAAGGGCTCATCCCAGCAGTGCAGGGAAGTGAAGCAGCCCGTCATGAAGCCTACATCGCGAGTTTTAAAGAACAATTTTTCCTAAACTCAGAACTTGCTCATGTTAAAAAGCTATGATCATTGTGAATAGCTTCTTCATAAGGGGTGAACATGACAAAGACTGCTGGACCGGGGCCAATCTACAGTTCAATTCCGGCCCGGACTCGTGACTTCTGCCTTAGGGCTGATGGCTGGGCGCGCGAGCGTAGTCCGCAAGCTCAGAGTTTGTGGGCGAAGTCCGGTAATGACACGGATTTCTTGACGCTACCGCAGCACATGGTGGACTCGGCATGCGCTGCGTCTTTTGTGTTTCACTCTTGGTTGGCAACTTCCGTGAAGCAATTTCTTTCAAATGAGCTAGGGCTCGATGAGTTTGGGGTCGAGGCTCTGTATGTTTGGCTTGCTGGGGTACACGATGTAGGAAAAGCATCACGCTCGTTCCAGCGTCTACTTCTGGAGAGCGATAAAGCGTATCTCGTGCATGCCGTCTCAGATGCGGGTTTAGATATTGATCTGAGCGTTGATGAGGCTAACTTTGACAAGCTTCCGCATGGCGTTGTGTCAGGAGAGGTTCTATCTCAGTGGCTATGTACACGAGGTGTTCGCCTCCCAAAAGCTAACGCATTGGCGGCAGTGGCTAACGCTCACCACGGCATTGCGAATAAACCCTCGAGGCAGGTGCGTGAACTCATTGAGGATTACCCCGATCAATGGAAGCGCGTGCACAAAGAATTACTCGACGCGATGACGGATCTCTGTGGTGCTGACTCGGTGATTGAGAAGGTTTGTCGTGGAGACAAGCTGCATCAAGGCGTGGCGGAAATTCTCACTGGGCTCGTGGTGATGGCGGACTGGATGGCTTCAAATGAGAACGCGTTTACGCTGCACGTGAGTGGAACGCAGCTTGAGCGGGTCGAGGCAGCTGCCGCAACTATCGACGTAACGACGCCCTGGGAACCTGAAAGAGGGGACTGGCGGGATATTGACGCTCACTTTCGGCGCTCGTTTGACTGGCCGGAGGAGTACTGCGCTCGGCCGGTGCAGCGTGCAGTCGTCGAGGCAGCGCAACAGCTGGAAGGGCCAGCACTTGTTGTCATTGAGGCCGAAACTGGAGTTGGAAAGACTGAAGCAGCCCTTGCAGCCGCGGAAATCCTGGGGGCTAGCAGTGCAGCGCAAGGAGTTTTCTTCGCGGCACCGACCATGGCAACGGCTAATGGGTTGTTGGAGCGCACTATCGAATGGGCCTCGAACACAAGCGTTGACTCGGTGAGGAGCATGTACCTTGCGCACTCCAAGAACGATCTTTCGGAGCCGTACCGACAGCTGAGATTCTCACAAATCGGTAAAGACTCCGGCGAAGGCGGCGGAGTTATTGCGTCACAATGGATGTCTGGACGCCGATTGGGGCTGCTCTCCAATTTTGTGGTAGGCACCGTGGACCAAGTTTTGATGATGGCGCTTCAGCAGCGCTTCCACATGCTGCGGCACGTGGGTCTGGCGGGAAAGGTCATCATCTTTGACGAGGTACATTCTTTCGACGTCTACACCAGTGACTACCTCCAAAGAACAATTGAGTGGCTTGGTTATTACGGTGCCAGCGTCATTCTCATGTCAGCGACGCTTCCGCCAGATAAGCGACGTTCACTGGTACAGGCATACTCCAGCGTACCCTGGCCTGATGAAGAACCTACTGGGTATCCACTGCTTACGCTTGCAACTAGGGATTCCGTGGAGTTTCATTCGGTGCCGCCAACGCCAACGAACTTGGAAGCGCGCATTGAGTACCTGGACGATGACGTGAAGAAGCTCGTAAGCTTCGCGGATTATTACCTCGATGAAGGCGGCTGCGCACTCATCATCTGCAACACGATTGCCCGCGCACAAGAGGCATATCGCGTTTTAGAAGGCGTTTACGGCGACGAAGTACAGCTACACCATGCAGGCTTCGTTGCGTGGGAGCGCGTAGCGAAGGAAGATGGCCTTCGCGAGGAACTCGGACCTGATTCTCACCGGGGAAGTGGGCGTCCGCAGCGCAAGATTGTGGTCGCAACCCAAGTGGCGGAGCAAAGCCTCGATATTGATGCTGATGTTCTTGTCACGGATATCGCACCGATGGATCTCATTATCCAGCGCATCGGACGTTTGCATCGCCATGCGCGTCCAGCCACTGATCGACCGGAGAAGCTACAACAGCCACGGGTGATGATTCGAGGACTCCTTAAGCACGAACCCGTCCCTGAGTTTGATTCGGGAGCGGAGTTTATCTACGGCCAAACCCTGCTCCTATCGACGTATGCGATGCTTCCAGAACTCTTTCGACGCCCCGACGATATTGAAGGACTTGTCCGAGCAGCATATGACAAGAACTTTATGCCGCCGGAGGAGTGGGAAGAGGCGTGGGAGAACGCAAAAAATGACAGCGATTCGACCGAAGATAGAGCTCATACCCGATCATCGACGCATCAGCTGCCGCGCCCGTGGCCCCGCGTCAAATACCACGATCTTTTCCAACAACTCATTAGCGATGACGCAGCATCGGGAGATGAACGCGGAGCTACTCAAGTCCGAGATGCTGAACCTTCGGTGGAAGTCATTCCAATTAGGAGCACTGAATACGGCTATCAGCCGTGGGGCTTTGAGGAAGAAGTACTTGATGGCACCGAGCTGTCCTACAACGTTGCGTTCCATTTGGCTTCGAGCACGGTCCGTCTACCGACTCGTTTGACGAGGTGGGAATCTGATTTTGAGGCGGTCGTCAGCACTTTGGAAGAAGCTACGCCGGCACAATGGCGTTCGCATTTCCTTCTAAGGGGACAACTGGCATTGCTGCTCGACGATTCTGACACCGCACAGCTTGGGCGGTTTACCGTGACTTATTCCTCCGAGCTGGGTATCGAAATTCTTAGCGATGGAGGAGAGTGAATGTCCGTCGCCCTTTGTACTCTGAGGGCACCTCCTCTCAGAGGCTCCTCTACGAGAATCAACAACCCACAACAAGACAAAGAAAGGAGGCGAAAGAAGAATGACTGACACCTCAACGTTTAACCTTCTCGATGAGCCATGGATCAAGTGCATGGATGGTACCAACCAGCCTGTAACCCTGAGCATCCGCGATATCTTTTCTGGCCGCGGTGACGCTTACAAAGTCGTTGGTGACTCACCAACTCAGGACTACGCGGTGCTTCGTGTGCTGCTGGCCATTTTTTGGCGGGCGCATGCTCTAGATCTTGTGGAAAGTTACGCGGGCAATAATTGGGAAGACTTTGATTGGCCGGAATGGTTCGATGATCTGCGTGATCAGCTTGTGAACGAGAAGCGTGATGACGCGGTCCTTGACTACCTTGATGGCCTTGAAGATCGGTTCGATCTTCTTTCACCGATTGCTCCCTTCATGCAAGTCGCGGACTTGCATACGAAGTCAGGAGCCACAAAACCTGTAGCCTTCATTGTTCCGGAAGCTGCTGATGACTTCTTCACCATGCGTACAGCGGAAGGACGAGAATCTCTCGCTCTCGATGAGGCCGCTAGATGGCTGATCCATGCGCAGGCATTCGATTACTCGGGAATCAAGTCGGGTGCGGAAGGAGATCCCCGCGTTAAAGGCGGACGAGGCTACCCCATCGGAACTGGTTGGACCGGACGCACTGGCGGCACGATTGTCCTAGGCGAAGGTGGGATTCTTGAGACTCTGATTCTCAATACCCCGCCGTCAGCGGTCTTGGATTCCCAAGAGGGAGGAGCTGTGAGCGCGGATATCCCCGTCTGGGAACGTGAACCCGACACCGCAGCGCAGCGACCGGGATCAAGCGATGACATAGGCGCCGTCCCACACGGTGCGGTCGATCTTGCGACCTGGCAGGCACGGCGTATTCGCCTCTTCTTTGAAGGCGACCGCGCGGTTCAAGTATTGGTCTCGAACGGCGACCGTATTCCAGATGCAGGAAAGAACGTCATGGGCGATCCCATGACCCCTTACCGCTACAGTCCGAATCAATCGAAGAAGGGGACACCTGCATATTATGCTCGCCCCTATGACCCGACTCGGACAATGTGGCGAGCACTCGATGCACTGATCGCATTGGAGGATGACCCCGGATTCGATAGTGGCAAGAACAAAGCTCCGAAGCGACCGAGAAATCTCTCCAACCTGGCGGCTCTCGAAGCGGATGGGTACTTGAACAAGAGCCTTCTCGATCTCGCATTGGTGTCGATGGAGTACGGCCCGCAGGAGTCGTCCGTGGCCTCGACGTTTATCGCCACGATAGGTTTGCCACTCGTCGTACTGCGTGCCGATGAAACTGGACGCAAGGTGCGCAATGCCGTACGTACCTCCGCTGAGAAAACTGGCAAAGCTGCAATCAGCCTCGGCTGGTTTGCCGGTCAGTTGCTCGTCGCCGCTGGCGGTGACTATGAATTCGGAAGCAGTACTGCTGACCGTTTCTATGCTCGTCTTGAACCGCTCTTCCTGACATGGATGGCAGGGTTGAGCTCTGACAACGCTGAGGAATGGCAGATTGATTGGCAAAAGCAGGTCCGCGAACAGGTGCTTCGTGATGCCCGCGAACTTCTTCGTGGTGCTGGAACAAAGGCCATCGTGGGCAGAGAAGTCGACGCCGGAGACAGCGGCAAGGGACGAATAGTTTCAGCCGGCTCGCTCTACCGACAACTGCATCGAAGGCTCGATAAAGACCTACCGTTGACGGCTTCTCTCACCATCCCAGACACAGGTGCCTTTGGAAACTCACACGAGGATGACTCCGATGACTAACACTTCAACTAGCACTGATTACCCGAGCACGTCGTCAAGGCCAACCTTGCGCCAAGCAGTTGCTCGGACTGCGAACGACCTTCAGTTTGCTATCTTGCGCTCGCCAAACCATTCGCAAAGCGCACAGGCACGTGCAACGCTTGCGAGACTTCGCAAGTATGCTTCCGTGCCCCTCAACGACCAACCTCTAGCTCTAGAGGAAGTCCTGCTGAGCCTTCATTCGCCTCTTAGCGAGAAGGAACTCGGCAGAGGAAACGCTCCTTCAGCGTCGGAGTCTGCAGCATTTCATGCCCTCGTCATGTTTGGCATTCACATGCAAAGTGCGACGACTGACGCCCACGTTGAAGGTCAAAGCTTTGCCCATGCATGTGGCCGCTTCTTTGCACAGAGCGAATCGCAGTCCACAAAGCCCCGCTTCGATGCCATGCTCGTTTCACGCGATGAAGCATCTCGATTGATCCATATCCGCTCGCTCATCACGCTGCTTCGCGGCGCAAAGATTGGCTTTGACTATGGGCAATTTGCACAAGACCTCAGAATTCTCAGCGCTCGGACCTCCACCCAAGCTGATCAGAATCGCCGCCAAGGGGTTCTTTTGAGATGGGGGCGTGACTTTGCCGCTGGTGCTTTTGTCAAGAGCACGAAAGCTACTGAATCCTAAACAACAATCTTGAACTGAAAGGAAAAGTTCACCATGTCCCTTGTTATTGATATCCACGCACTACAAACCCTGCCGCCGTCTCTGATCAACCGAGACGATACGGGTGCTCCCAAGTCCGCAATTTTTGGTGGGGTCCCGCGCCAGCGCGTGTCCTCACAATCCTGGAAGCGCGCAATTCGAAACTACTTTGAAAAGAACGTCGATCCTGAGTTCGTGGGGGACCGCTCAAAGCGCCTGCCAGAGAAGATCGCGAAACTCGTTGAGAACCACGATGGCTGGGATTCTAAGCGCGCTATCAAACAGGTTTCTGATCTTTTCAAGGCCGCAGGTATTTCGACCGAAGTCGATAGCAAGCGGATCAAGGAACTAGAAAAGTCCGACGCCGAGGACAAAGAGGAGCTCATTAAGGAAGCTAGCTATCCGCGAACTAAGTACCTCATCTTCTTGAGCCCGCAGCAGATTGATCGCGCAGTCCGAGCGATCGTCGATGCTGACGGAGAGAAGATCAAAAAGGCTGAGGCTAAAGAGATCCTCGATACGCAGCATTCTGTCGATATGGCGATGTTTGGTCGCATGATTGCTGATGACGCTGCCTTCAATGTTGATGCCGCAGTGCAGGTTGCTCATGCATTGGGTATCCACAGCAGCGCTCCAGAATTCGACTATTTCACTGCGGTCGATGATCTCGCAGAAGATGGTGAAGAGACGGGTGCTGGGATGATCGGCACGGTACAAATGATGTCTTCTACCCTGTACCGGTTCGCCACTGTGAACGTAGCTGGCCTTACAAAGAATCTCGACTCCGAAGAGAACGCAAAGCAGGCTGCGGTTCAGTTTGTCGACGCGTTCATCAAATCCATGCCCACCGGCAAGATCAATTCTTTTGCCAACCACACGCTGCCTGAGCTGGTCTATGTCACAGTGCGCGATACCCGTCCGGTCAGCCTTGTGACGGCGTTTGAAGAACCTGTCCAAGCCACCGACGACAAGAACTTGCGCTTAGCAGGTGCCGAAGCTCTGGCAAAGGAAGAAAGGGAGTTTGAGGAGAACTACGGTCTGAAGCCATTGGCTGCATTCGCGGTTGGTGTAAGCGTAGCGCGAGCACCGTTCGCTGACATCGCTGAGACCGTAACTTTGCCCGAACTAGCGGACCGTCTTGCCGCAGCGTTGAATTCCTCCCAATCCTAGTGAAGGGAGTCACCTCATGACATCGAGCTTATTACTGTTGCTCAAGGCCCCCTTGCAGTCTTGGGGCAATGATTCGCGCTATGCGACGCGAACAACCTCGCAGATACCATCGAAATCCGGAGTGCTCGGTATGCTTGCCGCTGCGGAAGGTCGCCGTCGTACCGACGGCATTGAGGACCTCGCCCGTCTGACATTCGCTGTGCGGGTTGACCAGTCCGGTAGCCTGCTGCGTGATTACCAGACCGCACAGAATTGGCAGCGGAATCCAAGTGCATCTGCAAAGTTAGTAACGCGCTATTTCCTCTCTGATGCTGCCTTTGTTGCCGCCATCGAGGCAGAGGACCGCGGTTTACTTGAAGGTTTGGCTGAGGCGCTGAACAAACCTGCATTCCCCATTTTCTTGGGACGACGTTCATGTCCGGCACCGCCAAATTTGGTGCAGGGAATCGACGACAAACCCGCGGTTGAGTCGCTTCAAGCGCACTCTACGTGGCATGCCACAAAGGAGTACATGAAGACCTGTGGAGAGAAGGTAGCCCTGCCGATTTATCGCGATGCAAAGCCAGGTGAACTCGGGGAGTCATTGCAAGACGTGCCCGTGTCGTTCGATCCGAGGCACCGAAAGTACTCCTGGCGCACGGTTGTTCAACGTGAACGCGCCATGGTTGATAATCCCTTGGACGCATCGCAGCTGCGGCCGGACCCATTCATGGAAGCGGTGATGAACGCGTGACCACGCTAACTAAGATCCTGATCAACCCTCAGTTGCGTCAAGGGCGGAAGCTCCTTACGAATCCACATGCCATGCATGCGGCAGTTAGTGCAGCTTTTCCGCCGGACATCGATACCGATGAAGCACGGTTGTTATGGCGGATTGATCGAAATAGTCACGAAAACGCTCTTTACATTGTTGGCCCCGAGAAACCGACGGCGTCTGGAATCGTAGAGCAGGCTGGCTATGACACACGGCCCGCCCAGTCCCTTGATTACACTCGCCTTCTGGGGTCCTTGCAGAAGGGGCAGCACTGGAGGTTTGAGCTGCTTGCAAACCCAACCTATTCTCAGTCCAACAACGGAAAACGTGGCAAAGTTAAAGCCCACGTTTCAGTGGAGCATCAGCTTGAGTGGCTCTATTCTCGGGCGGAAAAGGCTGGTTTTGCGTTGGCTCCGCGTGCCAATGACACGGTGCCTGCGGAAGAACGAGCACGTTGGTCGGTAGAAGATGAAACAGCCATCGTGGAGAGGCGGACCCTTGATTTCCGCAAAGGTGGGAACCGACGCCACATCCGCATTGTAACGGCCCGCTATCGTGGCACCCTGGAGGTCACAGATTCTGCGCTCCTCCGCTCCACTCTTACTCACGGTATAGGGCGTGCTCGTGGTTATGGTTGTGGTCTGATGACGTTGGCGGCAGTTTCTTAATGGCTACGCCACATGAGGCCCCTATCGCACGCCAGGCTTTGGCGCGCGTAGGGGACCGGATCAGTTTTCTTTACGCCGAACGCTGTGTAGTGAATCGTGATGGCAATTCGCTCACGATAATGGACCAACGGGGCATTGCTCATCTTCCAGCTACCCAAATCGCAGCTCTTCTATTGGGGCCGGGGACAAAGATTACCTATGCTGCGATGGCCCTGCTTGGCGACGCCGGCGTAAGCACCGTCTGGGTAGGAGAGCGCGGTGTGCGGTACTACGCACACGGCCGTCCGCCAGCAAAATCAAGCCGCATGGCAGAAATCCAAGCGGAGGTAGTCACTCACCAACGCAAGAGATTGAATTGTGCACGCCGCATGTATGCCATGCGCTTTCCAGGTGAGGATGTGTCGGGTTTGACCATGGCACAACTACGCGGCCGAGAAGGCGCGAGGATGAAGAAGGTCTATGAAGCGGAATCGAAACGAACCGGAGTCTATTGGAATCGGCGCTCCTATGATCCAAATGATTTTGAATCCTCTGACTCGATTAATCAGGCACTGACTGCTGCAAGTGCAGCACTTTACGGAGTAGCTCACGCTGTCATCACTGCTTTAGGATTCGTTCCCGCTTTAGGCGTTGTTCACACGGGAACTGACCGCGCCTTTGTTTATGACATAGCTGATTTGTACAAGGCAGAGATTTCAATTCCCGCTGCTTTTGATACTGTCGCGGCTGCCAAAGGAAAGCCAACCGTAGAAGTTCGCCGTCACATTCGTGACTACGTTGTTTCACATAGACTCATGCCGCGCATGGTCAAAGACCTTAAGTCGCTGTTCGATATCCCTGATGATGAGCTTGTTAGTGATGTCGAACTCATGCTGTGGAGTGAACTCGAAGTCATTGCTTCAGGAGTGAATTGGGCCGAAGAGGAGACACTTTCGTGATCGTTCTTGTCATAACTGCATGCCCCGCTGGGCTTCGGGGTGACTTATCAAAATGGCTGATTGAACTAACGCCGGGTGTCTTTGTCGGCCGCCCTTCCGCACGAATTCGTGACTTGTTGTGGGAGCGAACCGTTGAACTGTGTAAGGACGGTAGAGCATTACTGGTCTATTCGGCAGCAAACGAACAGGGTTTAGAATTCCGGACTCACCGGCATCATTGGCAACCACAAGACTTTGATGGTGTCACGCTCATGGTTCGTCCTGCTCCTGGAAGCAAGAAAGTTCAAAACAGGACTGGTTGGTCACAAGCCCGACGGATTCGTTCGGCATACCAGAAACAGAAACGAAAATAGCTGAGGAACTCTAGACAGGTTCTGTGTCTCTTCCGAGAAGAAGCCGTATGTAAACTGAGGGTTCGGCTCCTTTATACGCTGCTCAGCAAGTGTGCTCCCCGCGTGAGCGGGGATGAGCCCTCTCATCCATACGGCCTGCCACTGCATCCAAAGTGCTCCCCGCGTGAGCGGGGATGAGCCCGCCATCGCTCAAACGAATATCGCGGTCGATGCGTGCTCCCCGCGTGAGCGGGGATGAGCCCTGGTGGCTATCTACCTGTGTGGTGCGGAGCGCGTGCTCCCCGCGTGAGCGGGGATGAGCCGGGATGTGCCATAACCCAAACGGAGAAAGACGAGTGCTCCCCGCGTGAGCGGGGATGAGCCCAACAGCGAAACCAGGCCGCGACGGGGCAGCTCGTGCTCCCCGCGTGAGCGGGGATGAGCCCCAGGTCGTGTTCTGGCCACCGTGCTGGGAGAGGTGCTCCCCGCGTGAGCGGGGATGAGCCGTTTTCATGTTTGAAACTGGGCGAGGTGGGCTAGTGCTCCCCGCGTGAGCGGGGATGAGCCCATCAGCCTCAAAAGGGAGCTAAGCCAATGACCGTGCTCCCCGCGTGAGCGGGGATGAGCCGACCTGCGGCTGCGGGCGAAGGGTGAGGACCCGGTGCTCCCCGCGTGAGCGGGGATGAGCCCGCCCGCGACTTCCAGCGATACAGCGGAATACTGTGCTCCCCGCGTGAGCGGGGATGAGCCGGGGTACAGCCCCCGCCGTATAGCCGAATCCCTGTGCTCCCCGCGTGAGCGGGGATGAGCCCGGAACCCCCCCGCTGGAATGTTCACAGGG
>NZ_KV799841.1:0-796 GCF_001810085.1 Corynebacterium sp. HMSC072A02 | reverse complement strand
ACCGATACGGATTCCCGGGGCAGCCTGGGATAATACGGTGATCTTGATTTTGAATCGGTTCCAACGGCCCGATCTGTGAAATCAACACCGGATAGTCCTAGGTCTGTGATAGGAGGACTGCTGCTGGTGCGGTAAGGCCAATTCCTATGGCTAATAGGAATCGGCCGTCGTGTGACATGTGCGGCCATGGACTGGTTAAGAACGGCAAGACCGCGGCAGGAACCCAGCGCTGGTTGTGTCCTCAGTGCAACGTTTCATCGATTAATACCCGCGCACACACCAGCGAGATTCGGCACTTCAAAATCTTTATTGACTGGATCCTCTCCGGGGAATCTGCAGACCATTTAGCCAAACGCCTTGGGGTAACAAGGCGGACTTTGACCCGGTGGTTCAAGCTGCTGTGGTTTATCACCGTGCCAACCGCTACTGACCCCTATCGTGTTTATGACCAGGTCTTTATCGACGGCACCTACTTCCACAAGAAATGCCTGCTGGTAGCCTGCACCGAAACACACGTCATCGCCTGGCACTGGTGCTTGCGTGAAAGCTCATACGAGTACCTGAAACTGCTCGACAAAATCGCGCAACCACTCATCGTCACCACCGACGGGTCAGGCGGAGCGCTCAAGGCACTGCGCATTAAATGGCCCGACGTTGCCATCCAGCGCTGCTTAGTCCACGTCCAGCGCAACACTTTTGCTGATATCAGCCGCAACCCGATTCACCCAGCGCATAAAGCAATCCGGAAACTGGGCTACATGCTTGTCCAAGTACACAACCGTGAAGATGCTGCGCG
>NZ_KV799840.1:0-27798 GCF_001810085.1 Corynebacterium sp. HMSC072A02 | reverse complement strand
GAACCACCCGACAGCAGCTAACACCCACAGCCACTAAACACAGAGAGGACAACGCCAACTACCGATCCCGCCAACCCAAAGATGGTTGACGGGCACATCGGTGATCCCTGCAAACCGCAGCATGGTGCGCGGGGAAATCGGGGATCCTGGTCGCGATTCGACGGGTTAAGGGTCAGAAAGTGTGTCTGGAATCGGGGATTTCTGGGGTCTGAACTGTAGGTTCTCGCAGAATATACGCTTTGGGAGCATATATCTGGCTTTGGGATGCTAAATCCACGGTGTGGCTGCCTACCTGTGGTAGCCGGCGGTGGTGTGGTGATTCAATGCTAGAAATCGACCACACTAGCACTGCGGCGGAGATACAAAATGCAATGAATCGAACAGCTGAGGCTTCGACCGATGGCGGTATAAACCAGGTGATTCTTGGCCAACAAGATTCCCCCCGATGTCACCAATGCAGCACTATTTGCCCAGCCCATCGCCTGCTGCGCTGCGCCGAGAACCTGAACGGAACTGGCTTAATGAAATGGCTCTAGTGTCGCGCACGTTGGGACGGCGGCGTAGTAGTTGCTGCCTGTCCGGCGTTTCCTAGCGCACCGTCGGCCGTACCGGCTATCTCAACGATTAGGACTTCACTAACATCGTCTATGCCCAGTCAGCCGGCCTGGAAGTGGCCAAATCTAGCCCCGGTGACACGCCGAGCCAGACACACATTTTGACCCTTAAGCCGATTCGACTGCCGTCAGACGCAGTAGGAGCAACGGGACGCTTAGCCCTTAAAGAGCGAGCCCCCCTTAAAGGCGAAACCCGCCAGCCGGATGAAGGCTGACGGGTTAGGCGGCGTTGTAGGTTAGTGGCCGGTGCCGATTTCCAGGTGCATGCCCGGAACCGAGTTGATGAGGTTGCGGGTGTATTCCTGCTGGGCGTTGTCGAAGATGTCGTCGGCGGTGCCCTGCTCGACGGCCTGGCCCTTCTTCATGACCACGACGTCGTCGGCAGTCTGGCGGACCACCGCGAGGTCGTGGGTAATGAAGAGGTAGGACAGGCTGAGCTCCGATTGCAGCTCCGCGAGCAGCTGGATGATCTGGTTCTGCACCAACACGTCCAGGGCGGAGACAGCCTCATCGAGGACGATGACCTCCGGGCGCAGCGCCAGCGCACGGGCAATAGCGATACGCTGGCGCTGGCCGCCGGAGAGCTCGTTGGGGTAGCGGCGCATGGCGGAACGGGGCATGGAGACCATGTCGAGAAGCTCGGCAACGCGGGCCTCACGCTCCTTGCGCGAGCCCACCTTGTGCAGGGCCATGGGCTCTTCGATGCACTTGTAAATCGAGTACATCGGGTCCAGCGAACCGTAGGGGTTCTGGAAAACCACCTGCATCTTGCGGCGGAGTTTAAACAGCTCCTTCTTCGACAGCGTCGAGGTATCGCGGCCTTCGAACTCGATGGTGCCGGAGGTCGGCTCTAGCAGGCCCAACACCATGTTGGCCACCGTGGACTTGCCGGAGCCGGACTCGCCCACCAGCGCCAGGGTGGTGCCGCGGCGGATATCGAAGGAGACATCGTCGACGGCCTTCAACAGCTTCTTTCCGCCGCGCTGGCCACGGATATCGAATTCCTTGGTGAGGTTGCGCACCGAGATGACCGGGGCCTGAGCCGCGGAAGATGAATCTGCAGCGGTGGAGCCGATGGCCTCGCCCGACTTGAGTTCCTTGGCTTCGACGCCGGCTTCCTTAGCCGCGCGGATGCGGGAGGAAGCGAGAGAGGGGGCGGCGTCGACAAGCCGGCGCGTGTACGGGTGCTGCGGGGAGCGCAGAATCTCGCGCGAGGGACCGGACTCGACGATGCGGCCGCGGTGCATGACGACGAGGTGCTCCGCGCGCTCGGCGGCCAGGCCAAGATCGTGGGTAATGAAAAGCACCGCGTTACCCAGCTCCTCGGTAAGGTGCTCCAGGTGATCCAAGATGGTCTTTTGCACCGTCACGTCGAGGGCGGAGGTGGGCTCGTCGGCAATCAGCAGCTTCGGGCGTGCGGCCAGGCCGATCGCGATGAGCGCGCGCTGGCGCATACCGCCGGAGAACTCGTGGGGGTACTGCTTGGCGCGGCGTTCGGCGTCGGGAAGCCCGGCTTCCTCTAGAAGCTCCACGACGCGCTGGTGGCGCTCGGAGCCCTCCACCACGTGGTTGGCCTTGAGAGATTCCTCGACCTGGGTGCCGATGCGCCACACCGGGTTGAGGTTGGACATTGGATCCTGCGGGACCAGGCCAATCTTGTCACCGCGCAGCGACTCGAATTGCTTGTTGTCGTAGTGGGTGATGTCCTCGCCCTCGAAGAGGATCTGGCCGCCGGTGACCTTGCCGGTGCCCGGCAGCAGGCCCAGGATAGACATCGCCGTGGTGGACTTACCGGAGCCGGACTCGCCCACAATCGCCACGGACTGGCCCGGGTAGATGGACATGTTGACGCCACGCACCGCCTCAACCACACCGGTGGAGGTGGTGAAGGAGATGTGGACGTCCTTCATTTCAAGAAGTGGAGAGTTAGTCATTAGCGCTTCCTCGCCTTCGGATCGAGTGCATCGCGGACGACGTCACCCATCATGATGAAGCTCAACACGGTCAGGCCCAAAGCACCCGCCGGGTAGAACAGGACTGCCGGAGCAACGCGTAGTGAAGCCTGCGCGTCAGAGATATCGCCGCCCCAGGACACGAACGTCGACGGCAAGCCGATACCCAGGAAGGACAAGGTGGCTTCGGCGACGATGTAGGTGCCCAGCGCCACGGTGGCGTAGGAGATGATGGGCGCGGCCGCGTTTGGCAGGATGTGGCTGAACAGGATGCGCCAGTTCGACGCGCCGATGGAGCGGGCGGATTGGACGAACTCCTCGTTCTTGATGGAGACCACCGCGCCGCGCGTGATGCGGGCGATGGAGACCCAGCCGAAGAGCCCGAGCACCAAGACCACCGTGACGATGGTGCGGTGCTCCTTGAACATCTGCATGACCACGATGGCGGCGAGCACCAGCGGGATGGCGAAGAAGATGTCGGTGATGCGGGACAGGACGGAGTCAATCCAGCCGCCGAAGAAGCCGGCGATGGCGCCGATCAAGGAGCCCAGCACCACGACGAGGATGGTGGTCAGGACGCCGACGGCAACCGACGCGCGCGCACCGTAGATCACGCGGGCGTAAATGTCGCAGCCCTGGCGGTTGAAGCCGAAGGGGTGGCCCGGCTCGGCGGGGGCGAGGGACTTGGACAGCTCGCACAGGCGCGGGTCGGTGCTCGTGAAAAGACCCGGTGCGATGGCTAGGAGGATGGCCACGAGGATCATCACGGCCGCGATCCAGAACAGTGGGCGGCGGCGCAGGTAGCGCCAGGCCTCGCCCCACTGGGAGGACGGGGCGGACTCGTCCTTGACGGCGTCGACGGCGCCGAGGCCCGTTTCATCGGTTTCCGAGACGAAGTGCTCTTGGCCCGGGTAGGGGGTGTTTTTCTCGAAATTAGGCATAGCGGATCCTCGGATCAAGTACGGCGTACAGGAGGTCAACGAGCAGGTTGGCGATGATGTAGATGATCACCAGCACCGTGGTGAAGGAGACAATCGTGGTTGGCTCACCGCGCAGGATGGCCTGGTACATCGTGCCGCCGACGCCGTTGATACCGAAGATGCCTTCGGTCACGATGGCGCCGGTCATGAGCGCGCCGATATCAGCACCGATGAAGGTGGCCACGGGAATCAGCGAGTTGCGCAGCACGTGGCGGAGGGTCACCGCGCCGTTGGACAGGCCCTTCGCGCGAGCGGTGCGCACGTAGTCGGCGCGCAGGTTCTCAGCCACGGACTGGCGGGTCAGGCGAATGACGTAGGCCAGGGAGAGCGCGCCGAGCACCATGGCCGGCATGAGGAGGGACTTCACGGTGGCGTTCGCTCCGACGGTGACCGGCAGGACACCCCACTTGATGCCCACGAGGTACTGGAAGACGAAGCCGATGACGAAGGACGGCACTGCGATGACGAGCAGGGAGATGACCAACACGGTGGAATCGAAGAAGCCACCGCGGCGCATGCCGGCGAGGACGCCGAAGAGGATGCCGAAGACGGATTCAAAGATGATGGCCATGACGGTGAGCTTCACCGTGACCGGGAAGGCGTTGGCCATCACTTGGGTTACGGGGACGCCGGAGAAGGTCGTGCCGAAGTCCAGCATGAAGATGCCCTTGATGTAGAGCAGATACTGAATGATGAACGGCTTGTCTAGGTTGTATTCCGCCTCGATGCGGGCGCGGGCAGCCTCGGTAAGGCCGCGGTCACCGCCAAGGGCTTCGACGGGGTCGCCGGGCATCAAGAAGACGAGCGCATAGATGAGCAGGGTGGCTCCGAAGAACACCGGGATCATCTGGAGCACTCGGCGCCCGATATAGCGCAGCATAGTGTGGTCCTTTACTCGTTGTGGGCAGGTGCTTGTCGACGCCTTCTTAGCAGGCGCCTACGTAGCTCATAAGAATTTTAGTGTGTGATCCAAGTCTGCGAGAAATCTATAGCGCGTTTCGAATCACACTTATGAGTGAAAACGTGGGGCGACCCCCGCTCCACGGTGGCTGCGGGGGTCGTGGGAAGTAGCGGAAGTGGCGTTACTTCTTGGTGATGTTGTAGTACACCGGCTGGGACTTCCAGGAGAACACGACGTTGTCGACGTTCTCGGAGTAGCCGCCGGTGGCGTTGGAGTACCACAGCGGGATGGCCGGCAGATCCTTGAACAGGACTTCCTGGGCCTCGGTGTACTTCTTGTTGGCCTCTTCCTCGGAGGAGGAGGTCAGGGCTTCGTCGAGAAGCTTGTCAAACTCCGGGTTGCTGTAGTCGCCGTCGTTAGAAGAGCCGTCGGTCTTGTACAGCGGGGTAAGGAAGTTGGCCTGGCTCGGGTAGTCTGCCTGCCAGCCGGTGCGGAAGGCTGACTTGATGGTGCGGTTGGTCACCTCATCGCGCAGGGACTTGAAGTCCGGGTACGGGGCGCCGACTGCCTCGATGCCGAGGGTGTTCTTGATGGAGTTGGTGGTCGCGTCCACCCAGCTCTTGTGACCGCCGTCGGAGTTGTAGGCAATCTCCAGGGTTGGGTTATCCCACTTGTTGATCTTGTCAGCCTCGGCCCACAGCTTCTTGGCCTTCTCCGGGTCATACTTCAGGACCTCGTTGCCCTTGATGTCCTCGGAGTAGCCCGGCATAACCGGGGAGGTGAAGTCCTTGGCCGGGGTGCGAGTGCCCTTGAAGATGGTGTCCGTGATCTCCTCGCGGTTGATGGCGTAGGAGATGGCTTGGCGACGCAGCACGCCTTCCTCGCCGGAGTAGTGCTCGAGGTTCTCGCCCAAGGTGAAGGACTGGAAGATGGCGGTCGGCTGGTTTACGGCACGGTCGCCGAGGTCGGCCTCGTAGACATCGAAGGCGGAGTCCGGGACGGCGTCGAGGACGTCCAGGTTGCCTGCCAGCAGGTCGGCGTAGGCTGCGTCCTGACCGGCGTAGAAGACGAACTTGATGCCGTCATTCTGCGGGGTCTGGCCGCCCTTGTACTCTTCATTCGGGACGACGGTGGCGTCCTGGTTGTGGTTCCACTCGGTCAGCTTGTACGGACCGTTACCAATCGGGTTCTGGCCGAAGGCGTCCATGTCCTCCAGGGCGGACTCGTGCAGCGGGTAGAACGCGGAGTAACCCAGCTGCGCCGGGAAGTCCTGCTCAGGGCTGTTCAGGGCGATGGTAAAGGTGTGGTCGTCGACGACCTTGAGGCCCTCCATCTCCTTGACGCCTTCCTTGAAGCCCTTGATGTTGGCAAAGAAGGAAGCGTTGAGCTGGTCATTGGCCACGGCGTAGTTCCAGGCGTCCACGAAGTTCTTCGCGGTGACCGGGGAGCCGTCGGAGAACTTGGACTCCTTGAGTTTGACGGTGAACTCAGTGTTGTCCTCATTTGGCTCGATGGATTCAGCCAGCTCGTTCTGGGCTTCGCCATCGCCGTCGTAGTAGACCAGGCCGGCGTAGATGGAATCGACAATGCGTCCGCCGCCGACCTCGTTGGTGTTGGCCGGGATGAGCGGGTTCTGCGGCTCGGAGCCGTTGACGGTGACGATGCCATCGCCGGAGCCGGAAGCAGAGTCTGAACCGGAGTTGTCGCCACCACAAGCCGCGAGGGTGAGCGGCAGGGTAGCGACAGAGAGAGCAGCGAGCGTCTTCTTGAGCGTCATGTGGGTCTTAGACCTCCGTGGTGCGAAAGATGTAGAAAACCTGTGGTGTTGGTTTGATATGAAGCTACCGCGTGGCGCGCCTCATATACAAGGAATTGAAAAATATGTCCTGTGATAAAAGCTATAGAGCGGTAGGTATTCTTTCTTAACCTGCGGTTTTGTCAACGAGTTAAAAAAGTCCCATCCCCCTGAGAGGGGTGGGGCACGGAGGCATGGTGAATGTTACCTATCTCGCATCCAGTGAACGATGGTCTGAGTAAAACCATGCGGGTTCTCAAGATAGGGCAGGTTCTTGGACTCGGGGATAGTGGTGGCGGTGAAACCCGCACGGCAGCGCCGCGCCGCCCGCCGCGCAACTGGCCGCCAGAGCATCTGATCTGCGTGGATAAACAGGGTGGGGCAAGAAACTGTGAGTTCGAGCCAACTGAGCGGAACGACGGCGGTGCGCAGTCGGTGATTCCAGATGATTCCGCGGCGGACGTTTCCGATGTGCGAGGAAGCCACGCGCAGGCGCAGCGCCTCCTCCCGCTCGGCGCCGCTGAAGGAGCCGAGGGCGTCGAGATCCATCTCCCGGAGGTACGTGGACTCTCTCAGTAGGAGGCTCGGGGCGCCAGTCTTTCCCAGTCGGCACAAGGCCGCGCGCAGGAGAACCCACCCAAAATCCCAGGGGCGCGCGGCGATGGCGCGGCGGAGATCAGCTGGGTGTGCCGCCGAAACAGATACCAGCCCGCGTACCCGCTCGGGCCGCTCGGTAGCCAGCGCCCACGCCACCGCACCACCGGTATCCGCGCCCACCAGGTAGGCGTCGTCATGGCCTAATGCGCGGATGGCACCGCTGACATCACCAACCGCCACGCGGATATCCTGGCCGGGTTCGAGCGGTGGTTTATCGGACATGCCAAAACCGCGCATGTCGAGGGCGGCGACGTGGAAGCCTGCGGCGGCAAGCGGGGCAATGACATTCCGGAAGTCGAACCACCCGCCGAAAGATCCATGGAGGAGCAGCACCAGCGGGTCATCCGGGTTGCCGGCGGTAGCCGCGTGGAGGCGGATGCCGCGCGTGTGCAGGAACTCGTGCTCAAAGGGGCCGTCAAGCTCCACTACGGAGGGCGGTAGGGGATTCATGGGCGGGCCTTTCGTGAGAAGGGTACACAGACGAAATCCGCCCCGAACGCATGTGCTCGGGGCGGGAGAGTTAAAAGGACCTTAAAGGTTTAGGTGTAGAGGCCACGCTCGATGGACTTTTCAGCCTTACCCGGAACCAGCTTCTTGAGTTCCTTCGTGGACTCGATGGTCTTCTCCGGGGCCTTGACCTGCTTGACCTGCTTGAAACCGATAAAGGCCACGACGGCGGCGATGACCACCATGAGCAGGAAGACGATCAGGAAGGCTGCCCAGCGGTCGAGCCACTTGGACAGCAGCTCCGCCAGGAAGAAGAAAAAGAAGAAGGAGCTATACAGCGCCACGGTACCGGCAACGCCGAACATGCCCGCGCCGATGCCACCCTTCTTTGCGGAAGCGGCGAGCTCGGTCTTAGCCAACTCGACCTCGGAGCGAACCAGTTGGGACATCTGTTCGGTGGCGTTGGATACGAGCTGGCCGATGGATGCTTCGCCGCGGCGGGAGGTATCTGCATCGCTCAAGGGAATGCCGTCTACCTTCGGGGCGAACTTGTTGGACCCGTCAGTGAATAGTCCGTCGTTGCTCACGGTTAAAAACTCCTACTGTTTTGTCGCAATCTATATCGGCCATAGTAATGAACTTTCCAGAGTTCATGTGGTGCGGCCCGCAAAGTGGGTACGGCGTTATTGTAATGGGTATGCCGCATTCTGACCCGCTGACCCCGCTGATGGCCCTATCTGGGGTGGAGGATAAAGCCGGTTCTGCCGCCGCAGCGATTGCGCGCGTGCACCGCCGCCCCGCGGGCTTGCGCAAGTTTGACGTTATTTCTTCCGAGTCGCTGTTGCGCGGTGCGCGGGCGGCCGCGGCGATCGACGGCGCGCCGCTTGAGGCTGACGGTATCCCGCCCGCAGTCAGCGCTTATTCCCTCCTTGCTCCCGAAAAACAGGCGGCTACGGTGCGCACCTTCGCGCGGGCCCCGCTGCAGATCTTGGCCAGTATCGATGTGGCAGCGGGCGGTGTGGGTCATCCCGATCAGAACCCAGCGGTGGCACAGGCGCTGGCACAGCTCATCACGCGTGGAGCCGGCGTGGATTTCGACCGTTTATTGCCGGTGGTGCTGCACGCGGAGATTGCTGCGCGCTCGCTGTTCGGTGCGCGCAGCACCGCCGTGGCGCTCGTCGCCGCTCGCACTGCCGCTATCCATACGGGCTTCGATCCGCGGGGATTCGCCGTGCCTGAGACCTACCTCAACCGTCATCGCGCGGACTACCGCGCGGCACTGGACACCTACGACAAGGATCCGGCCGCACTTATCACGCTGCTTTTCGACGCCTGGGAGGCCGGCGCCCGCGAAGCCGACGGCATCGCGCAAGCGGCCTAATCGCGCAGCTGCTGCCGTGCAAATAAAATCCCGCCGACGACTAAGGCTGCGATGCCGGCCACGACCGCCGAGCCGATACCGAATTCGCGTGCGCTGGGTGCGGTGAAGAGCGGAACGGGGTGTTTAAACGTGCGAATTTTCCAGTCGTGGGTGATGGCGTGCTTCTTCAACAGGCGGTCTGGGTTCACGGCCACGGGGTGGCCAACCTGCTCCAGCATCGGGATGTCTGTGGCGGAATCGGAGTAGGCAAAGGATGCGTCGGGGTCGACGTTGAGCTCCTGAGCAATGCGCGCCAGTGCCTCAGCTTTTGCGGCACCTTTGCAATAAAACAGAATCTCCCCGGTGAACCGGCCGTCTTCCTCGGCGAGCTCGGTGGCCACGACGTGCTCGATGCCCAGCTCCTGCGCGATGGGCTCGACCAGTACGCTTGCCGACGCCGAGATGATCACCACCTCGTGGCCGGCGGCGCGGTGGGCGTCGATAAGCGCGCGTGCCTCCGCGTAAATGGCAGGGGTGACCACGGTGTGCATGGTCTCCACCGCGATGTCGTGGACCTCCTGGACGGACCAGCCGGCGGCCATGGCGGCGAGCTGATCGCGGGTGGTGTCCATGTGCTCGCTGCTGTGGCCGGCGAGCATATAGCTGGCCTTGGCTAAAGACAGCTGTAGTGCTTCTGCATGCGTGATGAGCCCGTTGTGCATGAATTCGCGGCCGAAGGCATATGCCGAGGATGTGGCAATAATCGTCTTGTCCAAGTCGAAGAACGCGGCTGCGCGAGTGGTGCCGTGAGAGGGAAAAGGGGTACCGGTCATCGAGGGCCTGCCGTTTGTGTGCGAGTTACCCTGCTCATCGTAGCCCCTTAGCAGGCAGAATCGGGAGTATCTAAAGAGATTGCCAGAAATCTCAAGGAATCTTGTCGTTCGCTGTTGTCATCTCTTCTTTCCCATGTCATAATGTCAGGTGCAAGGCCCCGATATACAGTGCGGCCTGCCCCGGCGCACCCCCCGATGCCGGGTTACCGATGGCCCGCGCACACCCCCCCGAGGCGCGGGCCATCACCTTTTTAAATACCGGGCTCGTCTGTGGCCATCGAGCTGAGACATATTTGATGTCCTAGCACGGCGATATACTCTCAGCTGTGACAAGCTATCGAGCAAATTCATTTTCTCACCAAAAGGGATCAGGTCCTCCTCAGGTGAGTTTGCCGCTTGCTGCAGAAAGTGCCGTCTACTTTGTAGATGAAGCCGGAAGTAAAGGCACGTTAGGTAAGCATTTCGTTGTTGCGTCTGTGCGCACGAAGGATCCTGATTTCCTTTCGCGGGAGATCAAGGCATGTCGTGAGCGGAATAACTTCACAAAGGCTGACGAGATTAAGTTCTCGAAAGTTACTAAGCACTCTGAGCCGATTTTGCTTGATGTTTTTCGAACAGCGATAAGCTCGGGGTGCACGTTCGGAGCTTTTGTTTTGGACAAGAGGCATTTCGATCCGTGGAGTAGTCGAGAACAGTGGCAGGGGCATTTGTTCGCGACAGATCGGCTGCTGCGGGGTCTGGTTACTCGTCGTGAAGTTGGGGTGGTGATGCTCGACCACATTGATGTCCCAGTAGGGGTTTCCTACGGAGACACTCTAGTGAACTCTCTCAACAATCGATTTGGAAATAAGCGGTTTGCAACGGCCGTTAGTCTGGATTCTCGGACTTGTCCGGCACTACAGGTGGCAGATCTGCTTGCTAGTTCGGTTTTCCATGCGCGAAAAAAGATCGAAGACGTGGGGTTGGAGGCTTTCTTGGAAGATCGTTCGCCAAAGGCCCGGCTTTCGAAGGGCATTGCGGCCGCATTAGGCGAGAGTCATTTTGGTGACTGCCGTACACCACTTTTGAAGATTGAGACAAGCCATGAGAGGTCATTGACAGAATTGAAGCGCCAACGATACTCTTAGGTGAGGCGCTGAACGCCATAGCCGCAGGCTAAAAGCAAGCGCCCCTCGGGCTTAGTCTCAGACTTACTACCCGAGTTTTATGGCTAACCAAGCCATTCTTTACCGCACTTATTGCGATACCCTCGAGCGTGGCTCGGGGGTATTTGCTTTTGACTCTTAATGGCGGATTCTAAGGATCGTGGAAGCACGGTTTCCTGTGAGTTTTTGTACGTGAGCCCCGGTAATTTTGTTCAAGCGTCAGTAAAATGGGTGCGGAAGACGCCACAATGGCGAAGTTATCCACAGGTGGTGAGGAAGCCCTAGCGCGTGGTAGGTGCGCTCGCGCATGCTTCAGGCATGAGCACGTTTCACCTAGTTATCGCCGTCGGGGATTCCACGCTGCGAGCAGAGGCGGCATCCGCAGCCGCTGCCAGTACTGCGGAAGTGAGCACCGTGGAGGACCCGCGGGACTTCTCCCGGCACCTGCCCAAGGCGGATGCCGTCTTGGCTGATTCGCTGACGGCTCGTCTCGTGGCGGGGCATCCGAGGGTGTATTTCTTGGCCTTGGATCCGGGGCCCATCGATTATGAGGCCGCGCTGTGCTGCCGCGCGACGGCCGCCTTCATCGTGCCCGCCCAATCGAAAGAGCTCCTGGGCGCACTGGCAGCAGACGCCACTCCGGAGACCACCGTGTCCACCGGTTTAACCCTGGCGGTGACTGGTTCCGCTGGGGGCTTGGGTGCCTCGACCGTGGCGGTGGCTCTGGCCCGCGAGGCGGGCGCGGATCTCCTCGTTGATGCGAGCCCTTATTCCGGCGGCCTCGATTTGCTCACCGGCATTGAGAACAAGCCCGGTGCGCGGTGGCCGGATCTTGCGGCGGGGACCGGTTCGGTTGATGCAGCAGACCTTGTCCGTGCTTTGCCCGCCACCTCGGATGGCATCGCGGTTCTTTCCGCGGCGAGGTCTGCCAGCGCAGAGGTGGTGCAGATGAGTGCTGCCCGGCGCGCGGCCATCATGCAAGCTGCGTGTTTATACCCAGGAACAGTGGTGGTGGATTGTCCGCCGTGGGATATCCCCGATGCGGCGGATCACGTGGTGGTGCTGACCGCTGCAGAGGTGCGGGCGGCCGCCGCCTGCGCGCAGCTGGTGGCAGAGCTTCGTGCCCGGCCGCAGGAGTGCTCCGTCGTCGTGCGCAACCGCCAGTGGGCGGGCCTGGATGCCAGCGATATTGCCACGGTGACTCACGCGGATCCCATCGCTGAGTTGCCCACCATCCGTGGTCTAACCCGCACGGTGGAAACTAGTGGGCTGCCGCGCCAGTTGCCCCGAGCTCTAGCTCGTGTCGCGCGCCAGATGTGGGAGGTCGTGGCATGAACCTGATCGATACGATGCGCACCATCGTGGCCTCCGAGCCACAGCTGGCCCATGACGCCTCGGCTTTGGCGCGGCGCATTCGCCAGGAAGCCGGAGTCATCAGCGATGTCGACGTGCTCGACCTCCTGCAACGCTTGCGCCACGATTCCGTGGGCTTGGGACTGCTGGAGCCGGTCCTGTCACTGCCGGGGTTGACCGATGTTGTTGTCAACGGCCCTGATTCCTGTTTCGTCGATTGCGGGCAGGGCCTGCAGCCACGCGATATTGGCTTTGCCGACGACGCCGAGGTTCGCCAGCTGGCCACCCGGCTGGCTGCGGTGGCGGGAGTGCGGCTGGATGATGCGCAACCTTTTGCCGATGGGCGCCTGACTCGCCCAGATGGCACGAGAATTCGCCTCCACGCGTTGCTTGCTCCTCCTTCGGCAAGTGGAACCTGTATCAGCCTCCGCGTGCTGCGCCAAGCGCAAACCAGCCTGGAGGAACTGATAGCTAATGGCAGCATTGATTCCAGCCTGGAGCACGTCCTGCGCGCCGTGGTTGAGCGGCGGGCATCCTTCCTAGTCACTGGTGGAACCGGCTCCGGCAAGACGACGTTGCTCGCCGCCTTGCTGGGGTGCGTGCCCGCCACCGAGCGCTTGCTCATCATCGAGGACACTCCGGAGCTTTCCCCGAATCACCCGCACGTGGTGACCCTGGTATCGCGCCGGGCCAACGCGGAAGGGCGCGGCGAGATCTCCATGTCGCTCCTTCTCCGCCAAGCGCTACGCATGCGCCCGGACCGCATCGTCGTCGGCGAAATCCGCGGCGCGGAGGTCGTGGAACTGCTTGCCGCGCTCAACACCGGGCACGATGGTGGTGCGGGCACCGTGCACGCCAACTCTGTTGATGAAGTGCCCGCCCGCATGGAGGCCCTCGCCGCTCTCGGCGGGCTCGACCGCGTGGCGCTGCACTCGCAATTGGCGGCTGCGGTACATGTGGTCCTCGGGATGGAGCGCACACCGCAGGGGCGTCGGCTAGCGCACCTTGGCGTGCTCGAGGGAAACCCAGTTACACCGCAGCTGGTGTGGACGGCCGAAGACGGCCCGCTTCCCGGGTTTGCGCAGCTGTGCTCGCGGCTGGGGGTGGAACCATGATGTGGATATTCCTCGCGGCGGCGTGTTTGCTCTCGCAGCCTGCTTCGGTGGCGCGGCTGGAATCGTCGAAGCCTCGCTCGCTGGCACCCGGGGCGCTCTTCCTCGGGGTCGGGTGCTGTGTCTTCTTCGGCAGGCCCACTGTTGTGGTGGCGGTGGGCTGCATTGTGGCCTGTGCGCTGTGGTTTGCCAATGACCTGGCAGCCTCCCGGCGTGAGCGCCGTGGCTCGGAGGCGCTCGCCTCCTACTTCGGTTCTGTTGCCGCCGAGCTGCGGGCGGGATCGACAACGGCGGGAGCGCTTCGCCGGGGCGCCGACGCCCTTCCAGACTCCACCCCGGAGAATCTCCGCGCCGCGTTGAGCACGGCGGCGGGTCTCGCGGCACAAGGAGGTTCGCCTGCGGTTGCTCTCACGGCGCCAGAGGTGGCCCGCTATGCAGCGCTGCTGACGCTCTCGGGGCGCCATGGCGTGGCGTTGGCGAACCTCATTGAGCAGGCTCAAAGCCAGCTGGATACCGCGCGCCGCCATGCCGGTGAGACCGCGGCCTCCTTGCAAGGGCCACAGGCCACCGCGGTCATCCTGGCGTGCCTGCCGCTGGCGGGCATCCTTATGGGTGGGGCGATGGGCGCGGATTCCCTGGGGTTCTTGCTCGGTGGTGGCCTTGGGGGCGTGCTTCTCGACGTCGGCGTGGCCCTCGTCTGCGCCGGATTCGCCTGGTCGCGCCTCATTCTGCGAAAGGCGGCGCAGTGATGGTCTTGACGTATATCTCCGCTGCATTCATGGCTGCGGCACTCGCTGTTACCTCTGCTGCACCGTCTGGACGAATAGCCCAGTCGGGCTCGCGCACACCGCGCCCGAAGACGCCGCGCGATGGTCCCGAAGTGGACTATAGTCCGCTCGATGCTGCCAGCGACCTGGAGCTCTTCGCCGCGTGCCTAGAGGCCGGTCTCTCCACGCGCAGTGCTGTGCTAGCCGTCGCTGAAGCCTCACCGCAGTGGTCGGAGGCGGCCGCTCTCATCGGGGTGGGGGTTCCCATGAGTACCGCGTGGTCTGCGCTGGCCAGTCAGCCGCATTTGGAAGAACTGGTGCGGCTTACGCAGCTGTCTGGCGAATCGGGCGCGGCCATGGCTACGGGGTGCCACCGGTTGGTGGCGCAGCTGCGTGCCGAAGCCTCGGCACAAGCTACCGCGCGGGCGGAGCGCGCTGGTGTGTTCATCGCAGCACCGCTGGCAGTGTGCTTCCTTCCCGCATTCCTGGTCCTTGGGTTGATACCTGTCCTTATCAGCTTGGGCCAGCAACTCTTTTAAGTCAGAACAATCAACCATTTTCAGAACGCACAACCGACACAAACACAGTAAAAGAAAGCTAGGTAAATCATGCAGAAAAAAGTAAACTACCAGTTACTATTAGCGAATGATGATGGTATGTCCACGATAGAATATGCCATGGGTTCGCTCGCGGCCGCAGCGCTTGCCGCGGTGCTCTATGCCGTGGTCAATGGTGGCGAAGTTACCAGCGCTATCACGTCCATCATCACCGACGCCCTGTCCAACACCCCAGGCTAATGCGCGCGCTTGATGACGCCGGCTCCGTCACCATTGAGGCCGCATTGTCGCTGTCCGCACTCGTCATCGTTGCCGCGGGAATCGTGGGTGGCATCGCCACGCTGTCGGCCCACCTCGCTGCCGTTGACGCCGCGGGCGCTGCAGCCCGCTCCGCCGCCATCGGCGTGGACTTTCAGCGCGATGGAGTGACGGTGAACGTGAGCGAAGGCTCCGGGCTTATGACCGCTGAGGCCGCCGTGCCGGCACCGCTGGGGACTATGCGCGCGCAGGCGGTGTTTCCCGCGGAGATGGCAGCGGGTGGGAACAACGGGGCGCAGCCATGAGGCGTCGTCAGCGTAGTTGGGGAAGGATCCTGGCGGGGGAGGAGGGCTATGCCACCGTCGTCACCGCCGGGATCATCGCCGCGGTGGCTTCTCTGTTGCTGGCGGTTGCGGCAGTTGCTTCACTCGTTGTAGCGCGGCACGAAGCACAGGTGGCGGCGGACCTCGCCGCCGTGGCCGGTGCGTGGGAGGTGGCCAAGGGCAGGGACGCCTGCACGAAGGCCACAGAGATTGCCGCGCTCAACGGCGCGGAACTCGGCTCCTGCGACATCGATGGGCGCGACGTTGAGGTTACTGCCCGGCTGCGCGGGCGCAGCGCCATCGCCCGCGCTGGTCCGGTCTAAGAGGTCATGGTGACCAACGCACCGAGGAGAGCTATGGCGCCTGCCTTGTCCAAAGGGTTGTTGCCGTTGCCGCACTTGGGGGATTGCACGCACGACGGGCAGCCGGACTCGCAGGGGCAGGAGCGCACGGCCTCAAAGGTGGCCTTGATCCACTCGGGGAAGCGGCGGAAACCTTCCTCGGTGAAGCCGGCGCCGCCGGGGTGGCCGTCGTAGACGAAGACCGTGGGCAAGCCCGTATCGGCGTGCTGCGCGGTGGACACGCCACCAATGTCCCAGCGGTCGCAGGTGGCAATGAGCGGTAGCAACCCAATGGCGGCGTGCTCAGCTGCATGGAGGGTGCCCGGGGTGCGCCCGGCGGTGACTCCCATCGCTGCGAGTGCCAGCGGATCGATGGTGTAGGCCACCGCCCGGGTCACCAGGCGCTGCTCCGGCAAGTCAAGGGGGATATCCTCGCCCACGGAGCCATCGGGAAGCCGTACCTGATAGCCGGTGACCTTATCGGTCACCTCAACCTCCAAGCTGGCCACCCATAGGCCGGGGGCGTAGTTCACCAGGTCATCGGCCTCGCTCAGGATGCGGATATCCGTCGTGGACTTCGGCTGCGTGGTGTAGTCCGGGGCCTTTGGCACGGCGAGGGCCACGCCCGGTTCGGCGGACGCCGAACCATCGCCTCCGCCGAGGTGAAGTTCCTCGATGACGAAGCTCTCGCCACGGTGCAGGTACACCGCGCCGGGATGCACCTGGCTTACCGCGCGGGCTGAATCGATGGTGCCCAGCAGGCGGCCATCGGAGGAATCCACAATCATGACTTCCTCGCCCGAACCGCCGCGCAGCGAGACGGCTGTGTGCGCGGTCTCCGGGGTGAGCTCGCTTGAGCCAGCCGGCAGGGGAGCGGCGAACCAGCCCTGCGGGCGTCGGCGCAGCAAGCCCCGCTGGGCTAGGTCGTGGACCACGGATTCGGCGCGGAAGGCGGCCACGTCGGCGTCGCTTAGCGGCTTCTCCACCGCCGCGCAGTACACGTGCCCGCCCAGGATGTAGGGGTTGGCGGGGTTGAACACGCTGGCCTCCACCGGCCGGCCCAAGAGCGCTTCCGGGTGGTGAACCAGGTAGGTGTCCATCGGTTCATCGCGGGCCACCAGCACCACCAGTGAGCCCTGGCCGCGGCGGCCCGCGCGTCCGGCCTGCTGCCAAAAACTAGCGACGGTACCTGGGAACCCGGCGGTGACCACGGCATCGAGGCCGCCGACGTCGATGCCTAGCTCCAAAGCTGAGGTGGTGGCCACGCCGAGCAAGGAGCCATCGTCCAGCGCCTGTTCCAGCGCGCGACGGTCTTCGGCCAAATACCCCGCGCGGTAGGCGGCAATCCGGCGCGCGAAATCCGGCCGGCCCAGCCTCCCGGAGAGCTCTTCTGCTGCCCGCAGCGCGGTGGTCTCTGCCGCGCGCCGCGAGCGCACAAAGGTCAACGTTCGAGCGCCCTGCGCCACGAGCGCGGCCATCATCCAGGCCGCCTCCGTTGTGGCGGCGCGGCGCACGGGGGCGCCGTTCTGCCCTTCGATGCCTTCCATGAAGCCCGGTTCCCACAGCGCGACCGTCCGCGCGCCCGTCGGCGCGCCATCCTCGGTTACAGGGAGAAACTCGCGCCCCGTCAGCCGTGCGGCATGCCGGGCGGGATCCCGCATGGTCGCCGAAGCCGCAATCACCACCGGCCGCGAACCGTAGTGTGCGCACAGCCGCAGCAAACGCCGCACCACGAGCGCCACGTTCGCCCCGAAAACCCCGCGGTAGGCGTGCGCCTCATCAATCACGATGAACTTCAAGTGCCGCAGCACCCGCGCCCACCGCTGGTGTGCGCCCAGCAGAGAAGAATGAATCATGTCTGGGTTGGAGAAGATAAACCGCGCCTGATCGCGGATACCGGCACGGGCTTCGGTGGGGGTATCACCGTCGTAGGGGGCGGGGTGGACGTCGTGAAGCGCAGCGATGCCCTGCGTGAACTCCAGCACCGCGCGCAGCTGGTCCGAACCCAGCGCCTTCGTCGGCGTGATGTAGAGCGCGCACGCGGTCGGGTCCTGCGCCAGACGGGACAGAATGGGCAAACGGTAACCCAGGGACTTTCCGGAACTCGTGCCGGTGGAGACCACCACATCACGCCCCTCCCACGCGGCCTGTGCCACGGCGACCTGGTGGGCATAGAGCTTGGCGACGCCTCGTTCCTCCAACGCCTCCCGCAACTCCGGCAGGACCCACTCGGGCCACTCGGCATAGCGTGCTGGTTGGGCAGGCAGGGTGGTGGAGTGCGTTAGCTCGGACTCGGGGAAACACTCAACAAGGTGCTCGACGAGCTCCTCACCCAGAGGGTTCTCACTCACGCTTGCCTCCACTAATCTGCTGTAGGTGCCCAAACGTGGCACACTGGTGCACTAGTTTGCACTACTTTATTTCCGCAAAGGACAACTCATCATGGCATACGGTACCGTCAAGTTCTTCAACGCCGAAAAAGGTTACGGCTTCATTGAGCAGGAGGACGGCTCCGGCGACATCTTCGTGCACTACACCGAAATCCAAGGAACCGGCTTCCGCACCCTCGAAGATAACCAGCGCGTCTCCTTTGAGATTGGGGAAGACGCTAAAGGCCAGCAGGCCACCAACGTCGAGGTGGTTTAGGGGGACTCGGCGTAGCCGCGCCGGGTATCCCACCATTCCAGCAGCTTATTCTGCCCCTTTTGCAGGCCGAAGCCGATGATGATGGCGGCGATGATGGAAATGAGCATGGCTATCGCGGGTGAGCCGGAGAAGGCCACGCCGCCGAGGTAGCCAATGGCTAGCGCCTGCGCCACCCACAACAGGACACCGAAGGTGTCGAAGAAGAAAAACAGCGGCCAGGGATAGCGCATGGAGCCCAGCAGAATCGTCATAAACAGGCGGGCCGAGGGGATGAAGCGCGCGATGATGATGGCCGCGCCGCCGCTGCGCCGAATATTACGCTTGACCCACGTTAAGGCGTCATAAGCCTTCGTTCCCTTTTGGGCTCTATTAATAAGGGCGATGAGCCGCGTTCCCAGGAGGAAGCACAAGTTATCCCCCAAAATTGCGGCAACCATGGCGACGAAAAACATGGTGGGAAGATGGGGAAAACCTTGGGAGCCAGACCAGGCGCCCACCATGTTGAGGGGAACCTCCGAAGGCAAAACGGGGAAGAAGCAGTCGAGGAAAATCAGTGAACCCACCAGCGGATAAATCCACTGTGTGGCCATGATGACCTCGAACCATGCAGTAATAGACGCAATCACGCTGTCTCCCAGTTGTGTGCTGTGAGGCGAATCCTCGGACGGCCAGTATAGACCCCCGGTTGTGTGGACGTGAACTGGCCTGAATAACTAGAGTAAGCCTCTATCTGTGTACTCTAGGGGCAATTGCCCAGCAGAGGACTAGCCATCGGAAGGGATGAAGTCGAAGTGGCAGAAGCTACCGGCCCGGGGAAGACCCTGGTCATCGTCGAGTCAGCAACCAAGGCGAAGAAGATTCAGCCTTACCTCGGCGATAAGTACATTGTTGAGGCCTCCGTCGGCCACATCCGGGACCTTCCCCGCGGCGCCGCCGACGTCCCCGCCAAATATAAGAAGGAATCCTGGGCGCGCCTCGGTGTTAACCCGGAGGATAACTTCACCCCGCTGTACGTCATCAGCCAGGACAAGAAGAAGAAGGTCGCTGACCTCAAGGCCAAGCTGAAGCAGTGCGACCAGCTCTACCTCGCAACAGACCCCGACCGCGAGGGCGAGGCCATTGCCTGGCACCTGCTGGAAGTACTCAAGCCCAAGGTGCCGGTGCGCCGAATGGTCTTCAACGAGATCACCAAGTCCGCCATCCTGGAGGCAGCGGAAAACACCCGTGAGCTTGATGAGAATCTCATCGACGCCCAGGAAACCCGCCGCATCCTGGACCGCCTCTATGGCTACGAGGTCTCCCCGGTGCTGTGGAAGAAGGTCATGCCGCGCCTGTCGGCTGGCCGCGTGCAGTCGGTGGCCACCCGTGTCATCGTCGAGCGCGAGCGCGAGCGCATGGCATTCATCCCCGCCGAGTATTGGGATCTCACGGCAACGCTGAAATCCACGCCGGACTTCGACGCGCGCCTGAGCGCCCTCGACGGCAAGCGCGTGGCCGCGGGCCGCGACTTCAACGATAGGGGTCAGCTGAAGAGCGACGAGGTGGTCGTCGTCAAGCAGGCCCAGGCGGAGCAGCTGGCCAGTGCGCTGGAAGGCTCCACCATGACCGTGGCTAGCGTTGAACACAAGCCTTATTCGCGCAAGCCTTCCGCGCCGTTTATGACCTCGACGCTGCAGCAGGAGGCTGGCCGCCGCCTGCACTACACCTCGGAGCGCACGATGCGCATTGCGCAGCGCCTCTACGAGAACGGTCACATCACCTATATGCGTACCGACTCGACCTCCCTGTCCAAGCAGGGCCTGGATGCTGCGCGTGAGGCTGCCTCCTCCATCTTCGGCGCGGAGTTCGTCTCAGATGGACCGCGCCGGTATGACCGCAAGGTGAAGAATTCCCAGGAGGCCCACGAGGCCATCCGTCCCGCCGGCGAGCGTTTTGCCACCCCGGGCCAGCTGGCCGGGCAGCTCGACGCCGAGGAGTACAAGCTCTACGAGCTGATTTGGAAGCGCACCGTGGCCTGCCAGATGGCTGACGCCAAGGGAACCTCGATGAAGGTGACCGCGGCGGTCAACGCCGGCGGCCACGACGCTGACTTCTCCGCCACCGGCCGCACGATTACCTTCCCGGGCTTCCTCAAGGCCTACGAGGACGTGGCGGCGAAGGACTCAAAGGGAGAGTCCCGCCTGCCGCACCTGAACGAGGGCGACACGCTGAAGACGTCCGCGGTTACTGCCGACGGCCACTCCACCAACCCGCCGGCGCGCTATACCGAGGCCAGCTTGGTCAAGAAGATGGAAGATTTGGGCATCGGGCGCCCGTCGACGTACGCCTCCATCATCAAGACCATCCAGGACCGCGGTTACGTGCTCTCCCGCGGCAACGCGCTGGTGCCCTCGTGGGTTGCCTTCGCGGTTGTGGGCCTGCTGGAGAATAACTTCACCGAGCTCGTGGATTATGACTTCACCTCCTCCATGGAGGATGAGCTCGATGCTATTGCCGCCGGTTCGGAGAACGGCACGGATTGGCTGAATAACTTCTACTTCGGCAACACGGAGGCCGGCGAGCGCAAGGCCGCATCTATTGCTCGCCACGGCGGCCTGAAGTCCTTGGTGGACATCAACCTGGAGGCCATCGATGCCCGCCAGGTCAACTCCCTGCGCCTGTACACCGACGCGGAAGGCCGCGATGTCTTCGTGCGCGTGGGCCGCTACGGTCCGTATATCGAACGCGCCGTGGGCACCAACGAGGACGGTACGGTGGAGTACCAACGCGCCAACCTCTCGGAGACGGTCACCCCGGATGAGCTCAACGAGGCTTTGGCGGAGAAGCTCTTTGCCACCCCGCAGGGCGGGCGCGAGCTGGGCCAGAACCCGGGAAACGGACGCACCATCGTGGCCAAGGAGGGTCGTTTCGGCCCGTACGTGACCGAGCAGGTGCGTGACGACGAGCGCGAGAAGGCCGAGGCCGAAGCCGAGGAGATCGTTAAAGAGGAGCGCGCCGCCGAGGACGCCCAGCGCGCGGCCGAGGGCAAGCGTGCCAAGAATTGGGAGACCAAGACCGCGGCGAAGCAGAAGGAAAAGCGCATTGCTGAGTACGTCGAGGAGAAGCTGAAGCCGGGCACTGCCTCACTCTTTGCTTCGATGGAGCCGGCCAGCGTCACGCTGGAGGAAGCACTGAAGCTGCTGAGCCTGCCGCGTGAGGTGGGCGTGGACCCCTCGGACGGCGAGGTCATCACCGCGCAGAACGGCCGCTATGGCCCGTACCTGAAGAAGGGCAAGGATTCCCGTTCCTTGGCCAAGGAGGAGCAGATCTTCTCCATCACCTTGGATGAGGCGCGCCGCATCTACGCGGAGCCGAAGCGCCGCGGCCGCGCGGCCGCGCAGCCGCCGATTAAGCAGCTGGGTGACAACGACGTCTCCGGCAAGCCGATGACGGTTAAGGACGGCCGCTTTGGCCCGTACGTCACCGACGGCACCACGAATGCCTCGCTGCGCCGTGGTGACGATCCGGAGCAGCTTACCGACGCCCGCGCGAACGAGCTCCTCTCCGAGCGCCGCGCCAAGGACGCCGCGAACGGTGGGGCGAAGAAGTCGACGAAGAAGGCTACGAAGAAGTCGAGCAAGAAGGCCACGAAGAAGCCTTCGCCGGGCACGAAGAACGTGGTCAAGGCCGGATCGCGCAGGAAGTAGATAGGCCATGCTCACGCTGGAGAGTTTCGCGCGCGACATGCTGGACCGTACCCAGGAAGGCACCGAGGCTCTCCTGCGCGCGGTGGGCCCGGCCTTTGCTGGCCGCGATCACCTCACCCTCGGCGCGCTCGCCGCGGGGGAGACTGCCGTCTGGTCACGCCTGTTTAACTGGCGCACGCTCGGCACGGTCACTACCGCCGCTGTACCCGTGCTGTTGGCCCTGCGCCCGGATTGCGCACTGGAGACCCGCGTGGGGCTCGTCGCCGCCTCGCTTGGCCAAGCCGCCAAGCGCAGCGCACCAACGACGTTCGGCGTGACGTGCGTGAGCGTGCAATACGCATCCTTCGCGTGGGCGCTGCGCGGTGCGCGCAACGATGCGCTGGGTTGGGGCCTGCGCGCCGGCGCGTGGGCTGCGGGCCTTGCGCTTTCGCGCACCCGAGGTGAGCGCCTCGCCACGGCTGTGGCCGGAATCCCGGCGGCCGCGCTCTCCGCGCTAGCTGGTGACCCAGCCCTGCGTGCTGCCGAATCTACGCAGGGCCTGAGCCACGGCGCCAACCTGCTTCTGGCTTCTGAGGCGCTGACGGTCCTGAACCCGGCTGAGCAGCGCCAGGATGCGGGCCTGCGTGGCCGGGGCCTGGATGCGGCGCAGTCGGCGGCACAGACGGTAGGCCTGGTGCTGCTGGTGGATGGGCTGGCGCGGAAGGGCCGCGGTTAGGCGCAGCACCTAATTCCGGGCGCATCGTCTTGCCATAGGACAAGCGGCGGTGCACCCACTCGAAGGGGCCGGGCTTGCCTGCGGCCTCGAGCGCGCAGGCTATGAGAAGCGTTGCCAGCCACACGCCGGCGGCCAACGCTGCCTGGCCCGCGGCGCTGAACTCGGGGCCAATGTTGAGGGTGAAGGGGTAGACCAGCGCCAGGAAGAACACGGACTGCAGCACGTAGCCGGTCATGGAGCGCTTACCGAGCGCGATGAGTGGCCACAGGAACCACGGGCGCGCACCACGGCGCTGCAGGGGTTCTAGGGCGAGTGTTGCCCCCGCCACGATGCCCGGCCCGGTGAGCATGCCGATGCAGCTATTTGCCGCGTTGAGGGGTTCTGCTAGCGCTGGGTCCAGCACCCCAATCGTGGACAAGCCCCAGGGCAGCCCGAGGAAGAGGATGATGGCTAGGGCCAAAAGGGTCCACGCCCACAGCTCGCGCCGATGGCCCCCGGCCAAGGTTCCGCGGCGCGCCCACACGAAACCTACGAGCATCACCGGAAGGACCAAGGCTCCCGTCAGGGGAACGGAAAAAGCTTGGGCGCCGACCATGATGGCTTGTTCACCCAGCAGCTCCCAGTAGGATTCGGCGGCGGTGAAGCCGCTGAGATCAAACTCCGACGTATCGACAAGCGTGGCCCCAACGCCCATTCCGATACCCGTCACAACCAGTAGCGCACAGAACCCGTAGGCCACGCGCATCAGGAGCTTGTCGGTTAAAGTAAGCAGCAACGCAATGAGCATGCCCATGGCGCCGTAGAGCAGCATGATGTCGCCGGAAAAGAGGAAGAGGCAGTGGAGGGCACCGAATAAAGCCAGAAATCCATAGCGCTGTGCCAACACGGCCTGCGCGCGCCGCAGCGGGAAGCCGCGGCGCCACAAGCTCATCGCGATAAGCCCCACGCCAAAGCCGAGAAGCGTGGAGAACATCGGCAGGCCGCGCGCGTGCACGAACATGGCGGAAAAGACCACATAGACTTCGTCCGCGAGGGTATCGACGCCGCCGAAATAAGCATCGGGGCCATCGCCGTCGTTCATAATCCACGCGGTGCAGACATTAGCCAGCGCGATGCCCAGCAGGGCCATGCCGCGGGCGACATCGGGGACGAGGAGGCGAGGACTCGAATTCTGGCGTGCCGGATGGGGCTGGTGTGGCTGATGAGGCATGGCCCCAAGCTACCAGAACCACAAAAACTTATTTATCCGAGAGCGCGTTCCGCCAAGGTCGGGCGAATCGGGCGCGCCAGCTGCGTCATGCGGCGGCGCCCGCGCAGCTCAATAGACTTCATCAGCGTCCAGCGCGCTTGCTCCGCCTCGTTGGCGCCGCGCAGCGTGGCGGAGTTGGTGAGCACCTGGCCCGGGGTGTCCTTGGCCAGTTCGGTGAGACGGGCGGCTTCGTTGACGGCATCACCAATGACGGTGTATTCGAAGCGATCCGCACCACCAATGTGCCCGGCCACCACGTGGCCCGCGGCCACGCCGATGCCGGCCTGCAGCCGCAGCCCGCGCAGTTCCTGGCGAAGCTCGCGGGCGGCCTGCAAGGCCATGGAGTTGGCATCGTAGACCGTCAGCGGGGCACCGAAGACGGCCAGGGCGGCATCACCCTGGAATTTGTTGATGATGCCCTTGTTCCGGTGCACCACCTCAACGACGTGCTCAAAGAACTTGTTGAGCTCCTCCACCACTTCTTCCGGGGTGTGGTTGACGGCGAAGGTGGTGGAGCCGATGACGTCGATAAACAGCACGGCCACTTTGCGGTCCTCGCCGCCCAGCTCCGGGCGTTCCTCCAAGGCGCGCTGTGCCACCTCGGCACCGACATAGCGGCCGAAAATATCGCGCACGCGCTGGCGCTCACGCAGGCCGCGCATCATCTCGTTGAATCCGGCCTGAAGAACGCCGAGCTCGGAGCCGTCGTAGATGTCCACCTGGACGTCACTCTCGCCGCGGCGTACGCGGTTGATGGCGTCCTGCAGCTCAATGATGGGATCGACCACGCTCATCATCGCGAACATGGTGCCCATGAGCCCGGTGCCCAGCGCGGTAACGGTCAGCGCGACGATGGCCGGCATGATGTCTGAGGTCTCAGGGCTAAACAGGCCTGCCTGTTGCCCCATGAGGACAAGCACGATGCCGATGAGCGGGATGCCGGAGGTCATCATCCAGGTGGAAAGCAGGCGGTACTTAATCGGCGGCTCCAAGGTGGAATCCTCGAAACGCCGGGCCACGGCCTCCGCAGCCACGGGGCGCACGAGGCGCTCCGCCTGCAAGTACGTCAACAGCACGATGAGGCCGCCGGCCAATGCAGCAGAAACACCGACCACGACGGCCAGCCGCGCCGAGTGCTGGCCTGCCAGCACCACTGCCAAGATGATGCCCAGCAGCCACACGCCCGCGGCCACACCGGCCTGGTAGAGCGGGATGCGCAGGACCAGGTTGCGCACCATGTTGGGATCATGGTCATCGGGGCTGCGTTGCCAGTCCAACACCGGCCTGAAAAGCCGAAGTGTTACCGCTATGCCGATGATGACCGCAAAGGTCACGAACAGCGTGCCGTAGGTCCACAGGTGGGGCGTGTGAGCGATGAAATCGGAGATCTCCGGCATGGGGAGAAAGAAGACCACGAAGGTCATGATCGCAATGGCGCCGATGATGTTGGCTCCAAGGACGAGCGCGGCGTACATCGGCCATTGAGTACCCCATAACCAGCGGGCGCCACGCATCAGTCTGTTCATGATTAACAACTCTAGTTATCCCAGTAGGCTAGGGCGAGTGAACACCTCCAGCGTTGCCGAAAGGCTTGCCGACGCCCCCTCCGTCTCCCACACCATCCTCAGTGCTGCTCGCGCGGCTCGCGGTGAGGGCGACTCGCGAGCGATGAGCCACTCCTGGCTTTTTACCGGCCCTCCCGGTGCCGGCCGTTCGCTGGCCGCGCAGTGCTTTGCCGCGGCGCTCATGTGTACGTCCGCCGATGAGAACGGCAACCCCGGCTGCGGGCGCTGCCCCTCCTGCCAAAGCGTCCTGGACAATCAAGAGCACACCGACTTGGTCTATGTGGATCCGCAGGAGCAGTTCATCACCGTGGGCGAGGCCCGTGACGTCATCGGGCGCGCGGCCAGCCTGCCGAGCGTGGCGCCGTGGCGCGTGGTCATCTTCAACAAGGCCGATCGCCTGCGCAATGAGGCCGCCAACGCGTTGCTCAAAACCGTGGAGGAGCCCCCGGAGCGCACCGTCATCATCATGGTGGCGCCCTCGGAGGACCCGGAGGACTTCTCGGTCACGCTGCGCTCGCGCTGCCGTCACCTTTATATTCCGGCGCCGAGTGTGGAGGGCGTCGTCAAGCAGCTCGTCGCCGAAGGCGCTAGCGAGGATGACGCGCGCCTGGCCGCCGTGACCACCCTGCGCCACGTGGGCCGTGCGCGACACCTGGTCAACGAGCCCGCCGCGCAGAAGCGCCGCGCCATGGCCATCAACCTGGCTGAAGACGTCTTCCACGGCTCCCAGGCCTTTCAATCCGTCACAGCGCTGCTGAAGTTCATTGAGAAGGAAGCCAAGGACTCCCACGCGGCGGCGGAGGAGGCGGAGCGCTCCAAGATTGAACAATCCTTCGGCGTCGGCGCCAAGGGCAAGGGCGCGACCAAGGCGCAACGCGACGCCCGCAGTGCCCTGAAGGACATGGAGGAGCTTCACAAGAAGCGCGCTAAACGACGCATCTCCGATGGCCTCGACATCGCCCTCGTGGATCTCGCCGGTATTTACCGCGATGCACTCATGCTGAAAGTCGGCGCTGAGGTGGAGATGACCCACCCGGACTTCGCGGGCCTGGCGGGCGAACTTGCCCAGCGCGTGAGCGAAGACGGCTTGCTGGCCGCCCAGTCCGCTATCCGCACCTGCCGCGAGCAGCTGCCGCAGAACGTCACCCCGCAGGTGGCTTTCGACGGCATGGTGGGCCGCCTGCGCCTGGCCTGTGGCGCGCGCTAACCAGCACGTGTGCTGCGTGCACACTACAGGTGATAGCCCGATTTCTTTATCAGCCCAGGCCTAGGCTAAACTCTCAGGCGGTGCATATACACACTGCATCGTGCCGCCTTAGCTCAGTCGGTAGAGCATCTCACTCGTAATGAGAAGGTCGCGAGTTCGATTCTCGCAGGCGGCTCCACTTAGACGTCGGATTTGATAAGTACCCTTTTGCGTTAGCGAGTATCGCTTAGGGGGGTGTGAAAAATCGCTTGCGTTAGCGGGTTTGGGTTTTGCGTTAGCGGGTATCTTGTTTGCCCTAGTAAAATGCGTATTCAGGGTTTAACGCGCTAACGAAGCGTTAAACCTAAGGCCGTTTCACGAGGAGGTGTGTGGTGAGATCGTATGCGTCCGGCGATGAACTAGCCGCAGAGATTACTAAGCGTGGCGAACTTTTTATCGGCGAGTTCGTAGGCGTTCCTGGCGATGGTTGGGACCGGCTGGTTGACGGTGTTGACCGCACGCCCCGGCAGATGATCGCCTACCAGCTTGGCTGGATGGAATTACTGCTCGGCTGGGAACGTGACGAACAAGCCGGTCTTGACGTGGTGACTCCGGCACCTGGTTTTAAGTGGAATCAACTGGGCGGATTGTATGAATCGTTCTACCAACGCTGGGAGCAGGTATCTACTGAGGATTTGATCGACAGGTTCAAGATCCTGCTTGGTGAGATAGTCAAAATGGTGGGCGGTCTAACCGAATCAGAATTGTTTAGTTCGGGTCAGCGTGCGTGGGCTTCTTCCACCCCGTCGGCGTGGCCGGTGTGGAAATGGGTGCATATCAACACCGTCGCGCCATTTACGACGTTTCGCACCAAAATCAGGAAGTGGAAGAAACTGGCAGCCTGCTAGCAATAGGCACGGTGATTTCAGTGCCGATTCTGAAGACGAACTGGATCTCGTTGGCTCCGATAACGGCATGGTCGATAAGCGCTGTCCACTGGGATGGTTGAAAATGCTGGATGGGCTTGTCGGCCAACTGGGTGTAGGCGGTTTTGATCGCAGTGGCCTTGGCACTCTTGGCAGCAATCTCGGCCTCGATGGCTTGTTTGCGGCCCAGGGTTTTCTGGTATCGCGCTTCTAGCTGGGTGTAGCGGGCGAGGTATTGGTCCTGGTCTTGCGCTACCCGCTGATTTTCTGCAACCAATGATTCAATCTCGCTGGCAAGAGCGCGGATTTTCTCGTCTAGGCGCTTGGACTCCGCTTCGAGCTGGTCTGTATTAAACATGGCGTCGATGACCTGTGGTAGGTGGCTTTGTCCGCGATAGGACCTGACCCCTGTTTGGTAGACACCTGATAT
>NZ_KV799839.1:0-1158 GCF_001810085.1 Corynebacterium sp. HMSC072A02 | reverse complement strand
CCTGACTTAGGCCATGGGTGGGTGAGCAACGTCACTCTTGACACTGTTACCTGTTGGTTTTCGTCGGTGGGGAGGAATTTTTCCGCACTAAGTGGGTAGTGTCGGGGGTGTTCAGTAGTCTGATTTTTGTGAGTCCTTATATTCGCACCGTTAAGACCGCTTCTGGGGCGATGGCGGTGCAGGTGGTGTTCTCTGAACGCAAAGGTGCGAAAAGGATGAAGCATATCGGCTCAGCGCATTCAGAGTCTGAGCTTGCGCTTTTACGCGCTGAAGCTCAACGCATCGTCGATGGTGACCAACTCGCAATGGACTTCGGCGAGGCTACACACACCCCACCGGCAACAGGCAGCGTTTCCAACCCGCTGCCGGTAGTCGGTCAGCGGGCCGGATATTTGCTGGACTGTATTGATGCGTGTTTCAACGAGTTAGGCCTTGCTGCAGCAACCGGTGATGATCCGGTGTTTCGGGATCTGGTGCGCGCTCGGTTGATTAATCCTGGCTCAAAGTTTGATTCGATCGAAACCCTTGCTGAAGTTGGGGTGACAAGCGCAAGCTATCGCACCATCCAGAGGCGTCTTGCCTCCTTCGCTACCGAATCGTTCGGGGAGATACTAACCCAAGCGTTGGCCCATCATGCAGGCATTGGGCCAGGCGCATTCATCTTGTACGACGTGACCACCTTGTACTTTGAAACCGATACTGCTGATGAGCTTCGCAAACCCGGGTTTTCTAAAGAGCGCCGCCTAGAGCCGCAAATCCTTGTCGGGCTGCTTACTGATGCCACTGGGTTTCCACTGCATGTGGGCGCGTTTGCTGGCAATTCGGCAGAAACCCACACGATGCTGCCGATGATCACACGGTTCCAAGAGGCCTACCAACTCGACGAGGTTACCGTCGTTGCTGATGCGGGCATGTTTTCCGCGGCGAACAAGCAAGCACTCATCGATGCAGGCCTGCACTACATCTTGTCGGTGAAAACCCTCACCGTGCCTGAGGTGATCGAAACCTGGCGGCGAGAAAACCCCGGTGAAGACTACACCCACGGCCAGATCTGGACGCAAGCCTCGGCAAGTGATGGGCGCAAACACGCTACCCCAAATTCGGTGACCCACTTCCAGTACTCCCATGATCGGGCTAGACGCAGCCTGCGCGGAATCA
>NZ_KV799838.1:0-538 GCF_001810085.1 Corynebacterium sp. HMSC072A02 | reverse complement strand
AGCTGAGGTAGGAACTAAACCCAGGACGCTTCAAACTGGGTGAGGAAAGCTGGTTGTTCACACCCGCCGACCCGGCAGGTCCCGTCGCGACCTTCGACATGTTTGCGCATAATCAGGCCCGGTTGGTAGCCGTCTGCTTCGTCGATGTCACCGGTTAGATCCCGGGTTTTATCATGCGGCATGGCTTCTTGGCGCCAGCCGAAGCCTTCAATAAAGGTTGGGGCATTCTCAATATCGCAGGCTTGGTAGGTGTGTAAGACTACGGTGGCTGGTGGTTGTATCTCGCCGCTTAAGAGTTTGATGACTGCTTCAGGAATCGTCAGGTCATGCTGGGCTGCGGTTTTATGAATGAAGGCATCGAGTTTAATACCGGTGTCTTCCCCAACCTGGAGTTCCAGCCAGGCAGAGGTGCCATTAGAAGAAAAGCGGTAGGTGTCTTTGGGGCGGGTATCACGGTAGGCGATGGAATCATCCAGGGTTTTACAGATGTCGCGGACTTTACGCCTGATTTGGCTGCGGGTAGGAAAAGCCTGATTCG
>NZ_KV799837.1:0-213 GCF_001810085.1 Corynebacterium sp. HMSC072A02 | reverse complement strand
GCTGCATTAGTTCGAACTTTTCTGCTCGCGTTGCTTCGCGGCGAAGAAGGCTGTCGCTTTTGACAAAAACTCGTTATCCATCTTGGCTTCTGCCAACTCACGGCGCAGACGAGCATTCTCAGCACGAAGATCAGCCTCACTCATCCCATCCGAGGCTCCTCGGCGTTCACGCTCGAGTTTGACCCACCGGCCTAAAAGCCCGGCGGAAACACC
>NZ_KV799836.1:0-2263 GCF_001810085.1 Corynebacterium sp. HMSC072A02 | reverse complement strand
CTGGGGACTCGGTACTGTCGTGTTCCGGGTAGTTGGTACCGGGCCGAGGGGTGCGTCGGCCCGGCCCGTCTGTATTAGTCGTCTGGGGTGGTGGGGGCGGTGGCTTTGCGCATGTCGAAGTCTCCGATATGGATTCGGTGGCCGTTGTTGAGGCGGCTTACGAGTGAGTCGGCTCCGACTCTGTCTGGCAGTGTTTCAACCCAATAGGCGGCAGCTGATTGGGAGGAGATAAGTGTAGGCAGCCTTCCGTCGCGGTCGAATATGATCTTGGTTAGGTCTTCTTGCCCGCGCTGGTTGATGCTGATGGTCATAAAGTCGTCGATGATAAGGACATCGACGTTGATCAGTTTCCGCATCTTATCGAGGTAGTTTTGGTCAGTCGGTGAGAAGACCGCCAGCATGTCTACAAGTTGGTCCAGCCGGTAGTACGCCACCGAGTATCCAGCCTTGCACGCGGCGATGCCGATGGCGCAGGCAATGTAGGTCTTGCCTGTTCCCGTCGGGGCGAGGATGTGAATATTGGTCGGGTTTTCCCGCCAGTTAGTGGCTGCGATTCGTTTCAACTGGCGCATGTTGATACCGCGTTGTTCTGCCCGGGTGACTTCAGCAAGGCTCGCATCCGGGTATCGGAATTTAGCCTGGGTAATGGCCTTGGCAATGTTGCGCTGTTGGCGTTGTGTGTAAGCTTCTTCGACTGCGGCGAGGAAAATGTCTTCTGGTAGCGCATCCGCATAGGCCTCGTCGTTGACAACCTCGTAGAAGACATCAGCGAAGGTCGATACGCGAAGCTTGCGCATTTTCGCCCGCACAATTTCGTCGTCGATGCTGCTCATGGTTTCACTCCTTATTGCTTCTAGTTTTCGTAGTGGTCAGCAGGCCGGATAAAGACGGCATCGGCCACCTCACCGGTAAGCGGGGTACTTGGGCGTGGTTGGCGCTTGGCCACAGGCTGTGGTTTTGCCCCTGGTGGCCCGGGATGTTGTTGGGCGTGGGCAATGTCAGTCTGGATGCGTTTGATCACTGCCATCGTGGGGGCCAGCTTCTTGTCTAAGACCTGCTGGCATGCCGGTTCGAGGGTGGCTTTGTTGTGCTTTTTGCCCAGGTTGGCCAGCACGTTGCGTGCCTGAATGAGTCCGCGGGGTACGGCGGCACTATTGCGGTCGAGGATCATCGCTATGACTGCGTGCGTTGCTGCCCCAAACGACGAGGCCCAGGCCAAGAGCTCATCACGGGTAAGCGCCTTGTGGCCTTCATCGTCGCCACATGGGCCATGCTGAGGGTTGGTGGAATACCGGTATTTGAATCCGTGAAGGCGCGTGTGTTCAGCAACAAGCTGCTCCCCGTTGAAGATGCTTACTAGTTGCGGGGTGAGCCTGACTGTTACCGATTCTCCCACCAGCTGAAATGGCACTGAGTAGTACTGGTAGTCACAGGTGATGTGCCAATTGCGGTCGACTTTGAGCCTCTTATAAGACACTTCCGTAAACGGCGTCGGCGGAAGATCCCGCATCATTGGTGCCTCTTCTTTATCAAAGCGCATGCGCCGTGTTGAGCCATCAGGCCGCGTCATTGCGCTGTTGATATCAGCAAGACGGTCAGCGATCGCCTCATTAAGCTCATCAAGGCTATAGAAGACCTCGTTGCTGAAGTAACCCAGGATTTTGGTGTAAGTGATTTTCACGGCACGCTCTACCGCTGCCTTGTCACGAGGCCTGCCGGGCCTAGTCGGCACAATCGTGACCCCGTAATAGTCAGCAAACGCTGCGTAGCGGTCAGTGACCATCCGGTATGTAGAGGTCTTCTTTGGCCGATAAGTCGCCGTAGAAGCATTATCTGGCACGATGACCGCTGGTACTTTGCCAAGATAGTTCAACGCCTTAACATGGCACTCAATCCACGACGGCATCTTCTCGTTCGCAGCGGCCGTGACGTACATCAGCCCTGAGTATGGGCTGACCGCGACGAACAATGACGCCTTGAACGCTGTATCACCACTGGCCTGATCTACTACAGGCACTTTGTCACCGGCCCAGTCGACATAAAGCTCTTGACCTGGCTCATGGGTGACAACTTCAACGAGATCATTGGCACGCAGAAACTCATTGAGCCCACTGCAGAACTGGGAGTACTGGTACTTTGTCTTATCCGTCGGACACGGCTGCGACACGTAGTCCATCCACAGCTTATGCCTGGTCACATGCTTTGTACTTTTCAGCTTGCGTGCAAGAGCTGAGGTTACCCTCGTTTAGTGGACACCCTATTT
>NZ_KV799835.1:0-7310 GCF_001810085.1 Corynebacterium sp. HMSC072A02 | reverse complement strand
TCACCCCGCTACGCACCCCAAAACCGGAAGAGCCGATAAACAGCACATCACCAAGCATCGACAGGGTTCCGTTGACGCGGGTGCGCTGCTCATCGGAAAACAGCTGCGACAAGAGGCTAAACCTTGCTGGCCCAAAGAATGACGAGGCACAACCGTACACACAGCTTGAGAGCGCGAACGCAGCAATAGAATCGCCGCGAGCAACCACCCACGCCACGAGTCCCCACTGCGCCAACATCCGAACGACATCACTACCCTGCATCCAGGCCACTGGCCGGTGAGGTGGCGGCAGCTTTCGGACCACTAAAGAACTGACGAAGCGGCCCGCCCACAGCGCGATAAGCACCACCGTCAAGCCGCGCCCCGACGGATCTACTCGGTGTGCCTGAAGCGCAAAAGCAATCGGGATGAGGCCGTCACCTAACCCGGAAACGACAGCGGCTGCGAAGACGAGCGAGAACGTAGATCTGAAAGAAAGACTATTCATCAACCTCAACGTCTTATAGTGTTACACATCATAGTATTCCCGCATAGAGAGTCAGGACACCCCCTGCCCCACCAGAGTTTTATCCGCTGAAGTGCTCTAGGAGACCCCCATGTCTACTTTCGTCATCGTTGCCATCGCGGCCATCCTTCTCATTTCTATCCCAGCAGGCATGATGAGCCGGCGGATTCACAAACGCACGGAAGACCACGACCCCGAGGCACGCCAAGCCGCGCTAGATTTCCAAAGAGATGTTGATAGAGGGCGGGCCGGCTTCTAAAACACAAAAAGACCGGCACCCCAGAGCTAAAAACTGGAGTGCCAGATCTGGCGGTGGCGGCGGGATTTGAACCCGCGGTTGGGGGTTACCCAACAATCGCTTTCGAGGCGATCACCTTCGGCCGCTCGGACACGCCACCGCGTTCCAGATTACGGGAGTCATCCCGAGCGACAAAATCGCTGCCCACACCACGCGGCGCGGACAGCGATTCAGCTAGATGAGGCTAGGAATTAGTCCTTGAGGTTACCGATAACCTCGTTGGCCTTATCCTTGACGCCCTCAACGGCGTCGGAAGCCTTCTGCTTAGCCTCGGAGGTGACCTGGTCGGCCTTGCCCTCGTTCTCCAGCTTCTCGTTATCGGTCAGGCCGCCAGCGGCTTCCTTAGCCTTGCCAACGAACTCGTCCTTCTTGTTCTCGAAATCACCCATGGTTTTCTCCTTACTCTCTACTTCTCTCACGTGGACCACCCAGCCTACACCCAAATTGCCAGGCGGCTGCGGGGCCACTAACCAGTTCAGGGGCTAAGCGCCGCTTCTACGAAGACCCCCGAAGAAGCCCGTGAGCAGCTCCGCGCACTCCTCCTCCAGCACACCGCCGCGTACCTCGGGAACGTGGAGGGCGCCGGGGGCACGGAGGACGTCGACAAGCGATCCACACGCCCCCGTCTTCGGTTCATAAGCACCAAAGACCACCGAGGACACCCGGGAAGCCTGGATCGCGCCCGCGCACATCGCGCAGGGCTCCAGGGTGACAACCAGCTCGCAGCCCTCCAGACGCCAACCATCGCCATGCACACGCACCGCTTGGCGGATGGCTTCCACCTCTGCGTGTGCGGTGGGGTCATTTAGCTGCTCGCGGCGGTTAACGCCGGTGGCGAGTTCTTTTCCGGAGGCGTCGTAAAGCACGGCACCCACAGGGATATCCCCCGCCGGCGTCGTGCGCGCGACCTCTAAGGCGCGGCGCATGCGGGCCTCCGCGCGCACCAGCCCCTCCGCTGGTTTAAGAATCATCCGAGTCAAGGCCGTCGATGAAATCCTCTAGCTCATCGCCAAAGCCCAGCTCGCCGGCGATGCGCAGGAGCATGTCAGAAGGCCAGTCCTCATCGTTATCGATGATGTAGCCCAACTGGTTCTCATCGAGGCCGAGGTCAGCGAAGATATCGAAATCGCCGTCACCGTAGGGGTCGGCGTCCTCCCACTCGTCCTCGTCCAAATCCGGGATATCGATATCGCGCAAGTCCAGGAAATCCGCGGCGAAGTCGTCTTCGGAGGCGTAGGTGGCGTCGGAAAGCAGCATGCGCACATCCCCCGGAACCGGGCGCACGACGACGAAATAATCATCTTCCACGCACAGCAGCGCGAATGCCGCCCCCTCGGAACGCAGGTTGCGCACCGCTTTGATGGAGGTGTTGACGTCGGTGAAGTCATCCTTGAAAGGGCGAATCACCCAGCCGCCTTCGGCACTGGCAACGGTGATGGCAAAGGACAGATCGTCGTGGCTCATACCTCGTCAGATTAGTCGGGTTGTGCCACAATTGTCACCGTGAGTTCTCAAGATGTTCAACGCCCCGTCTGCATTATCGGCCTCGGTCTCATTGGAGGTTCCCTCCTGCGTGACCTAGCTGCTGCACGCCATTCCGTGTACGGCTACAACCACTCCACCTCTGGTGCCCGAACGGCCATTAAACAGGGCTACGACGTCACCGATGATCTGCCGGCCATCCTGCACCGGGCAGAGGAAGACAACGCTCTTATCGTCGTCGCGGTGCCCATGGATGCGGTTGCCTCGGTCCTCGACTCCATTCAGGAACACGCCCCGAGCTGCGGCTTGACGGACGTGGTCTCGGTCAAGACCGAGGTGCGCCAGCTCATTGTGCAGCGCAACATGGAGTCGCGCTATGTGGGCGGCCACCCCATGGCCGGGACCTCCAAGTCCGGCTGGGAGAACTCCCACACCGGGCTGTTCAACCGCGCTGCCTGGGTTATCACCTATGACTATGCCGCCGAGTGCGAGGCGCGCGGCGAGCGCATCCCCGCCGAGTGGGAGAACATTTTTGCGGACGTGGTCCGCATGACCCAGATGGTTCACGCGGAGGCAGTTCCGGTGCGCGTGGCTAACCACGATGCCGCGGTCGCCCGCATCTCGCACCTGCCGCACGTGTTGGCGGAGACCCTCGCGGTGGTCGGCGATAATGGCGGCATCCTGGCCCAATCCTTGGCGGCTGGCTCCTTCAAGGACGGCACCCGCGTGGCGGGTACTCGCCCGGACCTGGTGCGCCAGATGTGCGAGACCAACTCGACTGCGCTGGTCCAGGCCCTCGACGAAGCCCTTGAGTTGCTGCAGGATGCGCGCGAATCGCTGGCCTCGGATCAGCCTTCCATCGCCGCGCTTGCCGACGCTGGCTTCCGCGCCCGCACCCGCATCGAAGCCCGCTCCGGTGCTCGCAAGGAATCGGTCTCCCCGGTGAAGATCTCCTCCCGCCCGGTCTTGCGCATGCACCCGGGTGCGCCGAACTGGGTGGCACAGCTGCGCCAAACGGAGTCTTTGGGCGGACGCATCGAAATTTTCTAACCCGTTGGCGAGCTTCCAGCCCTGACCTTCTGCTCTAGCAGGCGGTTCTCAACGGGTTCCCCTCACCTGGTTCCAGTCAAAAGGTTTCTTTGCCCCCAAACGAACCTTCTACCTGGTTAAAGATGGTTTACTTGCCCCCAGAGGAACCTTTTGACTAGGGACTTCTGAGTGAAGCCTTTTGTGGGGCGCTATTTGGTGACGGGCTGTGAAGCGGCGTGGGGCTACGTGGGGCGCTTAGTCGCGGAAGGTGTCGTCACGGCGCTTGCGGGCTTGGGACTCATCGCGCGTGATGCCGAGCAGCGGGTAACCCGCTAGGCCCACCACGAGGCCCACCGGCAACAACCACAGCATGCCGGAGGCCAGCCACAGCACCACACCAAGGATGGCGCCGGCAATCAGACACGGAACGAGTTTCTCCTTCATGGAGAAACAGCCTAGTTGGTCCGCTTCCCAGCACCAGACTTGCGACTAATCACCCGCGAGAAGATGGCTATCGCGATGAGGCCCACTACCGCAGCAATGCCTGCTGGCCACGCGACGGGCGCGCTGACCTGCATCGTTGCCGGCGGTTTCGGGGAATTGTGGGCGGTGAGGACGCCGTCGGTATCGCGGCCGCTGGTGACGTCCTCGATCCAATCGCGGACCTCGACCACCGACGTGATGGCAGCGCTCGGCGAAGGCAGATCCGGATCCGCGTTCGACGTACCAGCCGTGGCCACACCGACGAGGCGACCGTTAACAAAGAATGGTCCGCCCGAGTCGCCGCCCTGCATGCCCTCACCATTGAGGGACTTCACGTCCATGATGGCAGCCGCAATCATCGGGCCCACTCCCCCAAGCTCACCGGCCGGAATGCTTTCCGCGCCGTCGGGTCCAACAGCGATCTCTGGCATGTCGCCGCCCTCCATCACCTGGGGCGCGTTGGACGAACCAGGGGCGGGAGCGACCATTCCACCGGGAGCAGGCACTGCCATGTCACCAGGAGCCATAGCCTCGGTATCCCCCGGCGCCACCGGCGTCATCTTCTGGCCGGATTCGTCTGGGCTTGCCGGCGGGGTGCCGCCGGATAGCAATTCGCCGACTTCCATCTCGGCCATCGGCAGCTGGCCTTTGCGGGCCATGCGGGAGCTACTACTCCAGCCGTAAAAGTGACCTTTCTCGCCGGCGGTGGGGACCGCATCCGCGAGCTTAGCTGGCTTAATGCCCTCGACGGGCTCGGTCAGGTGCATGAGGCCGGCGTCGATAGTCGGCGAAACAGCCCAGGAGTCCACGTCATAGACGCGAGTGTCCTTGCCCCGGCCAAAGCGGGCCTGCGAGCCCTCGTTGTTGACGGACTCCAAGCAGTGGCGGGCGGTCAGCACCCACTGCTCAGCCACCAGCGTGCCCGTGCAATCGCCAAAGTTGCCGATCTTGCCCATGCGCAGCGCAGCCACGGCAGCGCTTTCCTCCGATTGCGGAGCGGGCTGCGCAAACTCCAAGGCCATGGCCGGCGCAGCGCCTAGCCCCACGACCAGAGAGCTGGCCACAACAGCAGTTATCTTTCGTGCCACCATTACGCGGCCACCTCCTTGATTGCCCAAGCCACGGCCCTCTCGGCCGGGCCCTTTCCACAGAACTTCTTCCACAGCGCGCTCAACAGTAGGAACGCGAGCACAAAGCCCAGTGCCGCCATGGTGTTGTGTAGGGAGACGTGTGCCTGCCAGTAGCGTGCGGTGAGAATGTGCAGGATATAGATGGTCAACGACATCGAGCCCAATGCCGCGAAGGGGAAGGTCAAGCGCGGCAGGTGACGGCCAATGATCAGGCACAGGTGCAGCACCACCGCGGTGACCGCCACGGAGAGAAGGATTTCACCAAGCACGCCCGTATGCCCGGTAAAGCGCAGCCAGCCGGCGATATCCGGGTTAAAGCGCTGCCACAGGCCGATGCCAGTAACGACGACGGCCACCGCGGTCGTGACGATCTGGGTGCGGGTGGGGCGGGTGAGGTAGACGTCGTAAAGCAGCATGCCCGCCACCATGTACGCCAGGAATGCCACGAGGGGGTAGACCTGTGGGAGTGTGTACGGCGCGTAGAGCACCGTGGCGCCCGCGGTGGCCAGCGCGAAGAGCAGGACCTTCCAGACGGTGGCCAGCGGCGGCACCCAAGCGGTGAGAGCCATGGCCGCGCCCATCACGACGAGCACCACCTGAATCTCACCGCCCACAGGCAGCAAGGCCACGCCGATGAGCATGACTATCAGGCCGCGGGCGACCAGCTTGAGGAAGACCCGCAGCGAGTAGTCGCGGGCAAGAATCATCATCGTGGTACCTGCAATGATGGCAAAGCCCGCCGCCGGCAGCCCGGAGAGCACCACTTTGGCGCTCCACACCAGGTTGGCCATGTGCAGAATAATCATCCCGATGATGGCCAAGGAACGAGCAATATCGAGGCCCACTATTCGGGCGCGCGCTGACACCTATTCATCTCCTTGCAATTGAAAACGTTTAAAGACCGACCAGTGGCTCTGGCCGGTCTTCTTATTTGTGTGTGTTTTCAGCTCTGCATTTCACTCAGCGCTGCGTGATATGCGTCTCAGCGGCTAAGAGCGATGGCTTTCTCATCTTGCACGAGGTAAATGCGCTCAGGGGTTGCGGAGGCATCGGGGTCCACCTTCACCGTTACTGGTCTTTGAAGAAAGTCAATGAGGGCCCCGTCCGATTGCGGGCCAAAGCAGATGTTGTCTGACATCAAATCCCACGTGATATCAATCTCACTAGCCTCGTTGCTCTCAAAGTGGAAGCCGGCGTTATCGCAGGAGAACTCCAAGTACTGATCCCTAAAGTTCACGTAAAAAGAATCCGGCTGCTGTGCAGACTTCCACTCGGAATTCACCACAAACTCCATCTGCTGTGCATTGGCGGTGACCAGGCCTGCGGGCGTGCTGGTAATAATGTTGCGCTGTGAGGATCCAGCTTCCGCTATGCCTGAGCTTCCCGGCAGCTCCGAGGAGCCTGCAAAAGAGAAGAGGGAGGAAATGAAAAGCAGGATAGCGGAGAGAATCGCTTGAATCATGGGCATCATTGTATCCTTCCCAACCGACCAGTGGCTCTGGTCGGCCTTCTCATTTCTGCCTGTTGTCAGCTCTGCGTTTCACTCAGCTCTGCGCGATATGCGTCTCAGTGGCTAAGGGCGATGGCTTTCTCATCGCGCACGAGGTAAATGCGCTCAGGGGTTGCGGATGCATCTGAGGCCACCATTACCTTCGCCGGATCGGACAGGAACATAATGAAGGGAAGGTCAACTTTTCCTCTAGGGCAGGCCTTATCCGTCAGCATGCTGAGCTCCACGCCGCCATCAACCAAGGTAAAGTCGCCGCCGTTACAGGGCAACCACACCGTCTGGTTCTGGAAATTCAAGGAGAAATCCTCTGGGCTCGCTGCAGATTCCCACCTAAAAGCAGTGATATGTTCCATCTGCTCATCGTTTGCCTCGACCAAATCTGCAGGGGTGTTCGTAATGATGCCGTGCTGGGCGACGTTTAGCCCCCACGCCTCCGAGCTCCCCGCCAGCTCCGAGGAGCCTGCGTTAGAAAACAGCGAGGAGATGAATAGCAGAATGGCGGTGAGAATCGCTTTGATCATATTTCAGAACACTACCGGGTTTGCCCAACCCAGGCTTAAGGGACATTTCGTGTGGATAAACCGATACGGATTCTCGGGGCAGCCTGGGATAATTCCTTGATCTTGATTTTGAATCGGTTCCAACGGCCCGATCTGTGAAATCAACAACGGATAACACTAGGTCTGTGGTAGGTAAGCCGCAGCTGGTGCGATTAGGCCAATTCCTATGGCGACGTCCGCACCGAAGCCCCCTGTATATCCACATCCACTGGACCTAGCCAGGCCTCAAGACTTCGGACGCAATGGGAAAGCGGCATACGCGCCCTAGACGAAAGAAGAACTCACACGACGTGGCCACCCAGACGGGTGACCA
>NZ_KV799834.1:0-37211 GCF_001810085.1 Corynebacterium sp. HMSC072A02 | reverse complement strand
GACAAAATCAACGCACTCTAAAACCGGAAGGGCCTGTTTATCGCCGGCCCCCTCATCGGTACAGCGGCAGTGCTCACCTTGGGATTTAACACGGTATTGCTTATCGACGGCGCCACTTTCCTCGTGGCCATGCTCTTTGTTCTTCCGTTTCTCTCAGTACGTAGCGAACCAGCAGGAGAAAGCTCTAGTAGTGCAGCGGCTGAACTAGAAACGGACAGCACAGGTTCATCGACTTCGAAGAAAACTCCTGCGTCCCCAACGCTCCCGAGCTGGGTCCGGGTAGGACTCGGCACTTGGCTGGTCGCGGCAGTAGTCAACGGCTTCCTGGGAAGTGCTGGCCCTACATGGATTATGAATACTTTCGACGAAAAGTCGTGGGGGTTTATGGCAGCTGCGCTTGCGGTCGGTTCGCTGCTTGGCTCAGCCGCAACAATTCTGAAGGCATTAGATCGGGTGCGTTTTAGCACCTTGCAAATTCTGATGCTGATTCTTCTGGCCGGGCAGATCCTGGCTTTGGCATTCTCCTCTGTCTTCGTGCTCATCGCCGCAGTTGGTGCTGCCGCGTCCTTGTTGATGACTGCGGCAGGCATTGCGTGGGATTCTCTCGGGCAGTCTTTGGGAGATGATGATCTGGTGCATCAGTTCGCAACAAAGGATCAGCTGGTCTTTACCGCCGGTACCCCGCTTGGAATGATTCTTTTCGCGGCACTTTCTTCTCATCCTGGTGTTGCGGCGGTTGCCTTGGCAGCTGCGTTGGTGGTTGCAGCTGTTGCGTCGTCCTTGCCCGTGGCGCGTTCGCCGCGTACTGCAGATATGGCTCAGGCGTAGCGGAGATTGCTTAACTCTCGGCCACGTGGTGGTGCTTTGCTGGGGCGCGTGATGTCGTTAGGGCTTCACAGCCCAACTGGTTAAACTGGTGCACATTCGTGTCCACCACCAAAGCTTCCGCGAGCAATAATCGCGCATGTGAAGGGGAATTTCCGTGGCAAAGCTGCTTTACCACCTAGGCCGCTGGTCTTACATCAACCGATGGAAGGTCATCATCGCCTGGATCTTCATCGTGGCGGCTGCAGGCGGAGCGACCTTGAGCTTGATGAAGCCGATGACCACGGAGTACTCCATCAGCGGCACGCCCGCTATTGATGCCACCCGCCGCGCGGTGGAGCTCTTCCCGGAGAACGGTAACCCGGCCAATGCGCCGTCGGTCAACCTCGTCTTCAAGGCCCCGGAAGGGCAGAAGCTCAGCGATCCGCAGAATAAAGAAGCTGTCGAGGATGTGGTGCACCACATTGCTGAGGGCTTGGACATCCCGGAGGGCAGCCAGCAGCGCTGGGGTAACCCGCTTGAGGTATCGCCAGCACTTCAGCAGCAGGTCATCGAGCAGTTCACCTCCATGGGTTTGCCGGAGGAGACCGCGCGGGCGGATGCCGACAACCTGGCCATGGTCAATGCCGATGAGACGATTGCCTACACCACCTTCGACTTTGATGCGGAAAGCCCCTATTCGGTGGACCCCGCGGATAAAGACGTGGTCCATGAGGCCATGGATATCGGCCGCGCGGCGGGGCTGGAAGTAGAGGCCGGCGGCGCGGGCTTCGGTGATGAGATCCAGGTCAATTCGATTTCTGAGGTCATCGGCCTGGCCGTGGCGTTTATCGTTCTCATTATTACTTTTGGTTCGCTGGCCTCCGCGGGCATGCCACTTATCTCTGCGGTCGTGGGCGTGGGCCTGGGTGCGATGGGTGTCATGATCGCTACCCACTGGATTGAGCTCAACAACCTCACCCCGGTGCTGGCCGTCATGATTGGTCTGGCCGTGGGCATCGACTATGCGCTGTTCATCATGTCGCGCTACCGGCAGGAGCGCTCCCGCATGGACGGGCCGGATGCCGCCGGCATGGCCGTTGGCACGGCGGGTTCCTCGGTGGTCTTTGCCGGCGCGACGGTCTTCATCGCGCTCTTCGCGCTGCTCGTGGCGCGCATTAGCTTCCTCACCGCCATGGGCCTGGCCGCTGCGGGCACGGTCTTCATGGCAGTGCTCGTCGCGCTGACCTTGGTGCCCGCGATGCTGGGCCTGCTCGGTGATAAGGCCTTCGCCGGGCGCATCCCCGGCGTGGCCGGCAACCCCACGAAGCGCCGCCCGCGCCGCACGAAAGCAACGATGGGCAACCGTTGGGTGCGCACGGTGCAGCGCGCCCCTGGCATCGTCATGGCCTTGGTGGTGCTCGGCCTCGGAGCTTTGACCGCCCCGGTCCTGCACATGGAGCTGGCCCTGCCAGCGGATACCACCTCCAACCCGGATACCACCCAGCGCAAGGCGGCGGACCTGCTCTCCGAAGGCTTTGGTCCCGGCATCAACGGCCCCTTCCTGGTGATCGTGGATGGCGCCAATGCCAACCCGGAATCCGCGGCGCTACAGCCCTATATCCAGGGCCAAGAAGGCGAAGAAGATGAGCAGAAGAAGGCCGCGCTTTCCTCCTTCATCTATTCCGTACAGCGCCTCAACCAGGTGGGCGGCGTTAAGCACGCCCAGCTGGTGGGCGTGAGCAAAGACATGAAGTCCGCGCAGATCATGGTCAGCCCCACCACAGCGCCGACGGATGAGGCCACGATTGGCACCGCCTCCGCCTTGCGCACGGCTAGCGCAGAGCTGGAGGATGCCACCGGCACCGAGATCGGCATGACGGGCCTGACCGCGGTGCAGCTCGATATCACCGAGCGCCTTGAAGGGGCCATGGGGCCATACCTCGCCATCGTGGTGGGCCTGGCCATTATCTTGCTCTTGGCGGTGTTCCGCTCCATCTTGGTCCCGTTGGTCGCGGGCCTGGGCTTCCTGCTTTCCGTCGGCGGCGCTTTCGGCCTGACCGTGCTTGTGTGGCAGGACGGCCTCACCGGCCTGGTGCCCGCGCCGGGCCCGCTGATTTCCTTCATGCCCATCTTCCTCATCGGCGTGACCTTCGGCCTGGCCATGGACTATCAGGTCTTCCTGGTCACCCGCATGCGCGAGCATTTCTCCCGCTTCCCGCAGGGCAGCGGCGGGCAGTACAGCAAGTACAACGCCAACGACGAGGCCACCATCGCCGGCTTTACCGCCGGTGCCCGCGTGGTCACCGCCGCGGCCATCATCATGATTTCCGTCTTCGTGGCGTTTATCAGCCAGCCCCTGCCCTTCATCCAGATTTTCGGCTTCGCGCTGGCGGCGGGCGTGCTTTTCGATGCCTTCTTAGTCCGCATGTCGCTTGTCCCCGCCACGATGTTCCTCATGGGTCACACCACCTGGTGGATGCCGAAGTGGCTGGACAAGCTGATCCCGCAGCTGGACATCGAGGGCACCGCACTCGAGGAAGAATGGGAGCGCAAACACGCGGCAGCATCCCGTGAAGCAGAGGATAAGGCAGCGCAGCCCGTAGAATAGTTCCCTATGACTCACCCTAAGCCGCAGCTTGAGACCGATCTTTCCTTCGACGTGAAGAAGGAGCTGGACTTGAGCGGTCCAGCACAACCGGGAAAGCACGGCCGCACCGGCGTTATCCATACCCCGCACGGTGATATCCAAACCCCGGCCTTCATCCCGGTGGCCACCAAGGCCACGGTGAAAACGCTGACCCCGGAACAGATCCGGGCCACCGGCGCCCAAGCCATCCTGTCCAACGCCTATCACCTTTACCTGCAGCCGGGCCACGACATCGTGGATGAGGCCGGTGGCGTGGCTACCTTCGAGAACTGGCACGGGCCGACCTATACCGACTCGGGCGGATTCCAGGTCATGTCCCTGGGCGTGGGGTTCAAGAAGGTCCTGGCCATGGACGTGGCGGAGCTGACGGATTCTGATATCCGTGCGGCGAAGAAGGAACGCATGGCACAAGTGGATGAGGACGGTGTGGACTTTAAGTCCGTCATCGACGGCTCCTCCCACCGCTTTACCCCGGAGGTCTCCATGCAGATTCAGCATGGCCTGGGCGCGGACATCATGTTTGCCTTCGATGAGCTCACCACCCTGGTGGATACCCGCACGTACCAGGAGGAATCCGTGGAGCGCACGCGCCGCTGGGCGCAGCGCTGCCTGGATGAGCACGACCGCTTGACGCTTGCTCGCGGTCCGCAGAAGCCGCGCCAGTCCCTGTGGGGCGTGGTGCAGGGCGCGCAATACGAGGACCTGCGGCGCCAGGCCGCGCGCGGGCTGGTGGAGCTTTCCGATCGCGCCGAGGCGAATGGCCGTCGCGGCTTCGGTGGCTTCGGCATCGGTGGCGCGTTGGAGAAGGAGAATCTGGGAACGATTGTGGGCTGGGTGTGCGATGAGCTGCCCGTCGATAAGCCCCGGCACCTGCTGGGCATTTCCGAGCCGGATGACTTGTTCACCGCGGTGGAGGCGGGTGCGGATACCTTCGACTGCGTGGCGCCGACCCGCCTGGCGCGCCGCGGTGGCGTCTACACCCTCGATGGACGCCTCAACCTCACTAATGCGCGTTTCAAGCGCGACTTTGCTGGCGTGGACGAGGAATTCGGCGGTTACGTCTCGGAGAACTATTCCCGTGCCTACATCCACCACCTGCTCAAGGCCAAGGAATTCCTAGCGGGCACGCTGTGCACCATCCATAACCTGGAGTTCATGATCCGCTTGGTGGATAACATCCGGGCGTCGATCGACGGCGGCTATTACGAGGCCTACCGCGATGAATTCCTGGGGCGCTATTACGCCAAGTGACCGGTGACGATGACGTTGTACTCTAAGTCTGTTGCACCGTCGACCGCACAGGCGATGAGTACGATGCGCCCGGGAACCTCGGTATTCATCAGGTCCGCGTCGCTTCCTAGCTGTTCCTTGCCCACCAGGAAAGCGTTATCGACAATCCACTCGCGGCCCGCACCACCCTCAGAGGTCATGCGGATGTGGGAGCCGTTGAGGACGGGCGTCGCAAAGCGCTGTACCTGCGCCCCGTCGAGGCCCTCCACGGTGGTGGGGTTGCTCAGATCGACGTTGGCGGTGACCACCTCGGAGAAGGGGTTGAACACCAGTTTCTGCTGGCCCCAGGCATGGCCCAAGACGTAGGTGGTGCCCTGTTCTGCCGTGGCGGGTGACTCACCCCAGTCTTGTACCCAGCGCACCATGGTCTCCTGTGGCCCAGCGGGGTTGAGGGGCAGGACGAAGGGCATCGAGTCATAGGTCGCGCCCGTGATGGTGGCCGGGCCTTCCATCTCAAACGTACCGGTCAGTGCGGGTGACGGGCCTTGGTTGAGCGGCGGCGGGGTAGGGGTGGTGCTGGGCGCTGCGCTTGGCGACGCCTCACTGCTCACCGTCGTCGTTTCCGGTGCCGCGTGGCTCGTCGTTGCGGACGACGTGGTGACTTCCTCTGTACCCGAGCACGCCACAAGATTGAAGGCTGTGGCCAGGCCAAGGATGGGGAGGAGGGAAGTTCGTAGATGCTTATGCATCGTCGATGTCCTTTAAGACCTCATCGAGGCTAAACCGCTCGTCAGAATCCTCTGCCATTGCTGTGCGCAGTTCCTGAAGGTCGTAGTAGTCTTCGACCCGTTCCAAAAGTGCTGCACGGGCTGAAGCAGATTTCGGACGGCCTTCACATGCAGCCATTTATTCTCCTTTGCTCTTGTGAATGCATCGTATTACGCAAGTTGGGTGAAGGGAAGAGAGAAATAGACCCCCTCAGCACAGTGCGTGCCAAGGGGGAATTCGGGACGGGTTGCTGCTACTTAGACGGCGCTGCCGTAGAGGTTTCGGCCTCGGCGATAGGTGCGTAATCCTCGCGGCGCTTAACCCAGGAGATAACCAGCGTGGTCAGCGGAAGCATGATGACCTCGCAGGCGGTCTTCCAGAGGAAGCCCACGATGACGTAGTTCAGGAAGCCACTGAAGGAATCGATGCCGATGACGGGTGCTGCGATGGCGCAGAACAGCAGAGTATCGCCGAATTCGCCGACGACGGTGGAAGCAACAAGGCGGCCAATGAGACCCTTTTCGCCGGTGCGGGCCTTCATCTTCACCAAGGTGAAGGAATTGAGCAGCTGGCCCACGAGGTATCCGGCTAGGGAGGCGGCGAGAATCTGCGGCACGAGGCCGAGAGTTGCTTCGAAAGCTTCTTGGCCTTCGTAGAAGTCCGCGGCGGGCAGCCAGATCGCAATGTAGAAGGAGACTGCGGCCAAAAGCGCCATGGCAAAACCGATGTAGACGGCGCGGCGAGTGGACTTGAAGCCGTAGCACTCGGAGAGGACATCGCCCACGATGTAGGCGAGGGGGAAGAGGAAGAAGGCACCATCGGTGATGAGTGGGCCGAGTTGGACGCCCTTCGTGGCGTTGATGTTCGAGATGAGGAAGGTAACGACGAACACCGAGACCAGCCACGGGTACAAAGTGGAATGTACCGGGATGAATCGGATGCTCTCGCCACCGTTTGTGGTGGTTGCGGTTGCCGATTGAGTTGTCATGGCACAGCATTTTTCCACGAAACTAGGGGAACTAGAAATAGGGAGTTTAATTCGGTTCACGCGGGGAGCACTCCCTTGCCCGGCGGTTCCTTGGGAAAAGGCAGCGGAACAGGTTGTTTCATTGCCGTGGTTCCAGCGCTTCGCCCATCAAAATCTGCAAACTGGGCAGAAAAAATGCACGTAGTATGGCATTCTTTTGCTTGCAGTGTTTTCGTGTTCCCTGAACGTTTCCTGTCTATTGTGCCGCGGTGCGTGCTCGAAGAGATTCGGGGCGTTCGAAGTCCGAGGCTCGTGACAGGCATGTCGTGTCAGGGGGTGCGACTACCTTGGTTTCTAGTCCTTAGAGCTTTCCGGCTGATCTTCTACCTTCTGCGTCGCTAGATGGGGGAGGCACCAGGTTTGCCGGTGGCCCAACTTCGTACAAGGGAAGGTCATCGATATGACGTTTGGTTCCCCAGGCTCCTCACCACAGTTTGGCGGGCGCCCGCCCCAAGGTGCTAACCGGCCAGGGGCAGGATCCGCACCTAGTTCTGGCTCCGGGTTTGGCTCGCCCACTGGGGCTGGGGGCTTCGGCGGTTTTGGCGCCCCGAATCCTTCCCAGAATCCTGCGCAGAAGCCCTCTCCGGGTTTTAACTCCGGTTCGGGCGCGGGCGGCTCCTTTGGCGCGCCGGGCTCGCCGGATGGTTTCGGTGATTCCTCGCCCGCGCCGGATTACCGCCGTCAGGTGGCAACACCGACGAGCCCAACGAAGGGGCCGTGGCCGCTGCTCATTGCCGCTGGCGTATCCGCGGTCATCGCGCTGATCCTGTTGATTCTTGCGCCGCTGCTCGCCGCTCCGACGGAAGGCCTTTTCTTCGGCCTGGCAATCGGGGGATGGCTCTTGGCTGGAATCGTGTCCTTCATCCTCTTGGGCTTGTACACGCTGAAGAACACGCAGCGCCAGGCTGAGACCTTTTATATTGAGGATACGACGCAAACCTTGCTCTACCGCGTCATTATGGGTGGAAGCTTTGTCCTTGTCATTGTTGCTGCGGTGGAAATCGCCTTCTACGTAGGAAAGGCGGTTGGCGCCTAATGAAGAAACTCACTCGTGCACTTGCCCTATCCGCGGCGGTGACTATCGCTGGATTCGGTGGCAGCTTAGGCGCGGTAGCTCAGGATGCTCCGTCGCCTCCGGAAGCCCCTGCGGCCCCTGAAGCCCCAGAAGCTCAGCCGGAAGAACGCCCTGAGGGAATCGGTTCCGAGTCTGCGCTCTCTGAGGTTTCGCAGAAGAACCTGTCCGATTTTGGCTCCTGTATTGCCAGCGAGAAGTCTGCGGACCTGCTCTTTGTTCTTGACCAATCGGCGTCGTTGGTGGGCTATGAAGGCTCTCAGCCGACGGACGCCGATGCCTTCCGCGTCGATGCCACGGGGGACATCGTGAAGCAGCTGGCAAACCTCGGGGAAGATAACGGCGCAGACATCAACGTGAAACTCGCCGGCTTTGGTTCTGACTATTACAGCGATCCGGCCGAGTACGGCGGGTGGACCAATGTCTCCGGAAACGGTGATGCTCTGCAGGAGGAATTGGATAAGTTCCGCAAGGAGGACCGCGTAGCGGACCTCGAAACCAACTACGGCGCGGCTTATAAAGGCGCGTTGAAGGAACTGGCGTCTCACCAAGGAAGTAGCTGCCGCGGCATCGTGTTCTTTACCGATGGCAAGTACTACACCGACGCCGAAGCCAATGACCTTCAAGGTGCACAGGACAAGCTGTGTGAGGTCAATTCCTCTGTTACTGCGTTCCGTAACTCCAATATCCGCCTCTTTAACGTGGGACTCGTTCCGGCGGCGGAAGCCCAGGACCAGGTCCGCCAGCTCACCCGCATGGCGGAGGGTGAAGACTGCGGCCAGGGTGCCCCGAACGGTGCATTCTTCGACGCGGGTGAGGACCCGGCAGCGCTGTTCGCGGCCTTCCGTAACCTCATCCCCACCTCGGGTGGCGTGACCAAGGACGGCAACTTCAAAGACCAGTTTGATTTCGTCCTCGATGACTCCGTATCCCCTGTGCGTTTGTCGGCGGTACCGAAGAACTCGGTGGGTGAGGACGATCTCATCCCAACTCTGACTGGCCCCGATGGCGAAACCGTGGAACTCAAGCCGGATACCACGAAGGTTGCCGGTGCGAAGGTCTCCGTGACGGAGAACAACAAGCTGCCGGGCATGGTCGATATCGCGATGGAAAAGGACGGCGATTCCTGGGCAGGAGCGTGGACTTTTGGCTACAAGGTGGCTGAGGGGACCGAAGGCGAGTACCTCGCATCCGTTGTCATGGTGCCGGGCCTTAACCTGGACCTCAAGACGGAAGATGGCGCCAAGGTAGAAGGCGGCATCAACTCTGACCAGGTTTTGAAGGGACAGTTGGTTGATGGCCACGGCGAGCCCCGTGCGCTGGAGGGCCAGGGAACCCTCCATGCGGAGTTCGTGCCGGAGGATGGTTCCCCGGTTACCCTCGTGGACAATGCCCCCATCACCGATGGGCAACCAGTAGACATTCCGCTGGAGAAGGTGGAAAACGCAGCATCCGGTCAGCTCGTGACCCGCGTGGAAATCACCACTAAGGACACAGGTGAGCGCCCGGGTTCGAAGCTGGACCCCATCAACGCGGAAACGCCGCTGACGGTTACCCCGGTCAATATGCCGACGGTGGGCTCGGCGCAGACGATCACCATGACGGAGAAAGAAGTTACTGTCGACGTCCCGGTGACCGGCCCCGGCAAGGTGTGGGTAGCAGACCAGACCGTGGATTCCGCTGACGGGATGCTGCCCTCGGGAGTTCCTGCCGTTGCGGTGAGCTCCAAGCACAACTCGGAGGATTCCGCGCTGGAGCTCTCCAGGGACGAAAAGGCGACCATCCCGGTGACGTTGAGCGTTGAAGAGATGGCGGACGGCCCGCTGCGCGTGGATCCGGTGATCAACCTGCAGTCTGCCGAGGATAACCAGCAAATGGAGCTGCCGCTGACGCTGCAGGGTTCCATGACTGCGCCACTGAGCAAGTCCGCTTTCGGCCTCTCCTTTGTCCTCGCGGTGTTGCTTGCACTGCTGATTCCGCTGGCCATCTTGTACCTCATGAAGTGGGTTAGCGGCCGCATTCCGGAAAAGCCCCGAATGTTTGCGAAGACCATCCCGGTACGCCGCGAGGGCGCCAACCTCGTGCGCACCGACAATGGCCGCCCGTTCGCGGTGTCCAAGGAGGAGTTCCAGGGCGCTGTTCCGGTAGAGACCACCGGACGCTCTGCTCGCTTGGGCAGCAACGATGTCAAGGTAAAGATGGGGCTGAGCCCGTTTACCGCCGCCCACGTGGAGGTCCAGCGCGATGGCACCATTTCCGGCAAGGGCAAGAAGTCCGGCTGCCGGGCAGTTCTGCCGCTTGCGGTGCAGAACACGTGGTTCTTCGTGGGCAACGAGAAGGACCGCGATTCCGGTGAGATTGTCATGACCATCGATACGCTGGCCCAGGCCAGCGCGTATGACGAGATGTCGAAGGAGATCAGCCGCCAGGCTCTGCAGCTCTTTGACCAGGTCGAATTCCCTGCCGAGAAGCCCGAAAAGGCTGACAACGTACAGACACCGCCGCAGTCCGGCCAACCGGGGCAGCCGTTCCAGCAGAACCAGCCTGGCTCGCAGCCACCGAGCGGTCCGCCGCCGCAACGTGGACCGCAGCAGGGTGCTCCCCGCCCTGGCGGGCAGCAACAGGCGCCGCAACCTGGCGGTTTCGGCCCATCCCAGCCTTCCGGCCCGTCACCTCACGGTCAGCCAGGGCGTGCGAACGGGCCGGGACGTCCCGGCTTCGGCGGAACGCCAAACGTGGGCGGTGGCACCGGATTTGGCGGTGGTACTGGCTTTGGTGGGGGCTCTGGCTTTGGGCAACCTGGCCAGCAGCGCCCGGGTAATCCTGGTAACCCTGGTACCAACGGTGGCTGGCCCCCAAGCCCGGGTTTTGGCTCCCAGGGCTAAGCCGGCAGAGCAGCACACAACAGACATAAACAGCACAGAAGCGAACCCCTTCGAAAGGTAGTTAAAGATGAAGAAGTTCCTCGTCGTCGGTTGCGGTGGCTCCGGCGCCAAGACACTGGCGTTCATGATGGACCAGCTCAAGGCCGAGCTGCGAAGCATTGACCCGGACTTGACCGAGCTGCCCAAGGCCTGGCAGTTCGTCAACATCGACGTGCCGCTCGAAGAAGAGGCTGGACCGCAGAAGCTGCCGAATGTTACCCAGAACGGTGGCAAATACGTAGGCATTGGTTCGCGCCAGAACTACAACACCTTCGATGAGGGCGTGTCCAGCATCCTGGGCCGTGCCGGCAAGCTTGGTGAGATCGCAACGTGGGCCACGCGCAACCCCTCCACCAATGACGTGAAGCTGGCCGACGGCGCCGGCCAGTACCGCGCGATCGGCCGCATGCTGACCCTGCCGAATCTCAAGAAGATCCGCCAGTCGCTTAAGGAAGCGGTGGATGAGATGTTCACGCAGGAGGCAATCCAGGAGCTCAACCGCCTCAACTACAAGGAGGCCAAGAAGGATTCCGATACCGGCGATTCCCACCCCATTGTCCTCGTGGTCTCCTCCATGGCGGGTGGCGCAGGTGCTTCAATGTTCCTCGACGTCTGCCGCGTGCTCTCCACCATCCCGAACGTGAACCCGCAGGGCACCCTCATCTTCATGTACACCCCGGAGATCTTCGCCGATAACAAGGCGGATGACATGGCTGGTGCGTGGCCGAACTCGCTGGCCATGTTCGGTGAGGTCGTTGCCGCGCAGATGGGTAATTCCTATGAGCATGACCGCGCTATCTTTGAGGCCTTCGATATGGGCACCCCGCCGGAGGGACAAACCTTCAGTCGCATTTTCCCGATCGGCTCCAAGATGGGCACCACCAGCGCCCGCTTCGGCGATGGTTCCGCAGTGTCCATCTACCGCGGCCTAGGCCGCGCGCTCGCAGGGCTGATGGCCTCCACCAAGGCAAGCGACAACCTTGTGTCTTATACGATGACCAATACCCCGGCCAGCGACGCCGACCGTAGCTACTTCGGTTGGGATCACTCCGAAGGCACGCCCTGGGGACGCCTGCCCTGGGGTTCGCTGGGCTATGCCCAGGTATCGATGGGCCGCGACCGCTTCGCCGAATACTCTTCCCAGCGCCTCGCCCGCAGCGCCTTCGAGCGCCTCTTCAACGGGCACCTCGACCCACAAAACCCCGCGGCCGGCGAGATGCAGATTGCCAAGAAGCTGGAGGAGCGTCTGCCCAATGCCTTTGATGCAATGACGCTCGAACGTTCCTGGGCGCAGGGCAGCCAGATCGACAGTGGCAGCGTGTGGAACTGGCTCAACAGAGTATTCGGTGGCGAGGCCCAGCATGCCGCGGATATTGCTGCTAGGCGCCTGCAGAATTACATTCCGGTGGGCCAGGGCCGCAACGTCAACGAATGGCGCGAAGAGTTCGAAGGCAACATGGCAGATCCCCGCAATGAGCAGGCTATTGCTTCTGACCTGTACAAGGCCGCCTATGACACCGTTTACCGCTACGCCAACTTCTTCAGCGATAGCGTCCTCGCCACCGTGGAGTCTGAGCTCGCCGCGGTGGGCGTACCCTATGTGCGCGAGATGCTCTCCAAGATCACGGACGTGCTCACCAACTCCGACGGCCTCCTGCCGTGCCTGGATGAGTGGTCCGGCTACTACCAGAACACTCGCGTGCTGGCGAAGCCAGAAGGCGCGGATCCTATCCTTAGCCCGCTGACCGGTAAGGGGCAGATGACGGATCCGACTCCCACTGTTAACGCTTTGACGAACCTGTACTTCAATCAGTTCTACAACTACGCGCTCATGGCTATCGCGCACCTGCTCAAGGATGTCTTGCAGGACTACGCTGATGAGAACCTTTTCCATCTCAAGCGCGAGCTGGGGGACGCCCACGCGGTGCTGGAGAAGGCCGTGTCGAAGCGCCCGGAGACCAATAAGCTGGCGGATGTCCGCACTGACGAAGTCAACTCGTGGCCGACGGAGCTCGATGAGGTTGTGGAAACCCGCTTCAAGGGCGCCGAGAACGAAATCATGCTGACCGACGTCAACAGCTTCATCTCGGATTACCGGGATCAGATGCTGCGCACCATCCAAGGCCAGCAGTCAACCTCGAATGTCACCAACTACGAGCAGGCTTATCCCTTTGCGGTACGTGCGGTCATCCGCGGTGAGTGGGAATCGCTCGATGCGGCCCAGGCTCCGAATGACACCCTGGCGCCGCAGAAGCGCACCAACGATGCCTATTCCAACCGTGCTGGTTGGGTATCGAAGCACCTGTCGCATCACCCGCAAAGCGGTGAGTCCCGCGAATCGCAGCGCGCGCACTACCGTGCCAAGATTCGCCCGTCCGATCTGCTGGAGCGTTCACGCCAGTGGATTAACCGCCGCGACTATGAATTCCAGAAGTTCAACTCGGTGGACCTGCGCCGCTACCTCACGCTCACCCCGGATATCAACGAAGTCGAGCACGCGCAGCGTCAGCGCCGATTTGTCGAGGCATTCCAGCTTGCGCTGAGCTATGCCCGCCCTTTGGCCGCTGTTAACGATGACATGGTTCAGCGTATCCACGGCAAATCCGTGCAGTACACCTACTCCTTCTCAGATATTCCCTTCGCGGAGCTGGGCTCTGCGGAGTCCGGTATTACCGCTGAGCTGGAAGCGGTGCTCCGTCGACCGGAGATTGATGAGCGCACGACCAATGTCTTGCGTAGCTCGCTGAACACGCTGGACAATGTTCAGCACATCGAGATCTTCGGTTCCTATCCCAATTACTTGCCAATCGTCTTTTCCTCGATGTTCAACTACATCGCCAAGGACATCGAGAAGCAAGATAATTTCGACGGCTCCTGGTGGTCGGAGCGCCGCACCCGCCCGCTGCCGGCAGCTCTACCGCTGACGCAGACTGAGCGCCAGGCAATGGTGGCGGGCTGGATCATCGGACGCATTACTGACCGCGTCTATATCTCGAACCAGGATAGTGCCAACGCTGCAGCGCACATTTTTGATGACACGGATGGTGGCGTGAATGGCTGGGTTGATTTCCCGGATCCGCTGCTTATCTCGCCGCGCCGCATGATCAAGAAATCCGACTGGATGTCCTCGGTCCTGGAGTCCATCTTCATCGCCTATGCCAAGGTGCAGGAAACCGGACGCTATGGGTTCGCCTCGTCGCTCTATCCATACCGGCTGCTGCGCGGGCTTTTCGACGACGGCCAGAAAATCGCACACTCCGGTGCCACCACGCACCCAGTGGTCCACCGACTCGCAGAGTTCTTGGCCACCGGCAAAACCCCGAACCCGAACCGCAGCGTTGTGGGCACTTCCATCCAGGATCGCTACGAAACCTTCGTGGAGGAGCTGGATAAGTTCGCCCGCGGTGCGGACCACTTTGTGCCGGGCCACACCAACTCCTTGCCGGGACAGGGACGTAAGGAAAAGCCCTTTGCGGCGGTACGCTCCCGCGAGGTCGCCTCGCATACGCCGTACTACCGCGACCTAGCACTGGACGTCATCGAAATGGTCCCGGTCATCCGCAACTACCTGACTCAGGCCAAGACGGTGGCGGAGAATCCCGTCGCCCAGCCTGCCCCGCAGGTGCGCAACTCCGATTCTGGCTTTGGCCAGGACCTCGCTCCGGAATTCAACCTCAACGACCTGGATGACACCTTCTAATGACGAACGTAATTATTTTCGGACACGGCGCCACCGCGGATGACATCCGCTCCCGCCTTTGTGACTTGCGTGCGGTCGGCCTCCTGCAGGACTTCCTCTGGATCGATTATGCCCACCCCACTAGTGGAGCTGTTGTGCGCTCCTTTACGGAGGAGGGCACGGCGCGCTTGTCGACGCTCGACGATGCCCTCCGCAGCTTCAGGGGGGACGTCCTCCTCGCCACCATTGACCCGATGGATGCGGAACAACCGCAGGATGTCGCCAAGCTCACGGAGTGGGTCGGTGCCGTCGACCAGCGCCTGATTCAGGCCTCCAACCTGCGCGTGCGCCTGTTGTTGTCAGCCCTACCACGCGAGAGCGTGGACATCGCTCCGTTGCAGGGATGGAGCAACCTTGTGCTCTCCCCAGAAGAGGGCGGCACCCCAGCCTCCTCGCGCATTCGCCCGATCAAGCGCACCGCAGATGGTTTCGAGCTTGCCCAGTTCGCAGCCCCGGCCGTAGCCAGCATCTTTGGTTTGTGGCGCGGGATGCCCGAGCCTGCGGTGTTGGATCCAGAAACTCACCGAGTCATCGAAACAGGAGACCGGCAGCGTTTCCGTCTCGTGCGCGCCTTCCATCGCACCATCGATGCCAGTGATATCGAGGACAAGGTCAGGAAGGCCGTCTTCGATCCCAGCCAGCGCTTGCCGCAGCCGCAGGTCAATAACATTTCGCGCGCCGTGCACTACGCCAATCCGGAACAGCTGACGGATCAGTGCGCCCAGATGTTCATCAACCAGGAGATTTCCCCGTTGGTGAGCGCTCCGACCGCTTATGAGGAGCTGCAATCTCACAAGGTCAGCGGCTGGGCGGCGCTGAAGGATAACCTGCGTCTGTACTGGTCCACCGTGGTAGGCAAGCCGCAGGATTGGGTCGAGGGCCAGCGCGGTGCGATGAACAAGAACGCCGCCACCTTCCTGCAGAAGATGCTCTATGGCCAAGACTCTAGCGTGGAAGTTGTCTTGGCCGGGCACTCCGGCAAGGGCAGTGGCGCAACGAGCGTCGACGAGCTGCGCCAAGCCAGTGAGCACACCATGCGAGTTGCCCGGGAGCAGCACTTTTCCTTGGGCCAGGAACCGCAGCTCTCGCGCACGTGGGAGGCCTACCACGACTACGCACTGGGGCTTGTCGACGGTTCCTGGCGCGACAGCATCGATACCAAGGGTCTGCGCAATAACCAGGGCAACTTGCACATCGTGCAATACGGTGGCCAGTCCGTGCAGGATGTCAGTGCTTCTTTCGAGGGCTTCCATCCGCTCATGACCAGCACGTTGGGCTATACGCACGAGTCCCAAGCAACCGTCGCGCCTTTCGATCCGGTAGGCGCTGAGCGCTTTGCCGCCGATATTGAGTACACCAGCCAGCAGACCCGCAACGAGGCAGTCAGCCGCAAGAAGCACGAGTTTGCTTCGTGGCGAGCAAAGAACAGCACCACCTTCGCGTGGAAGGTGGGCCAAGGCTTGTGGGAGAAGCTGGGGCACGCCCAGCAGAAGTACCGCGATGCCTACGCCAAGGCGCGCGAGCTGGAAGAGTTGGCCAACAGCTTCCAGGCGCGTGATTACAACGCGGAGAACAAACCACTGATCCGGAAGCTGCGCACGTTGTGGATCGTCCTCTTCGTGGTGCTTGCTCTGATGACCTACATGGTGGCTGGTCGCTACAACCCGGACTTGCCGCTGGGTGAGTACCTGCAGTGGTTCGGCTGGCCGTGGTACGTCGTGGGCATCATCCTAGCTGTCCTCCTTTTCCTCGTGTGTTCTTGGGCGGTCTTTACCAAGGCTCAGCGCGGGATCTTTGACGATGAGCAGCGGCGAAAGCTACTGAACCGCAACCAAGAGATCGCCGCGCAGAATCTGGCGACGGCCTCGGCGGAGATCTCGCGCATCTCCAATGCCTATAACCAGTTCCTGAGCTGGTCGGCGCTGTTGGGCCGCGCGATTTACGCGCCCTTTGGGCGTAAGGAAACGTCGAGCGATCACCTGCGGACGCCGCAGTCGGGTCTTCCGGAGAATGCCCGCATTGCCCAGGCCGTGCTCAACCGTGACGATGCCGTGCGCATGACGGATGAAATCCGCTCCCATATTTTCCAAACGGAGTGGGCACACCGTTCGCTTAAGTCACTGCTCGATGATATGAATGACACCTTTGAGCGCAACCGCACCGGCCACTCGGCTGTGGCCCTCAATGAGATGTGGGGAATGGCTGGCCTCGGCTCTAGCACTGCGTTGGATAACCTGTCCCGCAGCCTTGACCACCCCTACATGCAGGACCGCGATCACAAGCAGCAGGAATGGCAGAAGGTCATCACGGATCCGCGCATGACCCGCAGCCTGCAGCAATACCTCAGCCGCGTCACCTTCCGCGAGGAAGGCGGAAGCCGCGTTCAGAGCACCGCCGAGTTCCTCGACGGCATGAACCAGGAAAAGGGAGCCCTCCAGGCCTTTAGCTCCAACGCGCTGACCAACGCTGGTGGTGCTGAAGGATATACCGAAATCGATGGCTCCCGCACACGCATCGTCGAGGTAGACAGCCAGACCGCGCTGACCAGCCAGCTCTCGCGCTCTGTGACGGTGGTGCAGTACGGAAAGATCACTGACTTCAAGTACCTGATTCCCGACGCGGCGTCGAATGCCCCGTCCTTTGTGAATCCTGCGGATCTTTCACTCGACGACCTAGATGACATGGACCACATGGGCTTTAAATCGCCGGTGCAGGGAGATAACCAAGGGCCGACTACGCAGCCGCCGTTTGGTCGGCCGGAGGCACCGGACCTCTCAGACCTCGACGAAACTTTCTGACGAGACCTCCTTAAGGAACGTTGATGACACACAACCCGAAACCTTCGATCACGGATATGCCGCTGAGCGAGCTTAAGTCCCTGCACCAGCTCAAGCGCGTGAACGCCGATGATGTGCGCGCGGCCGTATCGGCGCCGTTTAGGCAGTTCGCCGAACAGATTGCCGCCGCGTATAACGGCGAAGAGGTGGCCCACCCAGAGCTGAGCGCACAGGCGCGCAACGCCGCAGTGGCCCAGGAAGAACGTGCCGCGCAGGAACGTGCCGCGCAAGAACGCGCGGCACAGGAAAAGGTAGCGCAGGAACGTGCGGCACAGGAAAAGGCAGCGCGAGCCGAAGAACAAGCCCGCCAGCGGGAACAGGCACAACGTGCCGCTGCAGCTAGTACCGCAGCAGGTGGCGTGGCGCAGGCAGGCTCCGCGCCTCAACCAGAACCGGCACAGCCGCATGATTTCTTTGCCGAGTGGGAGGCACTGCAGGCCGAGGAAGAGCAGAAGACCCAGGTCAACGAAGAGGACTACATCACTATCCCGGGCTTTGGGATTAAGGCGGAGTATCAGTTCCGCCAAGACCCGAACTGGGAAGCTCCCGGTATCGAATTTGAGGTTGAGGTGCCGCAAGAGGACGCGCTGGCGCAGGATTCTCACGAGGACTTTGGCTATGGCATCGAACCAGAACCGGAGTCGGAGGATACCGACCTTCGCCATCCGGTGCGCCTGTGGTGGCCTGAGCTTGAGCACTCGCCGGAAGAGGTGGTGTTTTACCGGGTAGTCGCCGATGATTCAGAAATGGTGGCCTCCCCGGATGCCGGTGACACCCTCGTTTACACAAAAGGAACTGCCTACCGTGATCACACCCCGGGCGAGGCAGGTCTGCGCCACTACGCGGTGTGGGCGTACAAGGGCCGGGATCTTCGCGAGCTCATCAATAGCCAACCGGTATTCATGGGAGACACGGGCGTGGTCTTCCCACCGGTGAACGTCCAGGTATCCACCATCAAGGGAGCCATCCAGGTGTCCTGGGACCTGTTACCGGGGCACTCGAGCGCCATGGTTTATGCCTGCCGGGACAGCGAGAAGGAAAAGCTCTCCCCGCGTTTCGAACAAGACGTGGATAGCAGTGGGCGCAAGGCCACCATTCCGGTGCAGGAAGCCGGGCAGACCGTCGTCATCTCGTTGCTGGGCCAAGCGGAGTTCCACGGCGCTACCGAGCAGAGCCAGGACGAAGTCGCCGTTCAGCGCTCCGTGAAACTTGCCAGCGAGCTGGAGAAGCTGGAGCTCTCACGCTGTGAGCGCCGCAGCGAATACGGACAAGACAGCATCGAGGTTGATTGGTACTCGCCCAAGACCGGCGAGGTAAAGATCTATCTGACACCCACCGCCCCGCAGGCGGACCTTCGCACGTCCGCAGTGCCAAAGACGTACGTCGAAAGTGCGCTATCGAGCGCCATCAGTGAGACCCGTGGAGTGTCTGAACCGGGCTCTTTCCAAACCACCACGGTGCCGTGGCCGCCGGATTGGTACGAGGTCTACATCACCCCGGTGAACTTTAACGACGCGGATGCCTGGGTGGGCGAATCCAAAGTGCTGCAGCGCGTGCAGTCCATTGAGGATGACCAGTTCCGTCTCATCGAGCGCGTGGACAGCCAGCTCATTACATTTGATTGGCCGAAGGGCGCGACGGCAGTGGAGTACTCCACTAATCGCGAGCACGATCAGATCCGCGAGGAGGATTACGACCTTCAAGGAGGAATCCGCCTGCACCTCGATCAGCACGGCGATACCGTGCGCCTGAAGCCTTATGCAGTCTTCGCGGGCAAACGTACTGAGGGCGATGAACGCGTGATTCAGTACGAGGGCCTGCGCCCAGTTACCTATGACTTTGAGGTTGATTACGCTCAGGGCCAGGTCGGGGTGTTCCTCTGGAGCTTGGGCAACGGCGACAAGCGCCAGTTCTCCTGCCAGGTGGTCTACCGTGCTGACCGCCTGCCGCTCTTCCCCGAAGACGGCGAGGCACTCGGCATTGTGGAGACCAACCTGCAGAGCACCACACACGTGGCTCAAGGACTGGGCCCGATGCGCGGGCAGTACCCAGATTTCACGGTGTCAGTTGGCGAGCGAATTCAACGTAGGGGATTCATCCGTCTGTTCGCCGTCGAAGGCTTTGATAGCCAGGTTGATACCTCTTTCGACAGCTTCGGCGGTGAGGACGTCTTTAGTAGTTTCTCAGAGAGCTACAGCGATGCCTCCTCCACGTTGAGTGCATTGGATAAAGCCGTGGTGGTGGAAGGCGATGTGTCTTACAAATTGATGCTGCCCCCACCCGTGCAGAACCAAGCTCCCAGCTATGACCCGCAGTACGGCCAACAAGGATATGAGCCCAACGCTTATGACCAGCACAACTATGGCCAGGATTATTCTCAAGACCAGTACTTCCAAGGAGGCCAGTAGTTATGGGCGGTGCCTTTAGCTATGCATCTTTTTCCCGCGCCAATGGCCGTGCCGGTGGTTGGGGAGTGGGCCAGAAGGCCGGCGATATTACCCAGGAGGAGCTGGCTGAGCTGGTGTCCTTCGTGCCGACTTCGCTCAACAATGGCATGACGATACCGGATTTCCCTTCCGCCCAGCAGCGTGCGGAGCTGGTCCGCCGCACCGCGGTTTTTGCTCTCACTCCTGAGGCGGAAAAGTGGGTCACTATGGTCTCCGTCCCCGCAGGCCTAGATGCGACAGGCCGCGGCGGAAACGTCTTCACCTACACGTCCATTTCGCGCACGGGCACTCCGCCAGCGCCGGCGACGGTCCTGTTTTCTCCCGATATCCCAGCGCCTTTTTCCATCTACGAGGTGGACAAAGTCCAGATTCCGGAAAAGATCTCGGCGCGCGGTCCGCTGCACTCGGATGTGTTGCTGGAGGAGTTTCTGGATGGCGAATTCCGTCGCCCAGAAAAGCTGCCCGCACCGTTTAAGGCGGTAACCCCGAACCCGAACCCAAGCTTCAATCGTGCGCTGGTCACCGCCATGGCGACGGTTTTGAATTCCCGCAATGGCCTGGTGATTCTCGTGGCGCCTGATAATCAGGCGGCGCTGTGGATTGCCGCCACCGCCCGCGAGGTGGGGGAGGATGGTTTCGGGTTCTCCACTTTTGAGAAGGCCGCCGCCATCAACGAGTTTCCGCTGAGTACGTCCACCATGCTCGTGGTACCGCCCAGCGAGAAGCAGCGGCTTAAGGAAACCGCGATCCCCGGCAATCCAGTCGTGTTTGCACTTGATGAGGCCCTGCCCGATGTCAGCGCGTACGAAGCACGTGCTGCGGAAGAAACTGAGGCCGTGGCCCCGGAGCCGCAGCACGAGCAGGCCGAGCAGCGCACGGGTGCAGCACAGGAACCGGAAGAGAGCGCTGCAACAGCCAGCAAGCCTGAGAAGAGTGCAGCACTCAGCTTCGACGACTCTTGGGGCGAAGACCCAGCTGATTTTGGAGCGCCTATCCCAGACGCCTCGCCTTTTGCGGCCCCGGGTCATGGCCCTGCGGGTATTCCGCCGAATCCCCTCGATACCCCCGCGCCGAGTACGTCGCAGGAGAACCCTTTCGCCACGACAGTAGAAACGGTGCCGTCGCCAAGTGCAGAAGCCGCACCAGTAGCTGAAGAAGCACATCCGCAGCCGGCAGCGGCATCGGGTGGCAACGCCAACGTTCCTGGGCTCAGCGCCGAGGAATGGCATAGGCTCAAGGAATTCGATCCGCGCTGGTGGATCGAGCACCTTGATACCAACCGCGGACGCGCCATCCAGTTGGCTTACCTCGACAGAAACTCGTTGGGTGAGGGGCTGGACAAGTTACTGATGTCCGCAATCGTTGCCTCTTGGGTGTTCTATTTCCCGCGGGACTTCAACCTCCTGGCAGAGGATGCGCTGCGGCTCTGGGAGGACCGCGAGCTCGAGCACATCGCGCACCTCACCGCAATGCACTTTGCGGGAACATTCGTGCCGGAGCATTGCGAGCGCTATGCCACGGGGCGCGTCGCCATGGTGCTGGACCGCACGACACAGTTGCTCGCGGAGCGCTCGGCGCGCGCGCAGCAGCAACCCGCCCCATCGCATTTTGCGCAGCATACAGCGTGGCAGCACCGTGGAGCAGCTCACGGAGGACTAGGCGAACACGGTCGAAACACGGGATTCCACGGAAGGTAAGAGAAGGGAAGAAACGTCATGGCTAAATACACACTGCGGGACGGAGAGTCCCGCCGCATCGGCTCAGACGGCATCCTGCGCGTTGAAGCCTTCGAGATGGGAACTGGCGGCGCCTCGATGGAGCTGGCGATTATGGGAGAAGGCGTTGATGCCGTGCGCGTCCACGACCTCTCCATCATGGTGCACTCCCTGCCTGAGCGCGCCACCATCGTCGTGCGCCCCAAGCGGAATGGGACCTTCGGCCTGCGCAGCGAGGTCCGCCTGACGGTAAGCAACGCCGGTGATTCGGTGACGTTCCCGCGCGTGCTTATCGACGCCGCCGAGGACTCCGCCGAACGCCTCGCCGAGGTCACCCCGGAATCTGGGAGCTACCTCTTGGAAGCATTCGGCACGACCGAGGGCACCGGAATCACAGATTCCGCCCGCGAGGTGCGCTCCAAGATGCGCCGCGCGGAGCTGGATGTCGCTGGCCTCGATGATGTCACCGTGGTCATCGATGGCTCTGCCTCCATGCAGGTCAACGTCACTCCGAAGATCATTGAAGCGGCCGCCAAGTACATCGATGCGCTCTCCGATGCTTTCCGGCACTTCCGCGCCACTGACGGGCAGGACAGCATCGAGACCCACAAGGTGGATGAGCTCACCCGCTTCATCGCGGGTGTGATTGATAGTGGAGCGGAGCGCGTAGGCCAGCGGCCGTGGCGCTTGCCGACTCTCACCTCCACGTCCTCGCTGGTCATCTACGTCACCGATTCTCCCGTGGCCTCCATGCTGGAGACCCAGGTGCCCACCGTTGTGCTCATCACCAGCGCCATCGGCCGCCAGGAGCTCGAGCTCGCGCGCATCAACGGGACCCCGGCTCATGTGGCCCATGCGGTGATCGACGGAGACGTCGTCAAGCAGCTCGAATCCGGCGCCAACACTGAGCTTTCGGAATTGACTGACCGCGTCACCGCCATGCTGAAGGAGAGGAACTAATGAGCCAGGCACGTTGCCCATGGACCTTTAAACCGCTCGAGGACGGTGTGACGGTGAGCCCTTACACCAACCGGGAGCTGCCGCAGGGATGGACCGACGCCGTGACGCATTGCGTTGCCATGGCGGGCGCGCGTAACTCCGGTAAGTCGCTGTACACCGCGGTGATGATTAAGCAGCTCAAGCAGCTGGCGCACAAACACAACCGCTCCGTGCAAGCGGCGGATGAATCCACCCGCGAGCGCTACGCCGAGGTTTATGAAAAGCCGCTCTTTGAGGAGATGCGGGCCATGGACCCCACGCCGAGCGCGGTGGCTACCGACGCTTACCAGCGCGATCCGCTGATTTTTGAGCTCGGCAAGTGGCCCGATGAGCAGGGCCGTGAGCGCATGAATTACTTGGTCTTCCGCGACGTTGCGGGCGAGGACCTGGAGAACCCGCCGGAGAACGAAGCCGACCGCGAGAATCTTGCGTTCTTCTCCCACGCAGATTTGGTGATCTTCCTCTTTGACCCGCTGCGCGTGCAACAGATTCAGGATTTTATCCATGGGCTGATCCCCAATATTGGTGAGCTCGGTGCGGATTCCTTGCGGGTCCTGGATAACCTACTGGCGTTGCTCGACACGGATACTCCGCCGCCGCTGGCCGTGACCATCTCGAAGTTCGACACGGTGCAGAAGCTGGAACAAGTCGATGACGTGCGCTGGAAGAAGCTCATGGCCAACCGCGGCTCCGCCTTCCGCCGGGATACCGGGTGGAATTTCCGCGATTCGGACCGCTGGATGGTTCACCTCGAAGCCGAATCGCTGTTGCGCTTCCTGGGTGCCAACGACCTCATCAACAAGATCTATTCGGCAGCGCCGAGTGGCGGTAGTTTCTTCGTGACCTCGGCGTTGGGTGAGGCCCCGACGGGCCGCCAGCTAGCCCGCAGCGGCATTGCGCCCTATCGCGTTCTGGATCCCATCCGCTGGTTGCTGAGTCAACGCGGCGTCTTTGCTGAGGATGTGTCATGACCTTCGGCAACCCGCAGTCCCCAGGAACCCCACAGCCAGGCTCGCCTGCTGCACCCGCGCCGGACTATCGCTATGGGCAGGTCAGCGACACCGTCCGCCAGGCCCGCCGCGCGGCCGATATGAAGGCGCAATGGGCCCCGTGGCCGTTGAAGATCGCAGCGGTGCTGGAGGTCTTCATCACGAGCTACACCGTCTACAACATCTGCCGGCTCATTGCCTTTGAAAACAGTCCGGCGGCGGTAACCCGCACGGACCAGCTTTCCACCGAGCTGGGAGTAGCGCTTGGCGCGCTGGTTCTTTTGGTGTGCGTCCTCACCACCTATGTCCTGCACGCGCAGCAGTCCGCGCGGATTGCGCTGACCGTTATCAGCGCCATCGTGGTGCTGCTTATTCCGGCGAGTTCGGTCATGCCCGCGTCCATCGCATCGGCGGTGGTCATTGTGCTGCTGTGGCTGCCGGCGAACCGGCAGTGGTTCGGCGGCCAGGCGCGATGAGGCTAGAACTCGTGCACTGTGGTTTAAGCCTTCTTGCGTAGCTCCTCGAGTGCGCGGACATTGTGGGCCTTTTCAAACAGGTTGTAGGCCAAGAAATACATGCTGCGAGCGAGGTCGGCCTTGCCGGTGGAGGCGTGGCGATCACCTAGGAGCTCGGCGACTTCCGCGAGGGCGTTGTGCTCCGAAGGTGTCGTGGCCTCGGTGTCAGGGTGCCGGTCTAAGAAATTGAGCAGAACCTGGGTGGATTTATACATGTCCTGCGCCTGCGAGCGCAGGCTCTCGGAGTACAGGACGGTCCACTTAGCGGACACGGGCAGGCTCTGGAGCTTGAGCGAATCCACGTAGCGTGAGGCCAGGATGTCATAGGCTTCCTCAGGGGCGCGGTGTTGCACGTCGAGGGTCACGGTCTTGAGGATCGAGCGGAGCTCGCCGTCGAGGTCTCCGTAGCGCTGATACTCGCGGGCAGCAGCGGTGAAGCAGGCCACGCGCTGCTCCATATCCGCAGTTGAGTATTGTGCAGCATCGTTGTAGAAGCGGGCCAGCATCGGTGCCGGGAGCTGCTGGTATTCCTCATCCGCGCGCGCGTTGGACAGGATGGTGAAGGATTGCGCAGCAACGCGCTCGCAGTCGGCGGCAGAGTCTGATGCCCACAGCGCGCCCACGGCGGATTCGAGGATGGTACGGAGGATATCCCCCATCGTGGCCCCTGCGCCGTCGAATTCTCCTGCCGTCACGGCGTCGTTGATAGCCACGAATTCAGCAGCGTGTGCTTTCGCTTCGCCGCTCTTGGCGGATTCTAGGCGCTCTTGGAGCTCGGCCAGCGAGACGCTGTTGCCGAAGTTCGAGGATGGGCTATTGGCGTCGGCTGAAGCATCCACGCTGGCGGGGGCGGACTCGGAGAAGTCCTTGTGGCTTGCTGCGATGCGGGCGGCGGCAATCTCATTCAACGCCGTGTCATCGCCAGCCGCGGCTGCCTTGGCGGCGAACTTCTCTGCTTCCTCGGTGTCGTTGTGATCCATCCATGCGCGGGCGACGCGGGTATAGCCTGCGGCCACCAGCGATGGTTGTCCGGTCAGCGCACCGAGTGCGGCAATGGTGAAGGAATCGTCGACGTTCTTGATGGTGCCGGCGGCCACGCGGAGGGTCTCCCGGGCCTCCAAGTAGAGGGCGGCGGGAACGGCATCTTCCAGGCTGCCTAGGAAAGTATCATCTGCGAGTACTCGGCTAATCTGCTCATCAATGTGGGCGGACTCATCGGTGGGGAGAGAAAGCCCGGGAGCCTGGGCGCGCGCATAGGCGAGCATTTTTTCGGCGTCGGCAGAATCAAGCAGGGGATACGTCGCATCAGAAGCCATGGGGGAGAGTCTAGTAGAGGACTCCGGCGCGCGCGGGGCTCCTCGTAGACTGGTGGCCATGGATTTTCTTAGCCTCGCCGGACGCTACGCCCCGAGCCCGTCCGGTGATCTTCACCTGGGTAACCTGCGCACGGCGTTGCTGGCCTGGCTCTACGCCCGGAGTAGCGGGCGCCGCTTCCTTGTGCGCGTGGAGGACATTGACACGCAGCGCTCCTCGCGGGAGGCGGCGCAGCGCCAGCTGGAGGACCTCGCTGCGCTCGGCCTGGACTGGGACGGGGAAGTCATCTACCAGCAGGATCGCTACGCGGCTTATGAGGAGGCCTTGGCGCAGCTTCCTACCTACGAGTGCTATTGCTCGCGCAAAGATATCCAGGAAGCCTCCCGCGCGCCGCATGCCATCCCTGGGCAGTACCCGGGGACGTGCCGTGCGCTTAGCGACGATCAGCGGGCCGCCAAACGCGCCGAACTCGCCGCTCAGAACCGCGTGCCAGCCATACGCTTGCGTGCCGACGCCTCCTCCTTCACCATCCACGACGCCCTCGCCGGCGAGTACACCGGGGAAGTGGATGACTTCATCCTGCGCCGCGGCGGCCAGCCCCCGGCGGATCCGAACCGGGGCATGGACTGGGCCTATAACCTGGCGGTTGTTGTCGACGATGCCTTCCAAGGCGTCGATCAGATCGTGCGCGGCGATGACTTGCTGTCTTCTGCCCCGCGTCAGGCATACTTGGCGCACAAGCTGGGCTATCCGGAGCCGGAGTTCGTTCACGTGCCGCTCGTGCTCAACGCTGAGGGTGTGCGTTTGTCCAAGCGCGATGGGGCGGTGACCCTGCGTCAGCTGCTCGAGGGGCACGATAGGGATGCGGGGGACGTCGTCAAGCTCTTGGCCCACTCCTTAGGGTATGAGGCCTCTTCCGTACAGGAGCTGTGCCAACAGTTTCAGCCGGAGAAGCTATCGCGGGAGGCCTTCGTCTGGGATGGCGCTGTGTAACTGCTCTCCCTCGCCGGCCGCACAACGGTAGTCTGAGAACAGAAAAACTTAAACGGGGAAAGAAGCGCGTATGGAAGTTTTATTTGTCCTTATTGGCCTGATGCTGTTGACCGTCATTGTCATGGCGGTGGGGGACAAGATCGGGCTTCCCTGGCCAGCGCTTCTGACCATCCTCACGGCGGTGGCGGTTTCGGTATACGCCACTTTTTCGAATGGCACATTCGAGTTCGCCGTACCCGCCGACCTCATTCTTCCGATCTTCTTGCCGCCATTGCTGTGGGCGCTGGCAAGGAGAACATCGTGGGGTGTTATTCGTGAGCAGTGGATGACCATCCTGGCTCTGTCCGTGCTGCTCGTGGTGGCTACGACCCTTGCGGTGGGATTCACCGCTCGCGCATTCATGCCAGGCTTGGGGCTAGCTGCCGCCATCCTTATCGGCGCCGCGATTGCCCCGCCGGATCCGGTGGCCGTCGAGGCCGTGGCAGAACCTGCCGGTATCCCGCGACGCATCATTTCCGTGCTGCAGACCGAAGGCCTGTTCAATGATGCCGCGTCTATTGTGGCCTTCCACCTCGCCTTGGAAGCCGTGACGAGTTCGGGTGAGATGCACGCCGGGGAGGCGGTGACGCGGTTCCTCTACTCCGCGGCTGTAGCCGCCATCCTCGGGCTCGTCGTGGGGCGCGTGTCTTCGTGGTTCGTCGGCGCGGTTCACGAGGTTGTCGCTCGCAATGCCTTGACGTGGGTGATTCCTTTTGCCGTGTACATCGCCGCGGAGGAACTCGGTGCCTCCGGTGTCATCGCGGTGGTGATTGCCGCGGTGGAACTGCACTCCCGCGCACCGATTCAAGCGGAGGACCGCCTCTCCGGCCAGTCATTCTGGGAGACCGTCGAGCTGCTTTTCACGGGCGTGGCTTTCGGCCTCATCGGCCTGACCGTGTTCAGCGCCATCGACGCCGCGGGTGCGGACCTCTGGCACGCGGTCATCATCGGCGTCATCCTGTCCGTTGTTGCCTTCCTCGTGCGCTTGGTGTGGATGTACGCCTTCTATCTCATTAATAGGCGCCGCGGGAAGCCACGCCTGGCGCCGCTGCGCCTGCAAGAAGTGCTGCTTATGACGTGGTCCGGCATGCGCGGTTTGGTGACTCTTGCGCTGGTTCTGTCTGTTCCAAGTGGATTGAGCTTCTACAACGAGTTGACCGTTATCGCCCTCGTGGTGCTGCTCATGACCATGGTGATTCCCGGCCTGTTGCTGCCGTGGCTTATGCGTCAGCTCGACCTCACTACGTATTCGCAGGCAGCCACGGATAAGATGCGCGCGACCATTACCTCCCGCGCGCGTAAAGCCGGCATTGCTGCGATGCGCGCGAAGTATGAGGAACTGGACCCCGACACTGCGGCAAATATCGCCCAGTGGTTTGAGGATCGCCTCGGTGAGGACGAGGACGGTGAGGACGCTACAACTCGTCTGCGCATGGCCATCGAGGCCCGTGAGGTGGCCCTCGCGGCACGGCGAACAGCCCTCGCCGGCGCCCAACAAGAGTTGCTGCGCCTGCGCCGCGATAGGGAATTCAACCCGATGATTGTGGACGAAGTGCTTGCCGACGTCGACCGGATGTCCCTCGGCGCAAAGAAACACAGTTGAGGGGAGTGCTGATCCGTGACTAAGAATGAGGGCGAGAGGAGCGAATCAATGGACGCCTATGAGTACGCCCAGCTGGAAGACGGCCTGGATTACCTCTACGACTTCTTCGACGCTGACTTGGAGGAGCGCGTGCGCGCCGGGCGTGAGCTTCTGCCAGAAGGCATGGAAGCCATCTTGGGCGACCACACCCTGGAAGACTACGTCTGGTTGTGGATCAAAGAACCTGGCCCCCGCGGCTTCCGTCAGTTCTTGCGCGATGGCGGCTATGGCGAGGACGAGGTGAAAGAGGCTTTCCTGCTCGCCCGCACGGAATGGGGAATGAACACCCCGCCGCACGTGGAGTGGCTCAAGGACGACGGTTTCGCGGCCCCCGAGTTCGATTAGGGGTGTGCAGCTGTGGTCGCTCGGTGGGGCGCCCAGCTCGAGTGCCCAGCCGCAAAGGAACCAAAGTACTGACGCCTTATGCAAAACTCCGCATGCAATCACCTGGGGTTTTCCATCCTAGGCCCCGCAAATGGTGCCTTTGCTTTGGTTCCTTTGCTTGAAGGCTTCAAGCCACCGCATGAAGAATCCAATAGCCTCGATTTCTAATACCGCACAGGTGTAAAGGGTATTTGGAATAATCGCAACTAATCTTTGGCCCAGCGAGAAAGGTTATGCCAATCATGCGATTCGATCATTTGACCATCTTGACCCGCAATATCGAAGCCTCATGGGAGTTCTACCATCAACTTCCAAACTCCGAAGCAAAGCCATTGTCTGCTGAAGAAGGATATTTTGAAGTGTCGTTTGATGGCAGCGTAATTGGCGTATTCGATTCTTCAGTTTTTGCTTCAGCCACTAACACTAGTCCGGCAACCCCCGGCGGAGCAGTAATCCAATTCTCTGTCGAGGACGTCGACGAGTATTGGGGTCAACTTCCAGATTCCTATCGCGAGGCTTCTGCCTCACCCAAGAAAATGCCATGGGGTTCTTATTCCGCCTACATTTCGGATCCAGACGGAAACATTCTGGAGTTCTATACGTGGTGAAATCAGTTTGCTGCTTCGCAGAAATCGGCTTCTGAGAATTAACGGCTTAAGGGACTTTTCGTGTGGATAAACCGATACGGATTCCCAAGGCAGCCTGGGATAATACGGTGATCTTGATTTTGAATCGGTTCCAACAGCCTGATCGGTGAAATCGACATCGGATAGCCATAGACCTGTGGTGGGAGGACTGCTGCTGGTGCGGTAATGCCAATTCATATGGCTAATAGGAATCGGCTGTCGTGCGATATGTGCGGCCACTTTCTGGTTAAGAACAACAAAACTGCGGCAGGACCCCAAGGCCGGCTATGCCCTCAGTGCAACGTTTTCATCGATTAACACCCGCGCACACCAGTGAGATTCGGCATTTTAAAATCTTTATTGACTGGGTCCTTTCTGGGGAATCCGCAGACCACTTGGCCAAACGCCTTGGGATAACAAGGCGGACTTTGACCCGGTGGTTTAAGCTGCTGTGGTTTATCATCGTGCCAACAGCAGCAGATCCCTATCGTGTCTATGACCAGGTCTTTATCGACGGCACCTACTTTCACAAGAAATGCCTGCTGGTAGCCTGCACCGAAACGCACGTCATCGCCCGACATTGGTGCCTGCGTGAAAGCTCAAACGAGTACCTGAAACTGCTCGACAAAATCGCGGAATCGTACATCGTTACCACCGACGGGTCGGGGGAGTGAACCTTTGCTGATCGGTGGTTGGGTTCCACAGTGCCGACTAATGGCACACACCTATTTTCTCTTTCATGCCCTCTTCAAGCCATAGAACCCGAGAAGAGTATACGAAAGTTCCAAATTTAGGTGGGGGGGGATCAATTGTGAGTAAAGAATTGTTATTCTCGTGGGGATTCCTGCCTTCGGGCGATGACGGAAGTTGTAAGGAAGATGCGGAAATGAAACTATTTAAAGTCTTTACCCTTGTCATTCTCATTGCAGGCGCTTTGTTGTGTATAGCGGGCTTATTTTGGGAAACTCGGCTTACTAATCTTGGGCTTCCTATGGCCCTTCTAGGAATAGCTCTTTCAGTTGCCGCATCAGCTAAAAGGAGAAGTAAAGAGTAATAGGGATATGCTCAGTCTAGGTTTTGTCATATAGAAGGACGCCGACTCATTGAAGGCTGAGGTAGCGCCTTGCCGGTTGTTGTCTGTCAGCTCAAGCACGTAGAAGCCCCTAGCGGCAAGGCGTAGGCGATTTCGGAAGAGATACCATGCGACAGCACGGTCGACATGATCACAAATGTTCCACCCATTCCTGGCTACCTCTTAGCCAAACAGCTCATGGGATATCTCGCTGTCCGCAGTCGTATCGACAATAGTCGCCTACGACTGCGGGAAACTCGGCCTACGTGGTTAAGAAGAAGACCTCGAGTTCGTTGTCATGCAGCTCAACAACAGACCACGCGCAACCCTAGGATCTGCAATACCAGCCGAAGAAATGGCCGAACTCCAAGGCTATGCCAACGAAATCTAAAACCGTGTTTCCACGACCGCTAGAATCGGCCACCTGCGCATGAAGAAAAGTCCCCTGGATGATGACATCCAGGGGACTTTCCAATGGCGGAGGATAGGGGATTTGAACCCCTGAGGGATGTGACTCCCGCACGCGTTCCAGGCGTGTGACATAGGCCGCTAGTCGAATCCTCCGTTGGAAAACATTACATGAGCCCCCTAATGAAGCAAAATCGCCAGGTCAGGGCGAAAAACTTAAGAATTTAGTGGCTTGAGGTGGGGAGTGCACTTGAAAGCGGAGTGGGGAGCTGGGTGGCGGGGGAGCGGTTTGGCGTCGGCAAGCAAGGCGCGCTAGGCTAGACCGCAGGATTCCGCGTGGCGTCCATCCTCTGAACTCCCCCAGGGCAGGAATGCAGCAAGGGTCAGGAGGCTCTGGCGGGTGCGCGGGGTCCCCTTTTTGTATGTATGCCTTCACACGGGGGATGTGACGGGGCGTTAGTATGGTTGCCATATGCCCGCACTACGTCCCGGAAGGAAGACGGATGTCTCTTCTTAATCTTGAAAAGTCCGAGCTTGATGAGCTTGCCGCGCAGGTGCGCAAGGACTACGAGGCCCTCAAGGCTGAGGGTTTGGATCTTGACTTGACCCGAGGAAAGCCGTCCAAGGCTCAGCTTGATCTGTCCAATGATCTGCTCGTCCTGCCGGGCCGCGGCCACTACACCGATGCCGCAGGCAATGACCTGCGCAACTACGGCAACCAGAAGGGCATCAAGGAGCTGCGCGACCTGTGGGGCAAGCTCACCAACATGGACCCAGAGCTCCTCGTCGCGGCGGATTCTTCCTCCCTGAACATCATGTATGACCTCATCCTGTGGGCCTACACCTTTGGCACCAACAGCTCTGAGAAGCCGTGGTCCAAGGAAGAGACCGTCAAGTGGATCTGCCCCACCCCGGGTTATGACCGCCACTTCGCCATCACGGAATCCTTCGGCTTCGAGCTGGTTACGGTACCGATGGAAGAAGATGGCCCGGACATCGAAGCAGTCGAGGAGCTGGCCAAGGACCCGCAGGTTAAGGGCATGTGGGTTGTGCCGATGTTCTCCAACCCCACGGGTGCCGTCATCTCGGAAGAGAAGACCCGCCGCCTCGCTGCGATGGAGACCGGCGCACCGGACTTCCGCATCGTGTGGGACAACGCTTATGCCGTGCACACGCTGACCGAGGACTTCCCGGAGGTTCTGCCGATTCTGGAGATTGCGGAACAGGAAGGAAACCCGGACCGCTTCTGGGCTATGTCCTCGTCGTCGAAGATCACCTTCGCTGGCTCCGGAGTGAGCTTCTTCGGTTCCTCCGAAGACAACCTCGAGTGGTACCTGGAGCACGCCGGTATCCGCGGCATTGGCCCGAACAAGATCAACCAGCTTGCGCACTACGAGTTCTTCGGTTCCGCCGAGGGCGTGCGCGCGGTTATGCGCCGCCACGCTGCGCTGCTGGCGCCGAAGTTCGAGGCGGTTCTTCGCATCCTGGATAAGAACCTCACCCACCATGAGATTGCGGACTGGACCCACCCCAAGGGCGGCTACTTCATCTCCCTCAACGTGATGGAGGGCACCGCCACCCGCGTGTGGGAGCTGGCCCGTGACGCCGGCATTCTCCTGACCCAGGCTGGTTCGGCGTACCCATACGGCGAGGACGCCAAGGACCACAACATTCGCTTGGCACCGTCCCTGCCGCCGCAGGAAGAAGTCGAGGCAGCAATGGATGGCGTGGCCACCTGCGTGCTGCTCGCCGCACTAGAGAAGCTGGGGGCATAAGGCAATCAACTCCGACGAGACGGCCTACTGGCTCGACCAGATCATCCCGGCTGACCTCGAGTTCAAAAATGTCGAGGGGCAGCGCTTGGGCTTAGCCTCGCTGGAGGGTGAGCAATCCCTCGCGGTCACGTGTGGCTTTGCTGACGTCGATACCGGGCTGGCGCATGCCGAGCAGGGGATCGATGTGCGCTGCGAACTGCTCACCGTTGCACGCACCGGCCAATCGGAGGTTGCCGCTGCGGTGAGCGCGGCAGCGGCATTGCTTAAACAAGCCGCAGGGCTGCTGCCCGCGCAGCCGGGCTTGCTCTTGCCCAAGCTTTTTGCGGAGGATGACGAGCGCTTCGCTCATTTCAGCGTGCGCCATGGCATGCTCATCGCCCCATACTTGTGGGGCGGACAGACCCCGCAGCTGGCGGAAAAGGAGCGCCTGACGCTGGTGTGCCAATTGCTCATGCTAAGCGACGCCGAGTATGCCTACGCCGTTGAGGAAGGCGTGCCGGCGCTGCAACAAGCGGTGGCTGAACAAGGCATCGATCTGCTGGATTGGAAGCGCTCAGAGTGATGTGTCGGGTTGAGACGCTACACTGACTAACCGTGGCTCTTTACCGGAAATATCGTCCAGCAACCTTCGCGGAAGTGGTAGGCCAAGAGCAGGTCACCACGCCTTTATCCGCCGCCCTCGATGCGGGGCGCATTAACCATGCGTACCTCTTTTCCGGCCCGCGTGGCTGCGGAAAGACGTCGTCGGCGCGCATCATGGCCCGCTCGCTGAATTGTGAGCAGGGGCCAACCTCAACGCCGTGCGGTGTGTGCGATTCGTGTGTCTCGCTGGCCCCGGGTGGTCCGGGCAACCTCGACGTCACGGAGCTCGACGCCGCCTCCCACAACGGTGTGGAGGATATGCGCGAGTTGCGTGACCGCGCCTACTACGCGCCGGCGGAGTCGCGCTACCGCATCTTCATCATCGATGAGGCCCACATGATTTCTGCCTCCGGTGCGAATGCCTTGCTCAAGGTTGTCGAGGAGCCGCCGGAGCACGTCATCTTCATCTTCGCCACGACGGAGCCGGAGAAGATCATCGGCACCATCCGCTCGCGTACCCACCACTATCCCTTCCGTCTGCTGACCCCGCCGGCGATGAAGGGGCTGCTGGAGCGCACCGTGGCCTCGGAGAACGTCCACGTGGATGACACCGTGTACCCCATGGTCATCCAGGCTGGCGGGGGTTCGCCGCGTGATACCTTGTCCATCCTTGACCAGCTGTTGGCGGGTGCGGGCCCCGATGGCTTGACCTACGAGGTAGCCCGCCCGCTTCTGGGTGTCACGGACGTGGGGTTGCTGGATAATACGGTGGATGCCCTGGCTAGTCAGGACAAGGCGGGGCTTTTCCGGCTTGTCGACGATGTCATTGAAGCCGGCCACGAACCTCGCCGTTTTGCCATCGACCTGTTGGATCGCTTGCGGGATCTGATGATCCTGCAAGCCGTGCCCTCCGCATTGGAGGAAGGTTTGGTCTCGGCGCCGACTGATCGCGGGGAAGTCCTTACCGCCCAGGCGCAGCGTTTCTCCGGTCCGCAGCTGGCCTACCTGGCGGAAACCGTCAACGAGCGCGTGTCCTCCCTGCGAGGTGCGACGTCCCCGCGCCTACTTCTAGAAATCCTCTGTGCCCACTTGATCGTTGGCTCCGCCCCCGCGGCGGCAGCTGCCGGTCAGGTACCCAGTGCCTTGCCGCAAGGTGCGGGGGCACAGCCTTCCGCACCCGCGGGGCAGGGCTCCGCGCCTGCGCAGCGCCAGCCATCTGCGGTCGCCAGCGCACAGGATCCGGCGGCCGCTGCCGCGGCCATCATCGCGCAGCGTCGCAGCCGTCAGGCAGCGAAGCAGGAGGCCCAGCAACAGCAACCACAGCAGGCCGAGCGGCCCCAAGAACCAGCCCAGCCTCAAGAGGCGCAGCAACAGGCGCCGCAGCAACAGGAGGTTCAGGAGCAGCAACCTTCAGCCCCCGAGGCCTCGCAGTCTCAGGCGCCGGAGCGTCCTGCACAACCGGAAGTGCAGCCTGAGCCGCAGCAGGAGCAGCCGGAACAGCCGCAGCCATCGGAACAGCCTGAACAACAGGAACAGCAACCTGAGCCTGAGCAGCCCCAGGACCTTGCCGCGGAGATTCGCGGGCGGTGGTCTGATCTGCGCGCCACGATTGGGCGGCGTAATAAGGTCGCTGAAATCATGCTCGCCGAAGCCCGTGTCCTCGGCGTGCGGGATGAGACTCTCGTCCTTGGACACACCACGGGCGCGTTAGCTGAACGCATCAATTCACCAGGCACCAATGAGGTCATCGTGACCGTCCTCAAGGAAGAGCTCAGCCGAGAACTGAAGGTCACGTGTGTTATCGGTACCGACCCGAAGGCACACGGTTTCACGGTGCCAGAGCCCACCCAGCGCACCCAGTGGAACCCCAACCAACCGCAACGTGAGGCCTCCGAGCCCGACGAGGAGGCAGAGAGTCCGGCAGCGAAGGAACCCAATAACGCCAGCGATGATCCATGGGGCGCGCCGCGCCAAATCGGGCAGCAGGCTCCGTCGTCTGAAACGACGAGGGAGCAACCTCAGCCCCAGCACGGTGTGCGCGAGAAGGCAGACTCGCGCCCGCCGGCAGAACCACAGCGGTCGGAGGCCGCCCCGCGCGGGGCGGCGGTGCCCCCAAAGAGGGAGGCCCGTGGCAGCCAATGGCGATCACGCATCGCGCAGGCGACCCAGGTCGCGGCCCAACGCGATGAAGAGTTTTCCAAGGTTCCCAAGTTCGGCAACGGCGTTCCGCTGCCGCCGGAGCCGGGTCCGGACGAAGGCGAGTTCGAGGCCCCACCGGAGGAGTACGGTCCACCGGCGGGGGCGAATGGAGCGTCGGAAAGCGCAGGCCACACGTCTGTTTCGCCGCAGCAATCAGCTCCCCAGCATGCGCCCGCACCGCAGCCGGAGTACACCCGCGCGGATGAGGAGCGCGAGATGATGGAGGCCGCGCAGAGCGCCGGAGAGATGGACCACCGCAACGCCACGGAGGTCGCCATGGAGCTCCTCGCGCAGGAGTTGGGAGCGCGGCGGCTGTAGCGCGGCATCTGTACACTTGGCGCGTAGTGAAAATAACCGCACGAAAGGACTTTTAGCATGACTGAGAACGATCCGATGCAGCAGGCAAATGACATGAACGAGATCCTGGCGCAGGCCGCTCGCGTCCAGGCTGAACTAGAAAAGGCACAGAAGGAAATCCTGGCCGCCACCGTCGAAGGCAGCGCAGGCAATGGCCTGGTGAAGGTCACCATGACCGGTGGCGCTGAGCTGCAGAGCATTTCCATTGATAAGTCTGTGGTGGACCCGGAGGACATCGATACCCTCCAGGACCTCATCGTCGGCGCCTTCAAGGAGGCTCACGCCGCAGCCGGCCGCTTGGCACAGGAGAAGATTGGCCCGCTGTCCCAGGGCATGGGCCAGTCCCAGCAAAACTATGATGGTCCGTCCATCCAGGATGTCTTCGGCGGTAACCAGTAAGCCGCGCGTTAGACTTAAAGGCCGTTGTTGCTCTCTTCGCGGAGGGCGGCGCGGCCTTTTATTGTGTCTCCGGCCGTCAAGGTCGTGGGGATTGTTAAGTGAGGGGAGCATTGCGTGTTTGAAGGACCACTGCAGGATCTCATCGATGAGTTCTCGCGCCTGCCGGGGATTGGCCCGAAGTCAGCGCAACGCATCGCCTTCCACGTTCTGCATCAAGACCCGGAGGAGATCGATCGCCTTCAGAAGGCACTGGGAGCGGTGCGTGATGGTGTGACTTTCTGCCGCATCTGCTGCAATATTTCCCGCGAGGAAGTCTGCCGCATTTGTGTGAACTCGCAGCGCGATGCTTCTACTATCTGCGTGGTGGAAGAGCCCAAGGATATCCAGGTCATCGAGCGCACCGGCGAATATAACGGCCGCTACCACGTACTGGGCGGCGCGCTCGACCCGCTGGCCAACGTGGGCCCGAAAGACCTCAACATCTCGCAACTGCTGCAGCGCCTCGGCGGCGTACTACCGGACCGAGAGCTTGCGGATTCCACCCCGGAAGAGCCGCTTTACGACGATTCCCCGGACATCACCGAGGTCATCCTCGCCACCGATCCCAACACAGAAGGCGAGGCCACCGCGGCCTACCTCGTGCGCCTGCTACGAGATTTCCCGGGACTGAAGATCACGCGCCTGGCCTCCGGCATGCCGCTGGGAGGCGACCTTGAGTTTGTCGATGAGCTGACGCTTTCGCGTGCGTTGAGCGGCCGCCTGACTGTTTAATCGCGAAGTTTCAGAAAACAGAGAATTAACCGTTGAACTTTTTCTCCTGAGCTTCCATATCGGTAGGACTCATGGGGATTTCGGTTGTGGAATAACAACTTCGGTAGCTGCCAAGATGATTCGCATAAACGTCCCGACCTGTCCCCGCAGCGCGAATCTTGCTGTGGGGACTACTTGCATGGGCTAGTCTGTTCCCGAAGTACTTGATTGCCCAGTCGAACTCTTTGAAATCTGGGTCATATTTGTAGGCTGAAATTCTTCCAAGAAGTGCGCAAATCCAATCTGCGCACTGAACTGTTTGATAGAGATGGCTTTCTACTTCAAACGGTGGTTCAAGAAGTTTGTCTGCATCTTGGTGGGAGAACATAAAAGCGGCGCTAGAAGCGAAGATCTCCATGCGCTCTTTTGGGCCCTGTTTGTCGAGCACCATTAGGTGACGTTGGTTTTCAGCAAGCGACCAATTGACACGCTGAATAAGTTGTTTCATTGCGTGGTCATAACGTGAGCGTTCGTCTTCGCCAGTTTCTTCGTTGGTGCCACGTGGCTTTTCTTGGCCGTAGAAAATGACTTGTGCGTCGAGTTGCTCAAGCTTGTTGAGTATGCGGTTTATGATGTTTCGGACCTCACGGTATTTCTTGACGTTTTGGGTCGTCAGAAGTGCGGCCCCTTTCTTTTCCCAGCGTTCTACCGGGCGGCCTTTCGCGATGACCTTAGCATCAATTTCGGCTTTGAGTCCGCGTTCTTTAATTCTGCGAAATGCGCCTGAGAGATGCCGAATATTGTCGGCTGGAATAATGAACCCGCCGATTCCAAAGACGGGGTGAGTTTTATAATTCGGATCGGTGCGGGAGACGTAGGCCCCGTTATGTCCAAATTCGTCAAAATACCCGATGTACATCTGGCCTAAACGACAGGATGTGTTGGTGAGGTTGGG
>NZ_KV799833.1:0-354 GCF_001810085.1 Corynebacterium sp. HMSC072A02 | reverse complement strand
GCCCGGCAACACGCAAGGTCATCGAAGAACTCATTACGGCGAAAGCCATCCCGGCCCAGGCATACCAGTCCTGCCGAAACGTGCTGTCAATGGGCAAACATGCCAACAAACCAATCCTGGAAGAAGCATGCCAACGCCTGACCGCCAACGACGGCAGTCGGCGGGCAGTGTCATATACCGCAGTCAAAAACATGATGACCGCTGTCCGCAAGGAACACGCAACCCGACCACGCGGGTTTGACCAGCCCCCGCGCAGCACCACCACCAACCAACCCGCCCGACCTGTAGCCGCTGACCGGGACACCACCGGCGCGTTCCTTGGCGGTGCAGACCAGTTCAGCATGGACAACCTCG
>NZ_KV799832.1:129846-173143 GCF_001810085.1 Corynebacterium sp. HMSC072A02 | reverse complement strand
ATTCAGACGGCTTGTCAGACTCGGACGGCTCATCCTTAGAGTTCACCGTCTGTCCACCGTCGTTGATGTCCTTGTGCTCAGCGATGTGGTTCGGGTTCTCCGGAGTAGCATTTGGAGTTTCCTTGCCCTTGTCGTCGACCTCAACAGAGGTCAGCTCTTCAAAGACAACTGCAGACTTAACCGGCTGTTCAGCATTCGAAACCTTGATCTTAACCTGTTCAGAGCCGTTTGCCGCCTCAGGAACAAAGGACAGCTCGCCCTGACCGAGAACGGTCTTCTCATCAGCCTTAGAGATCAGCTCTGCCTTAAGGGTGTACTTCTTACCCGGAACAAGGTTCTCATAGGTCACAGTATCGATTACGGTCGCATCGTTCACAACGACCTTCTTCGATCCTTCAGCAAACTCAGCCTGAGTCTTGATCGACGGGGTCTTGGATTCGCCCTCGTCGTCTGGCAGACCCGGTTGGTCCGGCGGCATTACGCGCTGTCCCATAGGCCTGCCGTTCAGGTTGCCATTAGGCCCAACGATGGTAATAAAAGCATCTGCAGGTTGCTTTGCGATCTCAATGCTCGGGTCACGCTGAAACTCAGGCGTCATGGCATTAACGATCTCAAGTCCAGTGAGTTGCTTAAACTCTTCCCTCGAGCCAGTAAATGAGGGGAAGTGAGGTCCACCCCCTGGCGATCCGAATTCCGGATCTTGACCAGTAATAGTCATGGTTGCCGCAGGCTTGCTTGCAGGATGCCCGATTAGGGCAATCAGGTAAACAGAGTAGTTAGCTGCCGCTTCCTTGTCCCCGCGTTCAGTAGCATCGCGAAGTTTCAAAGCGAGGCCGATAGCCGCGTCATGATACTCAGCCGGTATGGGCGCTTTACCCGCAGTTGCTTTGTCATAAAGCTGCATAGTCTGCATTGGGCGGTTCACCAGTGTATCGATGCACCATCCCCAACCGACGTTATTCTTCGGATTACCCTGTGAAACGTCAGTACTACCATGATGAACCGGCGCACCAGCCCAAACAAGGTCACCCCAACTCTCATCAGCGCCGCCCTTGCCGGCTTCAGACCCCAAAGTCAAATTCGGCTTGAAGTCGGTCGGCTCAGCCGCATCCGCCTTCGTCCAGGGAACAGTGACCATGGCCGCAATCACTGCTATTGCTGTGAAAACAGCAGTAAGGACCATCCACCCCTCTCTGGAGATATTCCTTAATTTACTCATCGTTTCCTCTTCGAATGATGTGAATGTCTACAAGTTGTTCTGCACAGCAGTAAGTTTCCGCTGAGACAATCTGAAATCTGGACGTAGGTTTTTACACCCTGACCGGCGATTCTCCTTAAGAATCTCACGCACTCTTATAGTCCACTCAGGATACTATCATCGCTCACAGCTAGCCGCAAGATAGTTGATTGCTGCATAACTTTTCCTTATACCCCCACTTGGCGATAATTCAGCAGGTAAAACGTGCTATGCGCTTGACCTTTAAGCCGTTTTTCGCCAATACGTTCCCCTAAATGTTGACGTGGCACATTACCTAGATTTTCTCAGATTCCCCCATTTAAGGTTTCTTAAGTTTCCATATAAGCATTTCCTTAAGGCGGCGTCACGCTAACCGGCTCCCCCGGCGGAAGATGCCCTACATGCATCATTCCGACCCACCGGCAACTAGCCCCCCCAGAAATGCACTGAAGTGGCCGTGCGTAACGCACGGCCACTTCAGTCACATTCAGCACCCCACTCCCCCGTCAAGGCGTGGGGTAACATTCCCCTTGACTCATAAAGTCACTGTTTCTTTAATCGTCGGTGGAGCGGATGAGTTTCGGGTCTACGTCGACAACCGGCTCCGGCACCTCAATCAGCTCAATGTCGGAGACAGCATTGGCAGTCGGCTCCACAGGCTGTGAATCACCGTGGACGGTTTTATCAGCATTCGGGCCCACAGTAATCTTCCCGGCCGCGAGCGCTGCCCTGTCGCGGGCGGTCTCAACGTCCTCGGCGGTCGTAGCCACCATGCCCATGCGGCGGCCGGCGTAGGCCCAGGGCTTGCCAAACAGGCGCACGTCGGTCTCTTCATAGGATAAGGCGGTGTCGAGGCCGGTGAAGGAGACGTCATCAAGCTCTGCGTCCGCGTGCAGGATGACCGCAGCACCAGGGCTGACCATCGTCACGTCAATGGGGAAGCCCAAGATCGCGCGGACATGAAGCTCAAATTCAGAGAAGCGCTGCGTGTATCCGGTCAGCATGGCGGTGTCCAAAGGACGCGGCGAGACGGAGGAGAAGTACACCTCATCGCCCGCCACGAAGAGCTCAACGCCGTAGACACCGCGCCCGCCCAACTCATTAGAGATACGCGCCGCAACGGAGCGTGCGTTCGCCAGGGCGTCCTCACTCATCGCCATGGGCTGCCAGGACTCCACCAAGTCACCGTGCTCGTGGCGGTGGCCAATGGGCTCACTGAACCACGTGGCCATCTTGCCGGTAGCCGGATCGATGGAGCGCACAGCAAGCAGCGTGACCTCATAGTCAAAGTCAACGAAGCGCTCCACCACCACCCGCTTATTATCGGAGGACACGTGGCGCACCATGGCCCAGGCCTCCTCCACGTCCTCCTCTTCCTTAAGAAGGACGTGCCCCTTGCCGGAGGTCGTAATATCCGGCTTGACGATGCACGGCAGCCCCAACTCTCCCACCGCCTCTTTGAGCTGTTCAGCGGACTCAGCAAGACGATAGGCCGTTACGGGCAGGCCGATGCTCTCAGCCACCTCACGCACGCTCTCCCGGCACTGTGTCAGCTCACAGGCCCGCGCCGTCGGCACAACGGTGGTGCCGAATTCCTCAATACGCTTCAGCGCCTCCACCGCGACGGTCTCCACCTCAGGGACCACATAGTCCGGTTTGATGCGCTCTGTAAGCTCCCACACCTTGTGCGGGTCCCTGATGTCTGCGATGTAGCTAAAGTGCGCGAGCTGCTGCGCGGGTGCTCCTGCGTAGCGGTCCACGGCGTGGACCTCCAGCCCTAAGTTCTGAAAGGCAATTACCAACTGCTTGCCCAGCTCTCCCGCCCCCAAAAGAAGCACCTTGGTGGCGTTTCCTGTCAGAGGGGTTCCGATGTGGCCTGCGATGTCGCCTACGGTAGTCATTCTCGAATTATCGCACACTTCTGGTGCTGCATTGCTTGGCGACGTCCCCCAAACCCCCTTCAGAGGCATTAGAGGCATTAACCCGCCCCGCCTCTCCCGTGCGGTGGTTCCTATAGCCATGTGCACGGTGACACGGGAGAAGCTGGGCGGTTGTTGCGCGGCACCGTCACCGTTAGGCGGTGCCTGAGGTTCGTTCGTCTTGGACTGGCCGGCGCCTTACTGGTCCTGCATGACGTCGTGGCGCACGATGGTCTGGTCGCGGCCAGGGCCGACACCGATGTAGGAGATGCGGCAGCCGGAGAGCTCCTCCAGACGCAGGACGTAATCCTGAGCCTTCTGCGGGAGGTCCTCAAAAGTCTTGCAGTCAGTGATGTCCTCGTCCCAAGCCGGCATGGTCTCAAAGATGGGCTCCGCGTGGTGGAACTCAGACTGGGTCAGCGGCATCTCGTCGTAGCGCTTGCCGTCAACGTCATAGGCCACGCAGATGGGGATCTCACCGATGCCGGTGAGCACGTCCAGCTTGGTCAGGAAGTAGTCCGTGAAACCGTTGACGCGGGTGGCGTAGCGAGCCACCACGGAGTCGTACCAACCGCAGCGGCGCTTGCGGCCGGTGTTGACGCCGATTTCGCCGCCGGTGGTCTGCAGGTACTCGCCCCACTTGTCAAAGAGCTCAGTGGGGAAAGGACCAGCGCCCACGCGGGTGGTGTAGGCCTTGATGATGCCCAGGGAAGTCTTAATGCGCGTAGGACCAATGCCGGAGCCGACCGAGGCACCGCCGGCCGACGGGTTCGAGGAGGTCACGAAGGGGTAGGTTCCGTGGTCAACATCCAGCATGGTGGCCTGGCCGCCCTCCATAAGGACGTGCTTGCCAGCATCCAGTGCTTGGTTCAGCTCAAGTTCGGCCTCAATGACCATCGGGCGCAGGCGATCGCGGTAGCTCAGGAAGTACTCCACAACCTGCTCCGGCTCGATGGCCTTGCGGTTGTACATCTTCACCAGCATCTGATTCTTAATGTCCAGGGCGGACTCGACCTTCTGGCGCAGGATGGACTCATCAAAAATGTCCTGCACGCGGATGCCGATGCGAGCAACCTTGTCGGCGTAGACAGGGCCGATGCCACGGCCGGTGGTACCGATAGCGCGCTTGCCCAAGAAGCGCTCCTGCACGCGGTCCAGGGTCTGGTGGTAGGGCGCCACGAGGTGCGCGTTGGCGGAAATCTTGAGGCGCGAAGCGTTAGCGCCGCGGGCTTCGAGGCCATCGATCTCATCGAACAGGGCCTCCAAGTTAATGACCACGCCGTTGCCCAGGACCGGGGTGGCGTTTTCAGAAAGAATGCCGGCGGGAAGGAGCTTCAGCTCATACTTCTCGCCGCCGACCACGACGGTGTGGCCGGCATTGTTACCGCCGTTGGGCTTCACTACGTAATCGACCTTGCCGCCGAGGATGTCGGTAGCCTTGCCCTTGCCTTCATCGCCCCACTGGGCGCCGACGATGACGATCGCTGCCATGTTGGTGTCACTTCCTATTTATTGAAGTCAAATACGCACCTACTTTACCCGGCATGGCGGTACGACGGTGGGTTTGTGACATGGTCATCAGGAATTGATGCGGTGTCGGTACGGGTGGGCTAGACGTTTTCGGTGTTTTCATCGTCGGTGCTGCCGTCGCCTGAGCCCTCCTCATCGAAGTAGATGGTGTCATTGGTAAACATCAACCGCGACTTGTCCGGGGTGCTGACGATGATGCCGTCATCGACAACAGCGATTTGGGCTTCAACATCACCGATGCCGATTCGGTAGAGCCCGTTGCCCTCGATCTTTGTGCCGTTAGTTGGGATTTCATCGTCATACTGAGTGAACTCAGTACTGCCCTCTAGAGGCAGGAAGGTCACCAGGTTGAATTCCATACCCTCCGGCATTGGGGTCTTACCACCTTTGATGGACCAAGTCCCGCCGTCGCCATGCGCACAATCAATGGCGTTGTTTTCTTCAATGATGCCGCAGACCATGTTCCAGCCATCGGCGGAGATGGTGAAGAGCTCTTCGCCGCGGAGGTCTTCTTCATCCTTAGCCAAATCCGCGGACTCGGTTGGTTCCGAATCCACGTCGATGAAGAAGATGTCCGAATCCACGCCGTCGAAGGAGGTTTCCATGGACGGCGCCTCGGTTCCTGGGCGTTTGTATGCCTTTCCTTCGACGCCAACGACGTCGCCTTCAGTCTTGGACTCAAAAGTGTAGCCTTCGCCGTCTTCCTCCACCTCGAAGGACGTTGACGTGATGTAGAGGGCATCCTCGTCATAGACCTCACCGTTGACGAAGAAGACAGGAACCTTGACGTCCTCCCCATCAAACTCGCCCTCCAGCACCGCGTAGCTGAGGAACTTGCAAGCGTCGTATTCATCTTCACTGACGCTCACGTCTTCAAATTTCTCGGTCGAGCCCTTCACATAGGCTTCTTTATTCTCGAGGACCTTGCTCAGCTCGGTGTCCTCGAGTTCTTTATTCTCGTCGCAGTCAGCGTTGGTGCTCGAGGAGGACGTGCTGCTCGATGTCGACGTGGCCTTCGACGAAGTAGGCGCCGCCGAACTCGTCGTGGACTCGGCGGCAGCCTCGGTGAATGCTGGCTCCTCGACTTCCGTCAGTGCACCGCCGATGAGGCTGCACGAGCTCATCAGAAGCCCGGCGGTGGATACAAGTGCAAGAGTTGTCATGCGAGTGGACATGGTGCTTACCTCCGGCTGTTAGGGGCTTAAGAATTGATTGCTAAGAAGTTGGGCGTTGCCTTGGAGCCTACTGACGCGCTGTGATGTGCACTACTTTTCCGGGGAAAGCACCGCTGTTTGCGCGCTGTTGGCGGCGCTTTTTAGCGAAGCTCTTTCCACGCTTCTATGCTTCTTGTATGATCTGTGCGCTTGTAGACTGCGGCGGCCACTTCACCGACGCCCATACCACTGCCCTCGTCGAGGCCTCACAGCGCGGAATGCGCGTCGAGCACTTCCGCTTCGCAGAGGTTCCCAGCCGGCAGGAGTTGAAGGCTATTGATGCCCTGGCCAGCGAGATTCTCCCGGAGGATCCCACTCCTTCGCTGGATGAGATTGCCGCACAGCCAGACGTGAGCCACCTCGGTGCGCCGGGTCCAGCGCCCCAGGCCCCGTTCCTGCGTGAGCCACTGCGCATTGTGGTCATCGGCAGCGATGCCGCGCTAAGCGCCGTGCTGACCCGCATGATGCGGGCGGATTACCTGTGGGCCGAGGTAGGCTACGTTCCCACTGGGGAGCACTCCACCGCGGCGATGAATTGGGGCTTAAAAGCTAGCGAAACGGGCCAGGGCCGCCAGGGTCTCGGCGACCAGGGAGCAGTGATGGAGGACGCGCTCTCCTTTGCCATGACCGCACCCGTCAAGCCGGTGCCGCTCATCCGCAATGACGCGGGCCTCGCCGTGGCGGGTTCGGCAACGATTGCAGAATGGTCGAACGAGGAGATCACCGGTGAGATCATCGTCGACGATGCCGTGCTGCTGCGCGCGGACCGCGAGAAGGATGTTTTCGGCGCAAAGCTTGTGCCGATGACGGATGCGCCGGGCATCGTGGCGGCGAAGGCGGTGACAAGTTTTGAGGCGGACGTAGCACCACGCCGTGGGTTCTTCGCGCGCCTGCGCAAACCTGTCCAGCCAGGGCAACTGGACCCCGCCAGCGTCGTGCAGGGCCGGGCGGTGCAGGCAGGGGGACCGGCGCTCAGCGTCAGCGTCGATGGAGTCCGCGCCAAGAGGCCGGTCAAGCGCGTGACGTTCTACCGCCACCTGCGGGACCTACAGATAGTGCGGCCCTAAGTCTCGCGGTTGAAGGAAAACGAAAAGAGGATTCGGCCAGCATTACCTTTTCGGCACTAGGCTCGAAACCGAATCCTCACCGCATGCGCATTGTGCAATGCACCTAGGCGGTCTGCGGAAGACTCTACCACTCCCCCGTGTTCCCCACGAAGCTGGTTGGAAGCGCACACATACCCCAGTTTTGTGCAGCTGAGGCGTGACCTTTTAGCCCTAGTCCTCTTCCCGCACCTCCGGCGGGTAGGCCGGGTGCTTCGAGGTGGGCACCAGCTGCGCCACGGCGGACTCACGCGACATGCCGCACACCATGAGCAGGTCCACGATGACGGAGCGGGTTTGGGCCAGCACAGCATAGGCGGAGAGCACTGCTTCCTCGCCGGCGACGTCTATCGAGCAGCGCGCTGCCAGCTGGCGCAGGCGTTTGACTATCTCCGGAATAGCATGCGCCTCATCCACGCGGCGCTCATGCGCAGTTTGGTGGGTATAGAGGTCAGAGAGCTCCATCGTGATTTCGGCTAGCTCGTCGATAAGCTCCACTTGCTCGGCAGTGGCCTGGTCGCCGTCCTCGGCGAGCACGAGGGCGCGGCGGGACAACACGCGGGTGCCGCGAACCACGTTATCGACCGGTGTAAGGATGCGCTCCAGCGAGCGGACGTTGCGCTGCGAGCTCCACAGGAAGGGCGAGAGCTTTGCGGTCTCCGCGCCGCCCTTGGTGGCGTTAAGCATGTTGTTGATGTCGGCCTGCGTGCCGCGCACGGCATCGCGGGCCTCCATGATGGTTTCTGGATCATTGTCCGCAAGGCCCCTGGAGACATCGGAGAGAACCGAGGCCGTAATGCCCAGGACCTTCGAGACTTCCGAGCGGCCCGCCCGCAGGGGTGAGGAGGGAATCAGCACAATCATCGTGAGGCCGATAACCGCGCCGATGATGGCGTCGATGGCGCGGGAGAGCCCGCCCATTTCTTCCGGCGGAAGGATGGTGGCGATAAGGATGGCGGCGATGACAATCTGGTTGCTCACCAGCTGCGAGCCCGTGACGAAGGAGCCGATCACCAGCGCCAGACCGATGATGATGGTCATGTGGATGGGGCCGGTTCCGAGGGCGTCGACAAGCAGCGTGCCCACCAGCACGCCCACGATGCCGCCGATAGACATGTCGACGGCGCGCTTGAGGCGGTCACTTCCCGAAAGGCCGAGGATGATGATGACGGCCATCGGGGCAAAGAAGGGCTGCTCGTGGCCGAAAAAGTCATGCGCAACATAGAACGCCAAACCGGCACCGAGGGTGCTCTGAATCATGAACACCAGGCGGTTGCGGATGCGCGTGAAGCGCGACTTCAGAGATTTATCCACCAACCGCAGCTGCTCGCGGGTAGTCCTGCGGACGCGTTTGACTCCCGGTGACGAATTCGACGATGACTCTTGCGCTTCCATGATTCCGGTATTTTACGCGTTCTGATGATGGGGTTGGGTATGCAAAAGCCACCCCTCGAGGGCGAAGGGTGGCTTGTTGAGATGTGCTGAATCAGCACGGCGTCCAGGAGGAGCCGACGTCAGCTGGACGTTGGTTTACTTAGAAACGGTCTTGCCCACGGAGTGCAGGTCGGTGCAGGCCTCAACCACGCGGTCAGCCATGCCCTGCTCAGCCTTCTTCATGTAGGAGCGCGGGTCGTAGACCTTCTTGTTGCCAACCTCGCCGTCGATCTTGAAGACGCCGTCGTAGTTAGCGAACATGTGGCGGGCAACCGGGTTGGTGAAGGCGTACTGGGTGTCGGTGTCCACGTTCATCTTGACAACGCCGTAGCCCAGAGCCTGCTCAATCTTCTCCTTCTCGGAGCCGGAGCCGCCGTGGAAGACGAAGTCGAAGGGCTGGGAGCCTTCTTCCAGGCCGAGCTTCTTCACGACGGTCTTCTGGCCCTCATCCAGGACCTCCGGGCGCAGCTTCACGTTGCCCGGCTTGTAGACGCCGTGGACGTTGCCGAAGGTAGCGGCCAGCAGGTAGCGGCCCTTCTCACCGGTGCCGAGAGCATCAACGGTCTTCTCGAAGTCCTCCGGGGAGGTGTAGAGGTTAGCGCCAGCCTTGGCCTGAACGCCGTCCTCTTCGCCGCCGACGACGCCAATCTCAACCTCGAGGATGATGTTGGCGTTGTGAGCCTTCTCGAGGAGCTCCTGGGCGATCACGAGGTTCTCATCGATCGGGATAGCGGAGCCATCCCACATGTGGGACTGGAAGAGCGGAAGCTCGCCGCGGTCAACGCGCTCCTGGGAGAAGGCGATCAGCGGGCGCACGTACTCATCCAGAACTTCCTTCTGGCAGTGGTCAGTGTGCAGCGCAACGTTAATGCCGTAGTTCTTAGCAGCCTCGTGAGCGAAGGCAGCCAGTGCCTTGGCGCCGGCAACCTTGTTCTTCACGGACAGGCCGGAACCGAACTCGGCGCCGCCGGTGGAGAACTGGATGATGCCGTCGGACTCAGCCTCGGCGAAACCGCGGAGTGCGGCGTTGATGGTTTCGGAGGAGGTGCAGTTAATTGCCGGGAATGCGAAGCCGCCCTTCTTGGCGGTATCCAGCATCTGGTTATAAACCTCAGGGGTTGCAATAGGCATGAAATTCCATCCTTTGGAGTTGCTGTGCAGTAAGCCGTGCCGTCTCACAAACCAGCGAAACAACACGTTCCAACATCCAAGTATGCCTGTTATTGTGGTTTTCCGCCGCGAGAAGCGGTGTGACCTCACTTAAACCCCGGCTCCCATGGACTTAAACAGCCCCTTGAGCTGGGCATATTCTGCCGTCAGGCGGATTCTGACTTGTACTTCACAATTCGGGTGCAGGCTTCCAACAACATCCAACCGGACAATTGAACGGACAAATCGCGCTCGGCCACGCGGATAATACCCACCTTCTGGCCCAAGGAGGAAGGCCCAAAACCGTAGTTGTGGGGCAGCTTTGCATCCGCGGTCCAGTCGGAGCCGAAAATGGGCAGACCGTCCACCTCAAGGCGGTGTTCCCACACGGATTCCGCCGAGGCCGTCACCAGCCGCGCGGCCAGCTTCTTCGTCGCGCGGTTAGCGGGGGAATCACCCGGCAGGCGCACCGCCACGTCCGCGAGGTAGCGGGCAAGGATGCCTTTGAAGAGGCCACCGTCGCCGTCGCCAGTCTGCCAATCAATGACACCCGTATACGTTGCCATTCCCGTGGCCACCGCCTGGACGAGGCCGCGGATCCGGGTGGTGTAATCCATCATGTCCGCGGCGAGCTCGGCCTCATGAACGGTGTCGATGTCCTCCACGGAGCGCAGGCCCGTCTGCTTCCGCAGCGCCAGCACAATCTCCAAGCAGGCACCGAGCACCACGCCTTGGCAGTAGGGGTGGATGTTGCGAACTACTTCCTGCCCGTCCATGCGCATGCGGATGCCGTCCATGACGAAGCCATCGTCATCGATGAGGTGATCGTAGATCCAGTCCACGATGTGGCGGGCCTCGTCCACGCGCCCCATGCGGGCGAGCATGATAGCGCCTGGCCCGTTGGAAGGAACGTTGAGGAAGGTCTCGCCCTCGCGCCACGGCAGCACGCCCACCTGGGAATCAATGCCATCGCGGATGTTGTGCTGCAGAGCGCCCAGCTTCTTGTAGGGGCGCTGCTTCTTCAGCTCACCGGCACGGGAAATAGCCAGGGCCATCCAGGCCTTGTCATCGTAGTAACGGTTCTTCGTCAGCGCGCGGAGGTTGCGCACATGGATGCCGCGGATGGTATCGGAAATGCGCGCGCGGCGGGCCTTGGTGTTCTTGCGCAAGGCGGCGTCGACAAGACAGTCCAAATAGTGCGCCTGCCACCAATAATGCCAGTGCACAAAGAGCGATTCTTTGGTGGTGGGTGGCCAACTCACCACGGCAAGGTTGGTACGGGGCAAGCCCCACACGGCTTGCGCGTGGCGCTCATTGATGGCTGTCTCCGCGAGGTCAGCGCGGTGGGACCATTTCTCTAACACTGTTGTCTCATCATTCTTAAATGTGAATTCGTTACCTAGATGTAAACACAGTGCGCGGGATCTCACCAAGCTTTTGATAAATCCGCATGCTGGCGAATCCACGCATGCATGGCGATGCCTGCGGCCACGCCCGCGTTGATGGAGCGAGTCGAACCAAATTGCGCGATGGAACAGGTCATCAGCGCCGCATCTTGTGCCTCCGGGCTCACCCCCGGCCCCTCCTGCCCGAAGAGGAGCAGGCAGCGCTCGGGCAACTCCGCGGTCTCCAGTGGAACGCACCCGGGGGTGTTATCGATGGCCACGACGGTTAAGTCTTGGTCGGCAGCCCAGGCCATCAGATCACTAACGTTCGCGTGGTGCATGAGGTGTTGGTACCTGTCGGTCACCATGGCGCCGCGCCGGTTCCAGCGGCGCCGGCCCACGATGTGGACGGTGTCGACAGCAAAGGCGTTGGCGGTGCGCACCACGGTGCCGATGTTGGAATCGTTCTCGAAGTTCTCGATGGCGATGTGCAGGGCGTGCCGGCGCTTATCGATGTCCTCCCGGATCGCCTCGCGCGTCCAGTAGCGGTAGGCGTCGACGACGTTGCGACGATCCCCTTCCGCGAGCAGCTCGGGATCGTACTTCTTCGCCTCTGGGCCCTGCGGGAGCGGGCCTTCCCACGGGCCAACGCCGTGGCGGCCCTCATTCCACTCGGTAGGACCCTTGGCTTCCGCTTCGTCCTCAGGCTTAGGCAAGGCCGAGGTCCTCAAGGCCCAGCAGGTAGCGGTACTCCAAGCCCTCGGCGGCGATGGCATCGCCAGCACCGGTGTTGCGATCCACCACGGTGGCCACGCCGACGACTTCGGCGCCTGCCTTGCGCAGCGCCTTCACCGCGGTCAGTGGGGAGTTGCCGGTCGTGGTGGTGTCCTCGACGACGAGCACCTTCTGGCCCTCAACGTTAAAGCCCTCGATCTGGCGCTGCATGCCGTGCTTCTTGGCTTCCTTGCGGACGACGAAGGCATCGATATCGCGACCGTCGGCGTGCATGATGGCCAACCCGACCGGGTCCGCGCCCATGGTCAGACCGCCGGCGGCGGCGTAATCCCAGTCGGCGGTGAGCTCACGCAGCAGCGCGCCGATAAGCCGCGAGGCCTCGTGCTGCAGGGTGGCGCGGCGCAGGTCCACGTAGTAATCGGCCTCCTTGCCGGAGGACAACGTGACTTTGCCGTGGACGACGGCCAGCTCCTTCACCAGCTCTGCTAGGCGTTGCTTCTTCTGCTGATCCAGGCTCATCGCTCGCTCCTTAAAATCTGTGGCTTTATAGCCTTGAAAAATCCGCCCTGTAGTTTACCCTCTTGCCGCACGGTTGCCCGCGACTAGTGCTGGTGCCGGGATGGCAGGCCTAGTCGAAGATGGAGGAGCCGCCGTCGAAACGGCGTGGGAGGCGAGCCTGGTTATTTTCGGGGGCGGGGTGTTCGTGGCCGTCGGCAATCGCGTCCACCTCGTCCGCACCCAAGCTGGAATGGTCGATGGTGCCGCGGGCTTCGCTGGTGGTGCGGCTCGGCATGACCACCGGCTCGGTGGGGCGCTGGATGGTCGGGGTGTCGAGGGAATCATCACGATCCGGAACTGCCGTGGGCCCGGTCGGCTCCGGTTGCGGGGGCTCCGGGATATCGCGGCTCGGGTCGAGCTCATCAACGCGCAGCACTTGGGCAGCCTCGGAGCGCGGTGGGAGCACGCGGGCGGAATCGGCGAGCGTGGCCAGTGGCTCGAGCAGCTCTTCCCACTCTGCGCTGCGCGCCTGCCGGGTGGTCTGGGCAAGCGCCCACTCCCCCTCCATCCACACGGCGGTCACCTCGGCGGGAAGGCGGCTCAGCGCGTCGGTGACGCGGGCATCGATGAGGCGCTGTCCCACGCCGGCGTCGGTGGCGAAGACCTCGAAGCCTTCCTCCTCACGCACGTACACCAGATCCTCAGAATGGTTCTCCGCTTCCTCGCCTGCTCGGCGGAAATCAACCACGATGTCGGAGGCCGCGCCGGTGCGCATGGCCATGACGGGGATTGAGCCCATGTCGAAGAGCAGCGTCTCATGGCCGCGGACGTTTCCGGCCACGATATCCCGGGGTTCCTGGCCGCAGGCGGCTGCGCCGCGGGTCCACTCATCGGCCAGGTAGGAATCGTGCTTGATGTATTCCCAGCCGCGCTGCTGGCCGAAAGCCTTGCGCTCGCGGCGGGCGCTGCCCGGCACGAGGTACCTGGCGCGCTCTGCGCGCTCGGCAAAGCTGTGCGCTGGTGCCGGTTCATTGCTTGCTTCTACGGCCGGCTCTGCCTCAGGCTCTGGGGCAGGCTCCGGCTCGGATGCGATGACGGGCTCTTCGACGAGCTCAGGTTCTTCGGCGAGCCCAGGTTCGACCTCGGGCTCAGCGGGTTCAGGCTCGGCGGCTTCAGGGACCACGGCATCGGCTGCGCCGTCGGCAGAATCGGTGGCAATAACGTCGGCAGAGGCGCCGGTATCGGTGTCGGTAACGGCGTCGGTTGCTGCGTCACCGGCGGAGTGCGCGGCGCGCTGGCGCTGATCCAACCAGAGCACGATCACACCGGCCGCGAGCGCGAGGGCGGCGAGGGATAAGAGTACGAAAGGCATCATTGACCGACTCTAATCGCCCGGCGCGCCCGATAGGCGCTGGCACGCTGGTCACGTGAGGATTCTAGACGTGCTCGCGGTCGCCGCGCTCCACGGGATTGGCCGGGTTGGCCGACCACTGTGACCAGCCGCCAACGAAGTGGCGCAGGCCGGTAAAGCCCACGTGCTCCAGAACGGCAATGGTGAGCGCGGAGTGGTTGCCGGAACCGGAGTAGATGATGGCGCCGTCCACGTTCTCCTTAGTCACGCCGTGCTCGTCGAGGATCTCCAGGATCTCTTCCTTGGACTTCCACACGGTGATGTCCTGCGTGTGGAACAGGCGCTCGGGCAGGTTGACCGCGCCCGGAATGTGGCCGGCCTTCAGGTCGAGGTTCTCGCGGCGGCCGGCGAAGCGATTGCGCGTGCGAACGTCGAGAAGCAGGCCCTTGTGCTCCTTGACCTCATCGATGGTGGCCGTGGGCATCGAGCCCGGCTTCACTTTAAGGTTCGAGGTCATGCCCAGGTTGCCCGGACCGGTGAGCGTGGGCATCGCCTGGGCGCGCCAGTTGGACAGGCCGCCGTCGAGAATGCGGACGTTCTGGATGCCCGCCCAGCGCAGCGTCCACCACGCGCGGCCGGCGAAGAGGCCGCGGCCTTCGTCGTAGACCACGACCTCGCTATCCTCACGCAGGCCCCAGTGATCGATCCACTCTTGAATCTTCTCGGTCTGTGGGAGTGGGTTGCGCCCGACCTTGGAGCCCGGCAGGCCCACGAAGGCTGACGCGGCGTCCGCGTACTGGGCGGTTGGAATGTGAAGGGAAGAAAAAAGATTGAAGGCCTCGCCTTCCCCTGGGGCCCAGAGGGAAGCGAGGATGGTCGTCTTGTCACCGCGGTAAATCTTCTCACTCAGCTCGTGAGGGGAGATCAAAATGCTCATGCCCCCAGATCATAGGGGCATGAGCGGGTGCTGGCGACCGGTGAGCGCGGTGAGCGCAATTAGCGCTCACCGCTTAGTCGGCGGATTACGCGGTGCGGGCAGACAGGTCGAGGTGCTCGCCGCCATCGGCGACGTCAACGTGCACGGTATCGCCGTCCACGATGTCACCGGCCAAGAGCTTCTTGGCCAGCTGGTCACCGATGGCCTGCTGGATCAGGCGGCGCAGCGGGCGGGCACCGTAGGCCGGGTCGTAGCCACGCTCCGCTAGCCACAGCTTGGCGGCATCGGACACGTTTAGCGTCAGGCGGCGGCCGGACAGGCGCTCGGCCAAGCCCTTGAGCTGGATGTCCACGATGCCGGTGAGCAAATCCGAAGTCAGCGGCTCAAACATCACGACATCATCGAGACGGTTGATGAACTCCGGCTTGAAGCTGCGCTTGACCGCCTCCATGACCTCTTCCTTGGTGCCGCCGGCACCCAGGTTCGAGGTCAGGATAATGACCGTGTTGCGGAAGTCCACGGTACGGCCCTGGCCATCGGTCAGGCGGCCTTCATCGAGCACCTGGAGCAGCACGTCGAAGACGTCCGGGTGGGCCTTCTCGACTTCGTCGAAAAGCACCAGCGTGTACGGGCGGCGTCGCACCGCCTCGGTGAGCTGGCCGCCGGCGTCGTAGCCAACGTATCCCGGAGGGGCACCGACGAGGCGGGCCACGGAGTGCTTCTCACCGAACTCGGACATGTCGATGCGGACCATGGCGGATTCATCGTCAAAGAGGAAGTCCGCCAAAGCCTTCGCCAGCTCCGTCTTACCCACGCCGGTCGGGCCGAGGAAGAGGAAGGAACCGGTCGGGCGGTTGGGATCAGCCACACCGGCACGCGCGCGACGAACGGCGTCGGACACCGCGGTGACGGCCTCCTTCTGGCCCACCACGCGCTCACCCAGCACGGACTCCATGTTGAGCAGCTTCTCGGTCTCACCCTGCAGCATCTTGCCGGCCGGGATGCCTGTCCAAGCGGAGACGACCTCCGCGATGGTATCCGGAGTGACCTCCTCAGTGAGCATGGTGTTGTGCTGCTGCTTCGCCTTCTCCTCAGCAGCGGCCAGCTCCTTCTCCAGCGGCGGCATCTTGCCGTAATTGATCTCGGAGGCCAGGGCTAGGTCACCATCGCGCTCCGCAATCTCGGCCTGGCGGCGCAGATCCTCCAGCTGTTCCTTGATGGTCTGCACGTCATCGATGGCCTTCTTCTCATTGGCCCAGCGGGCCTTGAGCTCGCCGAGCTTCTCACGCTCATCCGCCAGCTCCTGCTGAAGGGCTGCCAGGCGGTCCTTCGAGGCGGCGTCCGATTCCTTCTTTAGAGCCAGCTCCTCAATCTCGAGACGGCGGACGATACGCTCCAGCTCATCGATCTCCTGCGGGGAGGAGTCAATCTCCATGCGCAGGCGAGAGCCGGCCTCATCGACCAAGTCGATGGCCTTATCCGGCAGGAAGCGGTTGGTGATGTAGCGGTGCGAGAGCTCCGCGGCAGAGACCAGGGCTGAGTCCTGAATGCGCACGCCGTGGTGCACCTCGTAGCGCTCCTTGAGTCCACGGAGGATACCGATGGTGTCCTCCACGGAAGGCTCAGCGGCGTAGACCTGCTGGAAGCGGCGCTCCAGGGCGGCGTCCTTCTCGATGTACTTGCGGTACTCGTCGAGGGTGGTAGCACCGACCAGGCGGAGCTCCCCGCGGGCCAGCATGGGCTTAATCATGTTGCCGGCATCCATAGAGCCCTCACCGGTGGCACCGGCGCCGACGATGGTGTGCAGCTCATCGATGAAGGTGATGATCTGCCCATCGGAAGCCTTAATCTCATCGAGGACGGCCTTGAGGCGCTCCTCGAACTCGCCGCGATACTTCGCGCCGGCGACCATGGAGCCGAGATCCAGACTCAGCAGCGTCTTGCCTTTGAGGGATTCCGGTACGTCACCGGCCACGATGCGGCGGGCCAGGCCCTCCACGATGGCGGTCTTACCCACGCCGGGCTCACCGATGAGCACCGGGTTATTCTTCGTGCGACGGCTAAGCACCTGCACGACGCGACGGATTTCCTGATCGCGGCCGATGACCGGGTCGATCTTTCCCTCGCGGGCGCGGGCGGTTAAGTCAGTGGCGTACTTCTCCAGTGCCTGGAACTGCTCCTCGGGGTTCTCCGAAGTCACCTTGGCCGCGCCGCGCACGGAGGGGAAAGCGCCCTTGAGCGCGTCATAGGTGGCACCGCGGGAGGTCAGCAGCTCGGCGGCATCCGACTTGGAACCCGCAATAGCTGCGAGCAGAACCTCGGTGGAGACGAACTCATCACCGAGCTCGCCGGCCAGCTCCTGGGCACGGGTCAAGACGTTGAGGGCGTCGCGGTTAAAGTTCGGGTTCGCCATGTTGGCGCCCTCGGCCTTTGGGAGGGCGTCGATAAGCTGGCGCGCCTCTTTGAGCACCGTCTCCGGATCCACACCGGTGGCCTTGAGCACCGGGGCGGCAATGCCGTCCTTCTGCTCAAGGATGGCTGCTAAGAGGTGTGCCGGGCGGATGTCCGGGTTACCGTTGGCGGAGGCCGTCTGCAGCGCTTGCTGCAGGGCCTCCTGAGTTTTAGTGGTGGGGTTAAAAGAACTCATTGTTGTGTTTCTCCGTTTCTACTGTTTGTCCAAACCTTCCCGCGGCTTTCAGTAGCGAAGGAAGCTTCACTGTCTATAACGCCACAGAACTTGAGTCTGTTCCACTCAACTAGAACTTTTTTAAATTTCCGCGTCTACGCCAGGTTGATCGGCACACGCTCAAGTTTTCTTTTCCCTCTGTAATGGCGTGCCTATATTGGCACACCGCCTATCCTGGCACGCCGTGGGCACAAGAAAACCGGCCCCTCTGCCCTGCTGGATTCAGCAGAACGGAAGAGCCGGTGTTTATCTACGTTTATCTACGATTAAACGGGCTAGACAGTCTGCGGCTGCTTGCCGGGAAGATCGTAGGCAAAGGTTGCTAGGACCACGCCCGTCACGAGGTAATAGATGGACCACTTTTCCTCGAGGTCGATACCACGGAACTCACCCATAGAAGCCAGGTGGCACATGCCGTCAGCACCGGCCCATAGGGTGAAGTTCTTGACATAAACCAGGCGATCCTCCGGTTCGTACCCGGCCTCCCGCAGCGCTTCGCGGACAAAACGCATCAACAACGCGAAGGACACACCCATCTTGGTCTGTTCCTCGCCATCCGCACTCAGCGGCACCACGGACCCAGAGGCAGCGGCGATGCAGGCGCTATAACGTTCGGGGTAGGTCACCGCGTAATCGAAGTAGGCCACCGCTACGCACAGGAGCTTGTCGACGGCCGATGCATCCTCCGGCAGCTGCTCCAAGAGGTAGAGGCTGCGGGTTTCAAGCTCACAGTCGGTTTCCCGATCCACGGATTCACGCAGCACGAAGTCATTGTCCACCAGCGAGGCAATGAAGACATCGGAGACGTCGAAATACTCGGCCACGTTCTCAATGGTTACGGACTGCAGGCCCTCGCGTGCAGCCAGCTGGATGGCACGTTCCATCACGGCCATGCGTGCGCGCTCTGCGGAAAGCTCCTGCAGGTCCTCAATCGCGGAGATATCCAGGGAGATGTCACGGTCCGGAACAAAACCGGCGAGCATCGCGCGGTAATCCTGCATCGGATTGCGCAGGTTCGGCATTTCTAGCGACTCCGCCGCCTTGAACAGGGTTCCGATGAGCGCCTTGCATACCTCGCGCAGGTTGAAGCGCCGCACCACCGAGTGTTGGTGCCGCAGTACGCCGAGAACACTGAGATGCGCCATGCCATGAACAGTGGCCAAGGTAGCAACGCTGAGCTTTGCCACCGATTCAAAACACACATCGCTTCCAACCTGGATTTTTTCCTCCGTCGCGATGAGCGCGATGGTTTCATAGATCAGGTCCAAGGTCCGGTTACAGGACAAATTACCCTGTAAGAGAGCCTGCCATTCGTCCTCGAAGACATAGGCCTTCTTTTCAAAGAGGTAGCGGAACAGCTCCGGCTCACGCTCGGCGTACTCGTAATAGGCCTCAGTAAAATTTGTCAGTTTGGTAAAAAGATCGGCGTAGCCTGAGGCCGCATCGAGCGTTTCCTCAAGAAACTTGACCTTGCGGTCAGTCACATATTCGGGGATCGCCCGCACGATGGCCTCGCGGTCAGGAAACTCCGCAAGCACCTGAGCAGCACTAAGCTCCGCCAGCTTGGCCACGGATTCGACGGAGATGGCCTCATCCCCCTCCGCAGCTCCGATATGAAGCGCAGACTCAAGCACACGCTCACGAAGTGAGTCTTCATAAAGAAAATGCATACAGCTTCCTAAGTTTGCGCTCACATAGAGGAAGAAAGGTAGACACTGGGCGAGCGCGACGCTAATAACTTCTTAATTTTACCCCTATTCTCGGTTAAACAGCAATGCGCCTAGGCAGCTGCCTCTCACCAGACAAGTAGCACCCCACCAACAAAGAAACCCCCAAGCCACAGCCTGGGGGATTGCGCGCGAAGGGCTTTAGCGTCTACTTCGATGAGCCGACGTGCCCGATGCCTTCCTTGAAGATGGTGCCGCGCGGCGGCATCATTCCGGTGAATTTGAACACGAGGTAGATGACCACCGCGATGCCCAGGGAGATCCAGCCAAAGCCAGCGGTGAAGCCGTACATGACGGCCAGCGGCGCGATGATGGTCCAGGAAATCTCGAAGGGGCCAAAGCCGATGTAGGCCATGCCGTACTCCGACAGCGTGCCGGACTTGAGCTTGGGGTCCACGATCTTGAGGATCGCAATGCCGGTAGCCACGGTGGCCGTGGCCCAGCCCCAGCCGAAGATGCCGCGCTCAATCCAGCGCTCACCGAAGAACTCGGCGGGGAACCACATCAGGAAGAAGATGCAGTAGATGGTGCCCAGGACGAAGAGCAGCAGGAGGGCCTGCCAGTAGGCTGCGACAGCTGCCGGCACGATGGCCGCCACGCCAAAGGCAATGAGGTAGTCAGTCGCCGCACCGGAGACCGAGCTCACCGTGTCCTTATCCAGGTAGTCCTTAGCACCCACCATGTTCATCACGGCACGGAAGAGCAGGCCCACGACCATGGACATGGCAAACAGCGGGATGGAGACGTTCTCCCAGATGGAGGCGATGCCCTTGTTAATGCCGTAGGCGGTCATCACGGTCAGGGCGATGAAGCCAACGTGGAGGGTGATGGGCTCGATGGCGGAAGGGTTCGTCGTCGCGCGGCCCAGCGAGGGGCGATCCTCCAGGCGCGAGATGTAACCGCGGCGCAGCTCCTCCGGGAGCTGCTTCGGAACGTGCGAAACCTTGCCCTTGCGGATGCCCCAGTTACCCGCAATGATGCCGCCGACGATGGCGGCCAAGGTACCCACGGTAGCGGAAGTAAAGCCCAGCGAGGAGGCTGCCTCAGCGCCCACACCCTCCAAGGCACCGCCGACGGCCGCGGCGGTACCGAAACCGCCGGTAAAGCCAACGGGCAGCATCATGCCGAACCAGTCGGGCGTGTCGAAAGTAGGCTTAAACAGCAAGAGGCCAAGGATGATGAACAGGCCCCACTGGCCGGTGAACATCATGGTGGAATAGCCCCACATGTTGCGAGCGCCCTTGCCCATGTTGCCGCCCATCTCCATGGAGAAGGCCATAGAAGCAAAGACCACGGCGATGAGCAGCGAAGTGTAATCACCGAGGTTCTCGGAAAAACCGATCCACCCCAAGACATTGGGCCCCAAGATCAAGCCGAGCAGGCCGGCGGTGATGGGGGCAGGCAGCAGCAAGTCCTGGAATACGAACTTGATCTGGTGGCGCAAAACGTTGCCGATAACCATGAGCAAGGAAATCCAGCCCACGTCGGTCATGATTGTGTACGCAGAGAAATCTTCCATGCGAGATCTTCCTTCCATGCCGCGCATCGCGGCATCCTTGAGACGAGACTCACCCACTTTCGGGAAATGAACCGTAGATTACACTACAACTCCCTCCCCGCTTTGCCACCCCTGACGTATAACCCTAGGGGGTTTTGGCGCTACCCCCAGGCGCTAGGATGGGCGGGCATGAGGGAACTGGGTGAGCACCTGCGCAACCATGCCGAGGACTATCGCGATGCAGTACACAGGCACTTTTTTGCCACCGTGGCCGAATCCCGCCAAGTCTTTGCCCTGTCGATGAAGGACACGCACCCCTCACTGGCCCCCGCGCTGGCGTGGGTGCTGGAGAATGTGGAGGACGGTGGGGTTCGGGGGGACGTCGCCAAGCGCCTAGCGCAGATGGGGCGCGATCATCGCCGCCACGGTTTCCCCCCTGAGGTGTATCCCAAATTCGAGGCTTCCCTGGTGCAGGGGCTTACGGTGCTGGGGCTGACGCCGCACCAGCACGACGTGGCAACGCGCACCATTTCCAGCGTGTGTTCAATCATGCGCAGCGCCGCCCAGGAGGCGGATGCCGCCGGCACTCCCCCTGCTCACAGCGCCCAGGTCGTGGCGGTGGACAAGCCTAACCGGAACACCGCTGTGGTCCGTCTGGAATCCGGCATGGCGCTGGACTACCGCGCGGGCCAGCACGTACCGGTGACCTCGCAGCTCACGCCCGGTACCTGGCGCCCCCTGACCCCGGCTGCGCCGTCCGATGATTCGGGGCAGCTGACATTCCACCTTGCGCTGGCGGGTGAGGCCTCCTCCATGCTGGCGAAGGCCCAGCCGGGCGATTGGTGGACGCTGGGCATGCCCGCCGGTGAGCCACCGCAGCTCGATTCCGAGACCACTCTCATTTCCTTCGGCACCGGGTGGGCAGGCGCCCGGGCGCTGCTTCTCGACGCCCTGGGGAGCACCCTCCCCTCCGGGCTCGAGGTCTATGCCGTGGCCCCCTCGCCGGGCGAGCACTATGAAACGGAGTTTCAGGCCAACCTGCAGGCCCTGGTTCCGGAGCTCACTCTGCGGCACATCGTTCGGGATTCGCAGGATCCCTGGCTGCTCGGAGCACGGCCGCTGGCCGCCGGGTTCAACCCAGTGGTGGCCAATGAACCGATGGAACCGGTGCTCGCGGCGGGAACGGACCGCCGCTTCGTGCTCATCGGTCCTGCCGATCGCATCGAACTAGCGCGCGCGGCGCTGCTCGACGGTGGCGTTTCGGAGGAGGCAATCATCACGGATAGCTGGCAGCGTGGCCACGAGTGGGCGGCCTCCGCCGCGGAGCTTGACGGGTGGGGCGATGACTGGGAGGCCTGGGCGGCATGGAAGAAGTCCCAGTGGGCCTAAGCGCTAAAGCGCTTAGGCGTGCACACGGAGCTTAGTCGTGCACTGCTTAGTCGTGCACACGGAGCTTAGGCGTCCAGAATGGGGAGGGACTCACGAACCTTCGCCACGGTGTCTGGGTCCACCTCGCCGTAGAGGATCTCCGGCTCATAGCCCACCTCCGCGAGGCGCGTGCCATCCGGCGCCACGAGGACGGAGTGCCCGATGCCAGTGGGCCCGGAGGCCTCCCCCGCCTTCGCCTCCCCACCGGGGCGAGCCTGACCCGCAGCCAAGATATACGTCGTGGAATCGAGCGCGCGCGCCGCGCTGAGCAGGCGCCACTGCTCCAGCTTGCCAGGGCCATCCGCCCAGCTGGTGGGCACGACGATGAGCTGGGCTCCCTGGCGGGCAAGCTCCTTAAACTGCTCGGGGAAGCGGATGTCATAGCAGGTGGCGACACCTACGGTAAGCTCCCCGGCGTCGAAGACAACAAGTGACCCACCGGGCCGGACGGTATCGGATTCCTTGTACTTGAAGGCGTCGTAAGTGTGGATCTTTTCGTAGCCGCCGAAGACGCCCGGCCCCGCGATGAGCGTGACGTTGGCCACGCGGTTAATGGTCTTCTCTCCCCGTTGGACGGTATCCGCCGGGGCGAACATTCCCAGCACCACGTACACGCCGAGTTCTTCTGCCAGCGCGCGCACGGCGGTGGCGGTGGGGCCATCGAGACCCTCCGCGTGCGTATCGAGGCGCCCGGAATCAAAGCTCTGGGTGGTAGCTTCCGGCAGGACGATAAGTTGCGCGCCGTTGTCCGCGGCTTCCCGAATCTTGTCGAGGGCTGCGGCGAGGTTGTCCTCAACGTCTCCGGTACTGGTCAATTGAACTGCTGCTACCTTCATGCGGCCCACGGTAGACGAGCCCGGACTAGTTATCCACAGATTTCGCGGATCGCGACGGCCGCCCTTTACGGCAATAGGAGAGCTGGCGCAGTCTCGATGCTATGAACCACCTCGACATTGACCGGGCTGCCCGCGAGCAGATCCGCTACCTCTTCGGCCATGCCTGCCCCGCCGCGTTTCCGTCCTTGCAGGATCCTCCCCGTACCGCCCGCGCCCTTGCGCTCCTCAGCGCCCAATGGGAGGACGCCCGGCGGGCCAGCGAAGAAGCTCGGCGGACGCAATTGGAAGAGCTTGACCGCTTCGTGGGGTTAACCCACGGTCTTGATGCAGAGCTTTCCTCCCGTTTGGAAGGAACGCAATGAGCGCGGCCGAGGCGCTTCGTTTGGAAGCTTTAGGGATGGAACGAAACGCATCTGAGCTGGCACGTTATATAGATGAGTCGCACCATCATTGGGTAGGTCTAGCGCTTTCTGGCGCTGCAGCCGATGCCGCGCGGCGCTCTCTGCACCGCGCCAGCGACAGCCTGGTGGATCCCGTGCAGCAGATGCGCCTTGCCGCGCACATCCTGAGCCTCTACGCGCCGCTGCAGGAGAGAATTGAACAGCTGCGCGCACGCGCTGTGCGGCTGGCTTCGGCCCCCGCTTTTACAGAACCCGCCAGCGTGGCGCTGGGGCAGTTGGACGCGCTTGCCGACGTCCTCGATTGGGCCTGCGCCCGCCAACTCACTGCCCTGTGCACTCCGGAGCTTGCCCAACCACCCAGCCGCTTGGAGGATTTCGGCGACCTCTCACTGACCGAGTTGCACGAGCTCCAGCTGACCATGGCCAGCGAGGAGGTCCGCTCCCTGGCCGCGGCTAACCCGGATGTCACCGTGCTCGAGGCCAGCCCTGGGCGGCTGGTGGCGCTCGTGGACCCAGAGAACATCGGCACACAGGCCGCCCAGGTCAGCACGTTTGTGGGCGGGGTAGGTTCTTCCGATACAGCAAGCTGGCCCACTGCGATGGAGCGCGCACGCGCCATCGCCCGCGCCACCCATGGGCCTACGGTGGCGTGGATTGGCTACTCCGCCCCGCCCACATTGTCCCGCGCGGCGCACGAAGACCCGGCGCGCCGCGGGGCCGCCGAGCTAGGCCGCTTCCAACGCGCCTTGCGGCAGCGCTTTCCTCGGGCTCAGCACATCCTCATCGGCTATTCCTATGGCTCGGTGGTTGTAGGTAAGGCCGCGCAACAGGACTATGTTGCGGATGACGTCGTGCTCGTCGGCAGCCCAGGTGCCTCGGCGGATAGAGCGTCGCAATTGCACGGCCGTGTCTGGAGCGCGCGAAACACCGAGGATCCCATCGCGATTACCACCGGTCCGCATGGTGGCATCCATGGCCCCGATCCCACCTCCCCTGCCTTCGGTGCAACACCTCTGCCAGGTGCTAGCGGGCGTCCGGGCGATCATGGCACCTATTGGAAAGACCCCGCATTCCTGCGGGGTCTGGGCATCATCGCACGACGCTATTAGTAGGCAGCCACGTGGGGTTGCTGCCTTTTAGAAGAGGCCGGCGTGCTCCTCAGAGTAGGACACCAGCATGTTCTTCGTCTCCTGGTAGTGGGACAGCATCATGAGGTGGTTCTCGCGTCCGATGCCAGACTCCTTGTAGCCGCCGAAGGCGCTGTGCGCCGGGTAGACGTGGTAGTTATTCACCCACACGCGGCCGGCCTGGATTTCTCGCCCGGCGCGGTAGCAGGTGTTCTGGTGGCGCGACCACACACCGGCGCCAAGGCCAAAGTTGGTGTCGTTGGCTATCTGGATGGCTTCCTCGACGTCCTTGAACGTGGCCACGGAGAGCACCGGTCCGAAGATTTCCTCGCGGAAGATGCGCATGTCATTGGTGCCGCGGAAGACGGTCGGCTCAATGTAGTAGCCGTTTTCCAGGCCCTCCACCTTGTTCACGTGGCCGCCGACGAGAGTTTCCGCACCCTCCTTCGGGCCCACCTCAAGGTATTCGGTGATCTTGTCCATCTGTTCCTGGGAGGCCTGCGCGCCCATCATCGTTTCGGTATCGAGCGGGTGGCCAATCTTGATTTTCTTTACGCGCTCCACCGCCAGTTCTAGGAATTTGTCCGCGATGTCTTCGTGGATCAATGCGCGGGACGGGCAGGTGCAGACCTCGCCTTGGTTGAGGGCGAACATGACAAAGCCCTCCACGCACTTCTCCAGGTAGGCATCGTCCTTGTCCATGATGTCCGCGAAGAAGATAGACGGTGACTTGCCGCCGAGCTCCAGCGTGACGGGGATGACCTTGTCCGCAGCAGCCTTGTTGATGATCTTGCCCACCGGGGTGGAGCCGGTAAAGGCGATTTTGGCGATGCGCTCCGAGGTGGACAGAGCCACGCCAGCTTCTTCGCCGACGCCGTTGACGATGTTGAGCACGCCCTTCGGCAGGAGGTCCTCAATAATCTCAATGAGCAGCAGAATCGATGCCGGGGTTTGCTCAGCCGGCTTCATCACGATGGTGTTACCTGCGGCCAGCGCCGGTGCAATCTTCCACGCCGCCATCAGCAGCGGGAAGTTCCACGGGATAATCTGCCCCACCACCCCAGCGGCTCGTGAAAGTGATAAGCCACGGTGTCCTGGTCGATCTGGGACAGGCGGCCCTCCTGTGCGCGGATGGCGCCGGCGAAGTAGCGGAAGTGATCAACAGCCAACGGGATATCGGCGGCGAGGGTCTCGCGCACAGCCTTGCCGTTCTCCCAGGTTTCCGCGACGGCGATCTTCTCCAGGTTTTCCTCGATGCGGTCCGCGATGCGATGCAGCAGGAGCGCGCGCTCCGCCGGGGTGGTCTTGCCGAAAGTCTCGAAAGCCTTCTCCGCGGCATCGATGGCCAAGTTGATGTCTGCTTCCTTACCTCGGGCCACCTGGCAGAAAACCTCACCGGTCACCGGGGTGATGTTGTCCATGTACTCACCATCGACCGGCGGTACCCACTCGCCGCCGATGTAGTTGTCATAGCGCTCGCGGAAGTTGACAATGGCGTCAGGGGTGCCTGGGTTTGCGTACAAAGTCATGTGCCTAGTGCCTTTCTCGTGGATTCAGTACCGTCACGGTGGCCGCCCACACAATCGCATCTACAAGTGGCAGGCAGCACAACGCTGGACGCGAGTGTAGCGATAAGTATTGCCAAACTCACGTTTTCAATGAGGAAAGCTTTGAGGCCGTTGCCTAAAGGCGCCTTGCTGCCAAAGTTCGAAGGCCCAGCGCAATTTTGAACAAGAACTTTGTCAACAAGGGCACCTTGCGCGCGAAGAGCACGCGGCCTCAGGCCGAGCAGGGCTGGCTGGGCCCCAAAACAGGAGAACCCCCTCCCACAAGGGAGGGGGAAGTGCCTAGCTGTCGCGGCGTCGGTTGCGACGCGGCTTCCACATCACCACGGATGTCGAACGCGGTACGTGGACCAGCTCGCCGCGCGATGGCCGCACCTGGCTGCGCAAGCGCTCAACTTCGGCCTGCAACTCATCACGCTCGGCGGCGAGGCGGTCACGCTCCGCGGTCAGCTCGATGATGGACTTGATACCAGCCAAGTTCACACCATCATCCTGCGAGAGCGTCTGGATCTTGCGCAAAAGCTCGATATCGCTCTCGGAATAGCGGCGCCCACCGCCGGAGGTGCGGGCCGGGGAGACCAACCCCATCCGGTCATACGTGCGCAGGGTTTGAGCATGCATGCCAGACAGTTCCGCAGCCACGGAGATGACGTACATCGCCTTGGGCTGCGCCGCATCGCTTCGGTTCATCCTGTCTTTGCTCATCACGCACCTCCTCCTAGCGGGCTACCGTGTTGCCGGCCCAGCCGGCGCGCGGATCGAAGCCCGAGTCCTTCTCCGCCTGCGCGTAATTGCGCAGCGCCGAGGAGGCAGCAGCATCCAGGGTGGAGGGCACCGTAACTTGTACGGTCACCATGAGGTCACCGGCCTTGCCGCCGCGCTTGGCCACACCGCGGCCCTTCACTCGCAACGTGCGGCCGTCGGGAGTGCCCGCCGGTACCTTCACGCGCACGGGTGAATCGAGGGTCGGCACCGTAATGGTGTCGCCCAAGGCCAGCTCCGCGAAGGAGACGGGGACGGTGACGTGCAGGTCATCGCCCTCCCGGGTGAAGACCTTGTCGGGCTTTACCGTGACCGCCACGAAGAGGTCACCAGACGGCGTGCCATTCGGGCCCGCTTCGCCCTGACCAGCAAGGCGTACCTTCTGGCCATCGATCACGCCTGCGGGGATGCGCACCGTGATGGAGCGGGTGCGGTGCACCGTTCCGGAACCGGAACAATCAGCGCACGGATCCTCGGCGCGCTGGCCGGTGCCGTCACAGTCCGTGCACGGCGCCGAGAAACCGAAGGTACCGCGCTGCTCAGAGGTGAAACCGGTGCCATTGCACGTCGAGCACGTCGACAGCTTGCCACTCTTCGAACCGGAGCCATGGCACGTGGTGCAGGGAGCTTCGCCGCTGAGCTGCAGCGGAATGGTAGTTCCCTTCGCCGCCTCGCGGAAGTCGAGGGTTATTTGTGTTTCGACGTCGGCCCCCCGCGACGGCCGAGCTGTGTGGCCAGCACCACCGCCGCGGTTGAAAACGCCACCGAAGATATCCCCAAGACCGCCGCCTTGAGACGCTCCTCGAGCGGATCCTCCGAAGATGTCCGAGATGTCGAATTCTTGCGCACCCGGTCCACCCATGTGCGTGGATCGAAACCCGCCGGGAAACCCGGCGCCTCCTCTCCGTCCAAAGCCACCGCCGCGCATCATGGCCTTGAACTGGTCATAGTCCTTGCGGGTCGCTTTATCTGAGAGCACGTCATAGGCCTCAGCCACCTGCTTGAATTTCTCCGCCGCCGCGGGGTTATCCGGGTTGGCATCGGGGTGGTTCTGGCGGGCCAGCTTGCGGTAAGCGTGCTTAATCTCTTCGGCGGTAGCGGATGAGGAGACCCCCAGATCCGCGTAATAATCCTTGTCTGCCCATTCTGGCTTAGCGTTCACTGGGCATCTCCTCCTTTCAGGAGAGTCGATTCATGGTTGGGTTTTTAAGATTTTTTGCTAAGTAAAAAAGCTAACTAAGTAGTGAAAAGAAGAGTGGCGCCAAGGAACATTGAGCCCTGACGCCACCTGCAATACCTATTCTGCGTTGTCCGAGCTATCCGGACTCTCAGCGGTATCGGCTGACTCTGCAGGGTCGGCGATAATCACCATGGCGGTGCGCACAACGCGCTCCCCCACCGTGTAGCCGCGGCGCAGAACCGTGCCGATGACCTGCTCGTCACCGGTGGACAAGTCCTGGACCGCTTCGTGCACCTCGGGGTCGAAGGCATCGCCCTCGGCGCCGAACGGGGTCAGCTGGTTCTTGGTCAGCACGCCCGTGAGCTTGTCCGCGATGGCCTTGAGCGGGCCCTCGTTGAGGTCACCGTGCTGGCGAGCGAGCTCCATGTCATCAAGGATTGGCAGGAAGTCTGCCAAGACCTTGGCCTTGGTGGTCTCGATCACGGCCTGGCGGTCGCGCTCGGTGCGGCGGCGGTAGTTGGTGTACTCCGCGTTGAGGCGCTGCAGGTCCTCGGTGCGCTCAGCGAGCTGAGCTTCCAAGGAGTTTTCCGCAACGGTCTCCTCACCCGCGGCCGCTTCATCGGTGATGTCGCGGGCGGCGTCCTCTACCGCGGCCTCTGCCTCAGCGGTGTTCGCCGTGGCGTCATCCACGGCACCGTCGGCAGAAGCGGCCTCGGCGGCGGCAGCCTCCGCAGCCTCAGCGGAGGTTGCCTCAGGGTCGGTATTGGCCGGGTTGCCCGGGTCCTGAGGGGAGGTCATGGTTTACTTCTCCTTGTTCTCGTCGTCCTCGTCGACAACCTCGGCGTCGACGACGTTCGGGTCACCAGCGGCGTCGCCAGCAGCGGCACCCTCGGCGCCCGCCTCAGCAGCCTGTGCCTCGTACAGGGCCTTGCCCAGCTCCTGGGACTCGGTGCCGAGCTTCTCGACGGCCGACTTAATCGCCTCGATGTCATCGCCCTTCAGCGCCTCATCGACGGCATCGGCAGCCTCGGTCACGCGGTTCTTCAAGTCCTCCGGCAGCTTGTCGGAGTTCTCATCCATGAACTTGCGGGTCTGGTAGGAGGTGGACTCGGCCTGGTTGCGGGTCTCCTGCTCCTCGCGGCGCTTCTTGTCTTCCTCGGCGTGTGCCTCGGCGTCCTTGACCATGCGGTCGATCTCTTCCTGGGACAGGCCGGAACCATCCTGAATCTTGATGGTGTTCTCCTTGCCGGTGGCCTTGTCCTTAGCGGAGACGGAGACGATGCCGTTGGCGTCGATGTCGAAGGTGACCTCGATCTGCGGCACGCCACGCGGTGCCGGGGCAATGCCGCCGAGCTCGAAGGAGCCGAGCAGCTTGTTGGCGGAAGCCATCTCGCGCTCGCCCTGGTAGACCTGAATCTGCACGGAAGGCTGGTTGTCATCAGCCGTGGTGAAGGTTTCGGACTTCTTGGTCGGGATGGTGGTGTTGCGCTCGATGAGCTTGGTCATCACGCCACCCTTGGTCTCGATGCCGAGGGAGAGCGGGGTGACGTCGAGAAGCAGCACGTCCTTAACCTCACCGCGCAGCACGCCTGCCTGGAGAGCAGCGCCGACTGCCACGACCTCATCCGGGTTAACGCCCTTGTTCGGGTCCTTGCCGGTCATCTCCTTGACCAGGTCGGACACGGCCGGCATACGGGTGGAACCACCGACGAGGACCACGTGGTCAACCTGGGACAGGGACAGGCCAGCATCCTTGATGACCTGGTTGAACGGCTCCTTGGTGCGGTCCAGCAGATCCTGGGTGATCTTCTGGAACTCGGTGCGGGACAGGGTCTCATCCAAGAAGAGCGGGTTCTTCTCGGAGTCCACCGTGATGTACGGCAGGTTGATGTTGGCGGACTGGGAGGAGCACAGCTCAATCTTGGCCTTCTCAGCAGCCTCACGCAGACGCTGGACAGCGCGCTTATCCTTGGTCAGGTCAACGCCCTGGGAAGCCTTGAACTTATCGACGAGCCAGTCGACAATGCGCTGGTCCCAGTCGTCACCACCGAGCTGGTTGTCACCAGCGGTAGCCATGACCTCAACAACGCCGTCACCGATCTCCAGCAGGGAGACGTCGAAGGTACCGCCACCGAGGTCGAAGACCAGGATGGTCTGCTCCTGCTCGCCCTTCTCCAGGCCATAAGCCAGCGCGGCGGCAGTCGGCTCGTTAACGATACGCAGGACGTTGAGGCCTGCAATCTGGCCGGCCTCCTTGGTGGCCTGGCGCTGGGAATCCTCGAAGTAAGCCGGGACGGTAATGACGGCGTCGGTAACGTCCTCACCCAGGTAAGCCTCGGCGTCGCGCTTCAGCTTCATGAGCGTGCGGGCCGAAATCTCTTGCGGGGTGTACTTCTTGTCATCGATATCGATGGTCCAGTCGGTGCCGATGTGGCGCTTGACGGAGCGAATGGTGCGGTCAACATTGGTGACCGCCTGGTTCTTGGCGGACTGGCCAACGAGAATTTCGCCGTTCTTGGCAAAAGCCACGACGGACGGGGTGGTGCGGGAACCCTCGGAGTTAGCGATAACGGTTGCCTCGCCACCTTCCAGCACGGATACAACCGAGTTGGTGGTACCAAGGTCAATTCCTACTGCGCGTCCCATAATCTTTTCTCCTTGCGTGTTGGGGTTTGTTTTAAGTTGATAGTGCGCGACTCAACTTCTGCCGCGTCCAGTCAGCGACTCTAACAGAAGCGACACTCAAAGTCATCCAAACCTGAGCGCCGGTCACTCAACCTACACAACGCAGGCAAACTCAAAGTTGTTCCCGATCGACTCAACTTTTTTATTTATCGCCAACACGCTGGGAAAACAAACCCGGTTTGGCGGAGACTCACCCTACAGGGACGATTGCCGGCTCACCGTCCACATCTACAACGCGGACTGACAGCCCATAGAGTTCCTCAATAAGGGCAGGGGTGATGACCTCGCGCGGCACGCCCGCGTCCCGCACCGTTCCATCTTTCATCGCCACGACGTGATCCGCATAGCGCAATACATGCGCCAAATCATGAATGACCGCAATAAGGGTTTTGCTTCCTGCCAGCTGCCGCATCAGCCGCATGAAGGAATGCTGGTATCCAATGTCAAGCGCGCTCGTTGGCTCATCCAAGAAGAGCACAGGCGTTTCCTGGGCGAGGGCCATGGCCAACCAAGCACGCTGACGCTGACCGCCAGACAACGCCGCTACCTCGGCCGTCTCCAGTTGTTCAAGGCCCACCTTTGCTAGCGCACGACTAACGGCACGCTCGTCCTCCTGGCTCCTCCACCCCATAAATCCTTGGTGGGCGAATCGCCCGCGCGCAACCAGTTCCCTGACATTGATCCCTTCGGGAGCTATGGATTGCTGCGACATCACGGCGACACGCCGAGCGTAGCTACGCCGAGAGAATGCGGCTGCATCTTCTTCGCCAATGCACACCGCGCCCGCGTTCGGCATTTCCAACCGCGCCAACACCTTCACCAAAGTGGATTTTCCACAACCATTGGGGCCGATAATGGCAGAAAATTTCCCGGCCGGAAAAGACACATCCACCGAGTCGAGAATTAACGGGGCAGTCCTCCCATAGGACATGCTCACCCCCTCAGCCCGCACGCTCGGCGCACCGTCACATACTTTTAGTTGGTTCACTTTACTGACCTTTCATTCCGGCAGATCGGGATTGCCACAGCAGCAAACCCGCCAGGTAGATGCCACCGGCGCAGACCGTAATAAGACCGGCAGGCAGAGTAATTGGGAAAAACAGCCGCTGCCCTGCTAAATCGGCAGCGAGCAAGAAAAGTGCACCGAGGACTCCAGAGAGCAACACCGGCGTCCTGTCTGGACGCGAGAGCAACCGAGCCATATGTGGGGCCGCGAGGGCAATAAATGAGATTGGGCCCGCTATCGCCGTCGATACAGCGACAAGAACTGTGCCAACCAGAACCATCACCACACGTGCACGACTCACGTTCAACCCCAACGCACTCGCCGTGCTATCCCCCAGGGCAAGCGCGTCACACCAGCCACGCAGCAGCAACCCAGCGACGCACGCCGCGCCTCCCAGCACCCCCAATGGAATAACTCGCGCCCAGGACACAGCATTCAATGTTCCAGCAGCCCAAGTCGCCGCACCTAGGGACTGCTCCAACTCACCACTAAGAATCAACCACTTGTTTATTGCTGAAAGGAAGAACGTCACTCCAATCCCCACCACAACCAGCCTTGCTCCCGTGAGCCTTCCGGCAAATGAAAGCCCCATGATGAGTAACGCAGTGATAGTCCCACCCACCAACGCGCCTAGCGCAATGTTGAATGCGGAGCTAAAGCTCGCCAAGGAGACCGCGATGACACCGGTATAGGCACCGGTATTAAACCCGATAATGTCGGGTGACCCCAGCGGATTGTGGGTGAGGATCTGAAAGATGGCGCCCGCTATGCCCAAACACATTCCTACGACAATCGCGGCAACCACCCGCGGAGCACGCCATTGCCACACGACGGTGGCCGCAAAGTCAGTGCTATTGGGATTCGTAGCCACGGACCACAACGCTGCGCTATCCTGCCCGGCACCAGGCGAGAAGAGCGAATAGGCAGCAATAGCCAGCGCGACGATCACAATGCCTGCAAAGGACAAAACACTTCTCACGCTCACAATCACAGCCTCCTTCCAGCGCGATGGGACAGCGCAATCAATACTGGGGCACCAATGAGCGACACCGTGACGCCAGCCGGCAACTCAGCAGCAGTGAGGTAGCGGCCCACAATATCGGCACCCAATAAAAACAAAGGCCCCACCACGGCAGCGGCGACAAGCTGTGCCCGCTCTTCGTATATCCCGCACAGCCTGACAACATGCGGGATAACTAGTCCAACGAACACAATCACCCCCGCCGCTGCGGTGGCGGTAGCAGCCAACACCGTTACCGCCGCGACAAGCCCCAAACGAGTCAGTTTGAGGTTAATGCCGAGACTCGCCGCAACGTCATCCCCCAGAGCAAGGGGCGGCAAGTGGCGAGCAAAGACAATCAGTAGCACCACGCCTACCACCAGTCCGCCGAAGGCAATCACCACTGGCGTCCACGAAGCAACGTCAACGGAGCCCGTCACCCAAGCACGGATTCTTGCAAAGGCGTGAGGATCTATCAGGATCAGCGCGGAGGACAGGCCCTCACATACCGCCCCGATGGCTACGCCTGCAAGAATCAGTCTCAGCGGATCAACATCGCCCGCTCTGCCACGCCCGACCGCGGTGACCAGCAGCATGGTCACTGCCGCACCGATGATGGCTGCGAGCGAAAACGCAAAAGGTGATTGCCACCCCCACCAGCCCAGAGCAATGGCGGCGGCCAAGCTGGCGCCTACGTTAATCCCGAAAACTCCGGTATCTGCCAAAGGGTTGCGCGTCATGATCTGCAGAACTGCACCAGCGAGGGCCAAAGCACAGCCTGCGCAAACAGCAACGAGTGTACGGGGAAGACGCCTCTCCCACACGATCGAGGAAGCTATACCAGGCTGTCCCCGAAGGGCGGCCAACACGTCGCTGAAGGGAATGCTACGCGCGCCCAACGCCAGTGACAGCGCCACGCCGATACAGAGAATGGCAAGGCCAGCAACTACTACCCAACCAAGACGCCGGGTATTTCTCTTTCCGGCGCGCAACCCCTGCTCAATCACCGACACCACCCAAATACCTTCATATGCTCACGTTTCCTTAGCTCGACCTAATTTAGGTTAGGCTACCTTTTATGAACATTCGAAAGAAAATCGCACCCCGCACCCCTCTCCTCCGCCTCACTGCTGTTGGTCTTACCGCAGCGCTAGCGCTCACCGGCTGCGCCAGCCTCGAAAACACCAACTCAAACGCTGACGCTTCTAACCCTGCGTCCTCACCGTCCGGGAAAGAATCAGGAAACTCCAATTCAGCCTCGGGAAATGACTCCGTGGCCACCGGAGGCGAAGGCTTTGCCGGGGCGAGAGAGAAAAGCCAAAGCTTTGGCAGCGATGCAGCCCCTGGTCAATTCCCACGCACGGTCACGCATGCACGCGGAACGACCGAACTCAAAGAAAAGCCACAACGGGTGGTTGTTCTAGAAAGCGGCGAACTCGATTCCGTCCTAGCACTCGGCATGAAGCCAGTCGGCATGACCACGTCCAAGGGCCAGAATCCCGTCCCGGATTACATGGCCGACAAAGCAAGTGACATCGAAACGGTAGGCACGATCAACGAAGTCAATATGGAAAAGATTGCTTCGCTCAACCCCGACCTCATCATCGGCTCGCAGCTGCGCATGGATAAGCACTATGACCAGCTCAATTCCATCGCACCTACCGTTTTCTCGATCCGCCCTGGATACACCTGGAAAGAAAACTTCCGACTCATCGGTGAAGCCCTCGGAGAAGAGGAGCGCACCGAACAAGTCATGGCCGACTATGACAAGAAGATCGAAGAAGTAAAGAAGGTCATTAAGGACGGGCCAGCTAGCGAAGACACCACCGTCACCATTCTGCGCTTCATGCCGGGCAAAGTACGCCTCTACGGGCGCCTTTCACTCATTGGAACGGTGCTTGATGACGCCGGCCTCGCCCGCCCCGCCAACCAGGACATCGAAGAGCTCGCTGCAGAAATCTCACCGGAGAACATTGACCAAGCGGACGCCGACTACATCTTCTACTGCAGCTACGGAGATCCCTCCGCCACCGGCCAAGACACCGCCATTTCCACTGCGGCGTTCCAGCAGCTTCCAGCGGTTAAAGACGGCCATGCTATCGAGGTCAGCGACGATACGTGGGCACTCGGCCTAGGTCCAATGGGCGCACAGAAGATCGCGACAGATCTCACGGAGTATCTCAGTCACTAACACGGGGGTAGCAACCTCCCCTCAAAACAACACCTGTGGGATTGACTCACCCCAACTTAAGGGGCTAGCTTTCATGTAAGCGAGATGGGTTACACGTCTACGATTTCTGTGCGGCGGACCATATCAAGGTCACCGATTTCTCGCTACTCAGGCCAGGCCATTGCCTGGCTGCTCCCCACACACAAGAAGGGTGGTCGCACATGAATACTCACTTCATTAGGCAGCGTCGTTCTTCCGACCGGCCACCGGTTGTGTACGCCAGCGTTAAATAAGCACCTCTTTTCACACAGACTGAACGGCACGGCGCAGAGTATGCGCCCGTGTTGGACTAGAAAGTCTGCAATTTCCGCTTTCCGCAAGGCCGCACCAGTGTGCCTTGAGACCCATAAAGGTTGTAATCCATGACTAACGATGCTCACACCCCCGTTCCCGAATCCACCGACATTGACGCCGCGCTGATCGCCGACGCCGCGGCCCAGGCCCACTCCTGGCTCGCCTCCACCGCCGACGAGCAGGACCCGGCCACAGAACAGCTCGCAGACTTATTGCGCAACCCGGACGGGGTGGCCTTCACCATGGACTTCGTGGACCGCGTCATGCGCCCCGAGGATGACAAGGTAGCCGCCCACGCGCTGAAGTCTGTCACCACCACCTATGACGCGTCCTTCCTCGGCCTCATCAACGGCTCGCTGGTGGGCCTGGGTGGCTTCTTCGGTCCCATCCTGCCCAACCTGGTCATGCCGCTGGCGCGCATGCGCATGCGCCAGATGGTCGGCCACCTGGTCCTCGACGCCGAGAGCGATGCACTGAACAAGACCCTGGACAAGGCCGCCGAGTCCGGCGAGCAACTCAACCTCAACCTCCTCGGCGAGGCCGTGCTGGGTGATGCGGAAGCGCGCTCCCGCGCTGAGCGCACCCTCAAGCTCATCAAGAACCCGCGCGTGACCTACGTGTCCGTCAAGGCTTCCTCCATGGTGGCCCAGCTCAACCCCTGGGATATCGAGGGTTCCTTGGTCCGCCTCAAGGAGCGCCTGCGCCCGCTGTACGAGGCCGCCGCGCGCCGCCCGGACAAGGTCTTCATCAACCTGGATATGGAGGAATACCACGACCTCCACCTCACCGTGCGCCTGTTCACCGAGCTGCTCAGCGAGCCGGAGTTCACCAACCTCGAGGCTGGCATCGTCCTGCAGGCTTACCTGCCGGATACCTTCGACGCCTTGGCGCACCTGGCAGAATTTGCCAAGCAGCGCGTGGCCGAGGGTGGATCTCACATCAAGATTCGCATCGTCAAGGGCGCAAACCTCTCGATGGAGCACGTCCAGGGTGAAATCCACGGCTGGCCGGCAGCACCTTATGCCACCAAGGATGAGGTGGACGCCAACTACTACCGCCTGCTCGACTACATCCTGCGCCCCGAGTTCGCCGACTGCGTGCGCATCGGCGTGGCCACCCACAACCTCTACACCGCGGCTTTTGCCTACAAGCTGGGCACCAAGCGCGGTGTCATGCGCATGATGGATTCCGAAATGCTCCAGGGCATGTCCCCGGCCCAGCAGGCCGCGGTCCGCGATGCCTTCGAGGGCCGCCAGATCCTCTACACCCCAGTGGTGCACATGGAGGACTTCGATGTCGCGGTCTCCTACCTGGTGCGCCGCTTGGAGGAAAACTCCGCACCACAGAACTTCCTTTACGCCCTCTTCGCCCCGGAGGAGCAGGCGCTTAAGAACCAGGAGCAGGTCTTCCGCGAGGCCGTCGAGCAGCGCTGGGATACCTTCGCCGGCCCGCGCCGCACCCAAAACCGCCTGGAGGAGGCCGAGCAGGCTGCCGGCCGCCAGGCACCGCGCACAGGGCGCTTCGCCAACGAGCCAGACACCGACCCGGCCCTGGAAGCCAACCGCGAGTGGGCGCTCAAGGCCCTGGCCACCGACCCGGGTGAGCATGGCGTGGAGGAGGTGACGGATGCGGGGGTCGTCGACAAGCACGTGGCCCGCGCCGCCGAGCTCGGCGCCGAGTGGGGCGCGCGCCCTGCCGAGGACCGCGCCCGCGCCCTCGAGGCCGTGGCCGATGAGCTGGCCAACCGCCGCGGCGAGTTCATCTCCGTGGCCGCCTACGAGGCCAACAAGACTGTCACGCAGACCGACCCGGAAATCTCCGAGGCCATCGACTTCTGCACCTACTACGCGCAGTCCGCGCGCCTGTTGGAGAGCTACGCCGCCGAGTTCACGCCCCACCGCGTGACCGTGGTGACCCCGCCGTGGAACTTCCCGGTGGCCATCCCCACCGGCGGCATCGCGGCAGCACTCGCTGCGGGTTCGGCCGTCATCATCAAGCCAGCGCCGCAGGTCGTGCACTGCGCAAAGCTCGTCGTGGAGGCCTTCCGCGCCGGCCTCGAGGCACAGGGCCTCGACCCGGATCTGGTCCAGCTCGTCTTCACCGATGAGGGTGACGCCGGCTGCGCGCTCATCTCCCACGACGATGTCGACGCCGTCATCCTCACCGGTGCTTCCGATACCGGCAAGCTCTTCCGTTCCTGGAAGCCGGAGCTCAACATCATGGCGGAGACCTCCGGCAAGAACGCGCTCATCATCACCCCGTCCGCGGACCCGGACCTGGCCATTCAGGATCTCTACCTGTCCGCCTTCGGCCACTCCGGCCAGAAGTGCTCCGCATCCTCCCTGGTCATCTTCGTCGGCGCGGCTGGCGAGTCGCAGCGCCTGCGCTCGCAGCTTGTCGACGCCGTCAAGACCCTCATCACCGGCCCCGGCTACGACATCACCACGACGATGAATGGCCTAGCCGAGGCCCCGGGCGAGAAGCTGCTGCGCGGCCTGACCCAGCTGGAGCCGGGTGAAAAGTGGCTGGTGAAGCCGGAGAAGCTCAACGAGGAGGGCACCCTGTGGTCGCCGGGTATCCGCGATAACGTGCGCCCAGGTTCCTGGTTCCACGTCAACGAGTGCTTCGGCCCGGTGCTTGGCATCATGCATGCGGAGACCCTGGATGAGGCCATCGAGTGGCAGAACTCCACCGGCTACGGCCTGACCGGCGGCATCCACACGCTGGATAACGACGAAATCGATTACTGGCTCGAGCGCGTCGAGGTGGGCAACGCCTACGTCAACCGCGGCATCACGGGCGCGATTGTGCAGCGCCAGTCCTTCGGTGGCTGGAAGAAGTCCGTCATGGGCCCGGGCGCCAAGGCAGGCGGCCCGAACTACGTGACCCAGTTCGGCACCTGGTCCGAGGGTCCGCTGCGCCCCTTCGACGTGGACATCTCGCAGCCGGTGGCAGCCCAGCTGCGTGCCTTTGGCAAGCTGGAGCTCTCGGAAGAGGACACCGCTTGGCTGTGGCGCGCGGCAGAGCTCGATGAACTGGCTTGGCAGCAGGAATTCGGCCGCAAGCACGACCGCGCCGGCCTGGTCTGTGAGGCCAATGTCTTCCGCTACCGCCCGGTGCTCACCCCGCTCCAGGTGCGCATTGGCACTGATGCCGCGCTTCGCGACGTCTCCCGCCTCGCCCTCGCCGCCACCCGCACCGGCTCACCCGTGCGCTTCAGCGCCGCGCCGGAGAAGGCCGCGGAGCTGCGCGAGCTGGGCTTTGACATCGATGCCGTGGAGGCAAGCGCCTTCGCCCGCGAGGTTTCCGGCTTGGAATCCGCGCGCATTCGAACCGTGGGTTCTGTCGAGCCAGGCGTCTTTGAGGCCGCGGTGGAATCCAACTCCGTGGTCCTGGACCAGCCGGTGCTGGCCGATGGCCGCCGTGAGCTCCTTCCCTTCCTCCTCGAGCAGGCGGTCTCGGTGACGATGCACCGCTTCGGCATCATCCGCCAGGTAAGCAGCATCCGCGCATAGTCGTTTCCCTGGGCCATATGGAAAGATATGGTCCATGACTACAAACACTGGTGACTCCACCGCGCCGGAACCCGAAACAACACAGTCCGCCGCGGTGGCACAACCTATCAGCGAAGAAGCCACTATCCCGGTCTCGACAACCGATGACAAATCCCGCGTCCTTGGACGCGACGCCATTTCCCTGGCCAAGGTGTGCCTGATCTTTATCATCGTGGTGGCGGGCGTCGGCCTGGCCGGCTACCTGCTGAAGTTCATCTGGGTAGGCCTGCTGCCGGTCATCCTGGCCATCCTGGTGTGCACGGTGCTCTTCCCCGTGACGAACTGGTTACGCGCGCACAAGTTCCCGCGTGCGTTGGCCTCCATCACCACGTTGCTGGGATTCTTGGCCATCATCGGCGGTGTCTTCGCGGCGATGGCCCCGGTGGTGTCCTCCCAGGGCGCTTCCTTGGTCAATCAGGCTGAAGGCGGCTTGAACAAGCTCGTCGATATGGCCAAGGACCTGCCCTTCGATATTGATGCCGCGAAAGTCCAGGAAGTCCTCGATGACGCCATGACCTTCATCAAGGGCCAAGCTTCCAACATCGCCACCGGGGTGATTTCCGGCGTATCGATGGCCAGCTCCATCGCCATGGCGCTCGCCATCATGCTCTTCGTAGCCTTCTTCATCCTCAAGGACGGCGATAAATTCTTGCCGTGGCTGCGCACCTATACCGGCTACTCCGCAGGTTGGCACGCCACCGAGCTACTGACTCGCGTGTGGAACACGTTATCCGGCTTCATTCAGGCACAGGCAGCCGTCGCAGCTGTCGACGGCATCCTCATCGGCCTCGGCCTCTGGGCTCTCCAGGTACCGCTGGCCCTTGTCATCGGCGTGGTTACGTTCTTCGCCAGCTTCATCCCGGTCATTGGTGCTGTCACTGCGGGTGTTTTGGCCGTCGTCATCGCTCTGGTCTCCGATGGGCTGACGAAGGCCTTGCTCGCTTTGGCACTCATCATCATCGTCCAACAGGTGGAGGGCAACGTGCTCCAGCCGATGCTGCAATCCAAGGCCATGGGCCTGCACGCCGCGATGGTTCTGCTATCCGTCACGGTCGGCTCCGCCCTGGCCGGCATCATCGGCGCCTTCCTGGCTGTGCCGGTGGCTGCCACCATTGCCGTGGTCTTCCGCTACCACCAGGAGATGGCCAGCCTACGCGCCGGCGAAATCGAAGCTAAAAACATTAAGATTTCCACGGCGGAGGGCCATGAGGACGTCATGGAGCTCTACGAGAACCTAGAGGCCAGCGGCGCCCGCTAGGTCAATGAGCTGCTCTAGCACCGACTGAACACACTGCTTCCCTCTTGCCGGACTCCGGTGCAAAATTTGGATTAGGCGATACTACGACAACGCCCGAGCTATACAGCTCGGGCGTTGTCCGTTTAGAGGCTAAGCAGTCCTAGGACTCCTTGCGGCGTCCAGGCCACAGAAGCACTAGTGCTGATGCAATTAGCACGAGTGCAAGACCCGCGATGATCGCTACGTCTGCACCGGTATTCGCAAGAACACGAGACTTGGGGCTATCTTGGTTCTTCACAGAATGCGAGCGCTCAGATGTAGGCCCATCCACCGTTGATGGCTGCTCAGTAACGTGGCTTGCAGGCTCTTGAGCCGGCTGCGCCTTGGGAGCCTCGGGCGCTGGGGTATCCGGCTGGTGGTTCTTAATCAGGAGCGGAACAATGGCCAGCGGTACCAACGGGATGAGCCATCCCCATGTACTCGAGCCTTCCTTAGGCTTATCGCCTTCGGGCTTGTCCGGATTCGACGGCTGCGGTGCTGACGTAGGAGTCGAAGTAACTGTCACTGGGGGACATGGATCATCCTCCGTTGTCTCAGTAGTCGTGCTCTCTGTTGAGGACTCGGATTCAGTCACAGTCGTGGCCTCAGAGCTTTCAGTTCCTTCAGGCTCGGTCTCCGAAGGCGATACCGTCGTGGTGACGGTACTCGTCACGCACTGCTCGGTACTCGTTGGCGTCGTAGAAGAAGACTCAGTCGAAGACTCCTCCGTAGTCGGCGACGGCTCAGCGGAAGAAGACGTCACCGAAGACGACGGAACAACCAAAGAAGACACAGAACTCGACGACGAGCTCGACGAAGACGACGAAGACTCCGTAGTCGGCGACGGCTCAGCAGAAGAAGACGTCACCGAAGACGACGGAACAACCGAAGAAGACACAGAACTCGACGACGAGCTCGACGAAGACTCCGTAGTCGGCGACGGCTCAGGGGTAGGTTCTTCTTCTACCGTTAGGGTTGTCCTCGCAGTAGCCTGTTTAAACAATGGCGAGTTGTGGCTTTCAACCTTCGCACCAAAATGCTCTCTTTCGGGCTCGAAGCTGCAGGTTTTGGAGCGAACTAGCTGCTCAATGTGAATGGTCGACCCTTCTGGAATCCAGACATCACCAGCAAACTTTTGATCATTAATCTTCCACTGGTACCTGTGCAGCCAACGGTAGAAGCCGAAATCTGTACCATCCGCACCCGTCCAGATTTCTGGTTCAGCCGACGGATTTGGCGTCGAAGCAGGATAGTCCTCAGTCTGGAAGACCTGATCCGTAAAGTCGGAACCATTCTTATCCGTGACAGCAAAGGTGGCAGGGCCCTCCAACTCGAAATCGTTGTTATCCGCACCCAACCACAAATCTGCTAGCCACGTGCCGTACTGTCCAGGATTCTCGAAGTGGAGGTTACCTGTAGCCAGACGCACGCATTGGTCTCCGTTTGGGTCCTCAACCATGTCCCAATTGCCCCACGTCCAGTCGAGCGTCGGCCGAATATCCACCTCCGTGGCCACGCCGATTCCAAGGTCTTCACCAGGCTTGGCTTCCTCACTGACTGTCACAGGAATGTCCACACTCATTGTGGGGTTCGGGCCAAGCGGAAGTTTTTCAACTGGAGTGAACTCAAACAGAATACTGTTGTGTTCTTCGTCCACAGTCACGTCCAAAGGGGTGCGGGACTGACCATCACCCCACTGGAAGGACAGCTGATCAACGTTCTGAACGATCAGCTTTGGATCGACCTGCAGCTCAAAAAGCACCGCGGTGGCATCCGATTCACCGTACCGCCATGCCCCAGTTTCCGGGAAAGGTACATCGCCTGTAAGCGTGACATGGGCAACCGCCGAGTCACCTGGCTTAACCTTTTGGCGGTCTGTTTGGAGCGTGATTGATGCTTCGGGCCCTTGACCTAGATCATCACCGTGTTGAGTAGAAAGACTTGGATCCGTCAGCGCTGCCTCAGACGCGTTCGGAAGCGCCACCGCTGTAGCGGTAATGACGGCAGTAGCCGAGACAAACGCGCACAGCTTAATGGATAACGATTTTGAAATTTTCATGACAATCCCCATGCAAACTGAAAATGAACTGGCACAAGCACCTATTCCAGCTGTGAATATATCCCGTTCATCCAGACTCAGCAACGCCTGTAGCGCCTAACCCCCGATTGCCAACCCCACACCTAATGGTGTTGGTAACAGAAACATTTATTTATCGGCACGCATCACAATCCCGGAAGCACACCACGGTGCACCAGGCGGCACGAGTGTGTGAACCCTCATGCTGGTCGCAATACACAATTATGCACCCGACAACTGCCCTATGGAGGGCCTAGTCCGCGGACACCGTGCCGAAGGCGGCGGCCAACTCCTCCGCCGCGCGGTCGAGCACCGAGGCCCACGAGCCATAGGATTCTTCGTTAGCGGTGTCCGAAACCTGCTTGAGAAGCGTGCACGGCACACCAAACTTTCGGCACACCGCAGCGATGGCGTAGCCCTCCATATCGCACAGCGCAGAATCCTGGGCAAGGCGCGTGCGGGTCGGGGTATCCGAAATAAAGGCGTCACCCGTGGCAAGCGTGGCGGTCGGCAGCTTACCGGAGGTCTCTAGCTCGATGACCTCCGGGAGCAGATAGCGGGAGACATCGCTGAGCACCTCCAGGTGAAAGTCGTGCTTGCGTACGTGGGAGATCTCGAAGACGCCTGAGAGATCGTCGCGAAGCGCGCCCGCAGTACCGATGTTGATGACACGCTCCGGCAACACCTCTGCCGACGCCAGCACCGTTGTCAGCTCGATGGCGGCGGGAACCGTACCAATACCCGTGATGAGCAGCGGCGCTCCCTCAGGAACATGCGTGGCTTCGGCATCCACGGCGGCGACGAACAGTGTACGACCAGACAGATTCTCCATGCCTGAGAGACTACCCGCTGACCCGAGGAATGCTCTCCGTAACTCTGGCCGGGGTCTCTGCGGCCTTTGTAGGGTCTGGAACCACACCGAGACCTCAGAAAGGAGAACACAATGTTCACACCACGAGTTTTCGCCGGAGCCGCACTACTTTGCTTCCCCCTCATTGCATGCAGCAGCCCAGAAGAGGTTCAGGCCAGCCCCGTCGCCGAAGTCTGCGAGGCAGGAAATGCCCACGCCGCTTTCGCCGACAACATCGCCCAGGTTCCCCAGTGGAATGGACATGAATGGGCACTGGTTGATTCCGCCCACTTCGATCCGTGCGCGGAGCTGAGTTGGCAGACCATTTCCGTCGAGGGTGCCACGGCCTCCTCGCCGCACCACATCATGCTCTTCCACTACGGCGAGTACATCGGCACCGCCACCGCCGAGCCCTACGCCTTCTTCCCCAGCGTCGAGCAAGTCAATGGCAGTGAGATTTCCGTGACCTACCACTGGCCGCAAGAAGACGACGCCAATGCCGCTCCGACGGGCACCACGGAAGCAAACTTCCGTTGGGACGCCGCCCAGAACAAAGTCATCATGAGCGGTGACGTTCCTCCTCGCTAAGATAAAAATAATCGTGCGCCTCACACGAGGCGCAC